>JBJMKX010000023.1:0-7483 GCA_045805605.1 Solirubrobacteraceae bacterium
CGCACGCGCGCGGGCACGAGGAAGTCGCGCGCGCCCTCGGGGGTCGAGCGCGTGAGGATCGGCGTCTCGAGCTCGAGGAAGTCGCGCGTGTTGAGGTGGTGGCGGATGACGGCGATGACCTGGTGGCGGCAGGCCATGGCGTCGCGCATCCGGTCCCGGCGGAGATCGAGAGCACGGTGCTGGAGCCTCAGCGTTTCGTCGACGTCGGCGTCCTCGTCGATCGGAAACGGCGGCGGCTTCGCGTCGGCGAGCAGCTCGAAGTCGGCCACGTCGAGCTCGATCTCGCCGGTCGGCAGCCCGGGGTTGACGTTCTGAGGCTCGCGCCTCGCGATTTGACCGCGGGCGCTGAGCACGTCCTCGCTGCGCAGGCGGTGGGCGCGCTCGTGCGCCTCGGGCGCGTGCTCGGGGTGGAAGACGAGCTGGAGAATCCCCGAGCGGTCGCGCAGGTCGATGAAGATGAGCCCGCCGTGGTCGCGGCGTCGGTGCACCCAGCCCGCGACCCGGACCTCGAGGCCGGCGCGGTCGGCGCGCAGCTCGCCGGCCCAGGCGTCCCGGAAGGGGTTCGCGCGCGGCGGCCTCAAGCGACCGGCCGCTCGCGCCGCACGGCGTCGGCCACCGCGTCGGGGTCGATCGCGTGCTGGTCGCCGCTGTGCATGTCCTTCAGCTGCGCTCCCTCGTCGCCCAGGAGCGCAACGTATCGAGCGCCGACCCGGTCCGCCTGCTTGAGCTGGCCCTTCAGCGAGCGGCCCGCGAGCTCGACCTCCGCGTGCAGTCCGCCCCGGCGCGCCGCGGTGGCGAGCCGCAGCGCCTCGCGTGCGTACTGCGGCTTCGCGTAGGCGACGAAGAGGTCGACCTGCGGACGCGCCTCCAGCGGCTCGGCGGCGAGGACCATCCGCTCGATCCCCGCCGCCCAGCCGCAGGCGGGCGTCGGGGGACCCCCCAGCTCCTCGACCAGCCGGTCGTAGCGGCCGCCGCCCCCCACGCCGCTCTGGGCCCCGAGGTCGGGCGACTCGAACTCGAACACCGTGCGCGTGTAGTAGTCCAGGCCGCGCACGAGCGTCGTGTCGAGCTCCCATTCGATGCCGGCGTCGTCGAGCATCGCGGTCACCGCGTCGAAGTGCTCGCGGTCGGCGTCGTCGAGGGCGTCGAAGAGGCGGGGGGCGCGCTCCATGGCCGCGCGCGTGCCCGGATGGGGGGAGTCGAATGCCCGCAGCGGATTGAGGTCGATGCGCTCGCGCACGTCCGCGCTGAGCTCCCGGTCGTGGGCGCGCAGGAAGGCGATCAGCGCCTCGCGATACTGGGCGCGCGTCTCTCGCGTGCCGAGGCTCGAGATCCGCAGCCGCGCCCGAACCTGAAGCGTCTGCAGGAGGTCGGCCAGCAGGACGATCAGCTCGGCGTCGACGGCCGGCTGGTCCGAGCCCAGCGCCTCGGCCCCGACCTGGAAGAACTCGCGGTACCGCCCCTTCTGGGGCGCCTCGCGGCGGAAGAAGGGGCCGAGGTACCAGAGCTTGACCGGCTGCGCGAGCTTGTGCATGCCGTGCTCGACGTAGGCCCGGCACACCGGCGCCGTGCCCTCCGGCCGCAGCGTGACCGAACGACCACCGCCGTCGTCGAACGTGTACATCTCCTTGCGCACGATGTCGGTCGCCTCGCCGACCCCTCGCGCGAACAGCTCGGTGGCCTCGAAGATCGGCGTCTCCAGGCGTTGGTAGCCGGCGCGGCCAAGGATTCGCCGCGCCTCGCGCTCGAGCGCCGCGCGCGCCGGCTCGTCCTGCGGCAGCACGTCGAACGTGCCGCGCGGGGCCTGGACCCGCTCGCTCAATGCCCGGCGAGCTCTTGCAGGAACGGGTTGGTCGCGCGCTCGCTGCCGAGCGTCGTGATCCCCATGTGCCCCGGATACACGGTCGTGTCCGCGTCGAAGCGCTCGACCAGCATGCCGATCGACGCAAGCAGCGTCTCCCAGTCGCCGCCGGGGAGGTCGACACGCCCCACCGAGCCCTGGAAGAGCACGTCCCCGCTGAACAGCGCGCCCTCCTGCTGCATGGCGTACGTCACGTGACCGGGAGAGTGGCCAGGCGTGGACAGGACCTCGATGTCCATGCCCGCGAGCTGGAGGCGCTCGCCGCCCTCGACGGTCTCGTCGGCGTCGTAGCTATCGAAGGGGCCGAAGCCGGCAAACGGGACGTACCGGTTGATGTCGGCGAGCACGACCGTCTCCAGCTTGGGGCAGTAGACCGGCGCGCCGGTCGCCTTGGCCACCGGCGCCACCGCGCCGATATGGTCGAAGTGGGTGTGGGTGACCAGGATCGCGTCGATGCCCACGCCGAGCTCGTCGACCGCGTGGAGGATGAGGTCGGCCTCGTCGCCGGGGTCGACGATTACGCCGCGATCGCTGCCGGCACGCCGCGCCACGAAGCAGTTCTCCTGGATCGGTCCGACGGTGCACATGCGCACGTCGAGGCCGCTCATTGCTTCCCCTGCGAGCGCATGCGCCGGTTGTAGAGAAACCGGTCCAGGTAGTAGCCCATCGGGATGTAGACGATCAGCGCAAAGCCGGCGAACGCGATCGACGCGGCCGGCTTCTGCTTGAAGAGGAAGATCGACAGCGCGACGAGGATCACCGCCGCGATCGCGGCGCGGTTGATGGCAGAGCGCCAGCTCGGGGGCCGGCTCAGCCGGTCGGCGCGGCGCTCGGCGGCGGTCGCGCCCTTGCCGCCGCTGCCCTTCTTCTCGGTGCCGGCCGGCTTGCGGCCGGTGCGGCCGCGCGACTCGATCGTGCCGGCGGCGGTGCCCCGATGCTTGCTGCGCCGCTTGCGCTTGGTCTGGGCCATGGCTGAGCTATGAGGTTAGTGCGTCCTCGAGCACGCGCTCCGCGCCGTCCAGCGGCACGTCCGGGGGAAAGCCCTCGAGCGCCGCCCGCGGCGCCAGGCCCACGAGCTCTGCCTCGACCACCGGGACGCGCGCGCGCACCGCCGCGGTGACCTCCGCCAGCGAGACGAGGTCCGGCCGCTCCACGTTCATCGAGACCTGCAGCCGGTCGCCGAGCTGCAAGCCGAGCGCGCGGACGCCCGGAAGCCGGGCGCGAACGGCGGCGGCAGCGGCGCGCGCCTCGTCGAGCGTGGCCACCGGTGCCAGCCAGAGGTTGAACGCGACGAGCGGCGGGCGGGCGGCGACGAGCGTGGCGCCGGCCGTCGGATGCATGCGCGGCGGGCCGAAGTCGGGCGCGAGCTCGCCCGCCGCCATGCGGCGCCGGAGCTCCTGCTGCCCGCCGCGGCGCAGCTCGGCCCGCGTACGGCCGCCGCCCAGCTCCCCGTACAGGAACACGGGAACGTCGAGCCGTCGGGCCAGCTCGTCGGCCGCCACCAGCGCCTCGGCGCAGGCGGCGCCGCGATGGGCGGCATCCGGCCAGACCACCGCCGCCACGTCGAGCGCACCCACGAACGGGTGCGCACCCTCGTGGCCGCGGATGTCCACGCGGGCGACGACTTCCCGCGCGCCACCGACCAGCGCCCCCGCCAGCGAGCCCGGATCGCCGACTAGCGTGATCGCGGTGCGGTTGTGGTGCGGGTCGGCGTGGAGGTCGAGCACGCGCGCCGGCGACCACACGGTTTTCAGCGCATCGACGGTCGCCGCCTCGCGCGCTTCGGAGACGTTGGGAAAAGCCAGCAGGGCCATCGGTGGTCTGGAATGATCGCTCGCATGTTCATGAGAAGACGACGACCACTTCTTCGAGCCGCGATGGTGGGCGGTGGGGCCTACGTGGCGGGCAAGCACCGCGCCCAGTCGCAGATGGCCGACCAGCAGCAGGAACAGGGCCAGGACGAACGCATCTCGACGCTCGAGCAGCAGCAGGCACCGCCGCAGCAGGCCGCCCCCGCCGCGGCGCCGGCTGCCGCCGCGCCCGCGGGCGGGACATCGATCGTCGACAAGCTCACGCAGCTGAGCGACCTCAAGGCCTCGGGCGCGCTGAACGACGCCGAGTTCGAGCGGGCCAAGGCCCAGCTGCTGGGAGGTGGATGATGGCTACCGGACCCGTGCAGCTCCTGGTGGTCGACGTCGGTGGCGGCGAGCCGACCGGTGAAGTCCTCGCCGAGCTCCAGCGGCTCGCCGAGCACGACATCGTCCGCCTGCTCGACCTGATGGTCGTCCGCCACCACAGCGACGGACAGATGGAGGCCCTCGAGGTCTCGGCCACGGCCGACGGCGGCGCCAAGGTCGCCGTGCTCACTGGCTTGCACGGCACTGACGACGGCGGCGCGCCACCCCCGGGAGCATCCGAGCAGGAGGAGGACATCTGGTACGTCGCCGACGCCATCCCGCCCGGCGCGACCGTCGCCATCGCCCTGCTCGAACACCGCTGGGCGATCGGGCTGCGCGACGCGCTCCAGGCCCGCGGTGGCGCGCTCCTCGCGGAGGCGTGGGTGCACCCTCTCGACCTCGTGGCGGTGGGACTGGCCGAGTCGGAGGCGTAGCCGTCCGTCAGTGCGGCGCTCGGCGGTGCTCGGCGATGCGTGCTCGAGCCCGCCGCTTTGCCGCCTCGGTGACCAGCTTCCCGAACGCCGAGCGGCGGTTGGCCACCGCGTAGTAGGCGCGGTCGGCCAGCACCGCGGCGCGTGCCCCGAGGAGCAGCCGCAGCAGCGGCCCGAACGCCTGACCGGCCGAGCTCACGCGCCCGCCCTCGACCAGATGCCACGAGCGCATCCGCGTCTCCTCGTCCATGCCCGGCAGAAGCGCCGGAGCGCGCGGGTCCTGGAGGGCGACCGGCTCGAGCACGCCCCGACGGTCCAGAGCAAGCACCTTGCCCATGCACCAGACGCAGAACCCGCAGTCGTCGTCGTAGAGGACGGTGGCCACGGCCCCCAACCTACGGACTCGTTGTCGAAGCTTCGTCCCTCAAGCGAGGCGGTGGCGCGCTGGCGCCAGCCGGGTGACCAGGAGCAGCACCGCCGGCACCGCCACCACCCCTGTCATCACGAGGGACCACACCTGGCCGCCGTCGGTTCCCTCACCCGGGGAGTGCGCGGCACCGAGGATCCACGCCAGCGCGGTGAAGCGGTGCAGGGCGCGCCAGCGCTGGACGCCGATGTACTTGCGCAGGTAGAACGAGAGGGCGAGGAACACGAGCGCCCAGCCGCTGACGATCCCGAGCGTGGTCCACACCGTCTTGTAGTCGCTGACGAACGGATCGTCACGTCGGCGAGCGACGGGTGCAGGAACTTGTCGCCGATCAGAACCAGGGCGTGGACGGCGACGGCGACGATGGTGGCGAGCGAAAGGACTTCGTGGGCGGTCTTGAGGTCGGGGCGGCGGCCCTTGACCCCGGCAACAACGCTTCGCCCGGCGGCGGCGCGGCGCTTCCCGGGAACGCCCTTCGGTACCCGGCGGCGGCTTCGCCGGCGGCCTGCCGGGCGGCAGCTTCGGCGGCAACAGCTCGTCGCTCAGCGAGGCGGTCGCCTACCCGAAGGCCCACGGCGGCGGCACGGTGACGGTCTCGAGCCAGTCGGGCGCCGCGACCGCGATCCTCCCCACCGATGCGAGCGTCGCGGGCCTCGGCGGCTTTCTCCGACCGCGAGAGCGAGGTCACCGCGACCTGGCTCGCCGACGCCGTGCAATCGGGCAAGGTCCGGTGGGTGCCGGCCCACGCCGGGGGGCGGGGTCAACGCCACCGCCGACGGCCGAACGGGCGCGAAGCGGGCGATGGAAGCCGGTGACCACCACGTGCAAGCGGGTCAGCAGTGTCAACGGCCTGTACGACTGCTCGGGGCACGCTGCGGCGTGGCGGTTGGCCTGAGCCGGGCGGCGGTCCTCGCCGCCGGCCGACGCACGTGGGGGCCGAGTTTTCCCCCCGACATCGACCGGAGTGCGGAACGGCCGCCTTACTCAGGGATGGGCGCGGCCACGATCGTCTGTCCGCGGTCGTGGTGATTCTCGACGGTCAGCGCTACGAGGTAGGTGCCGTCCGTCCACGGCCGTCTCGGCTCGAGGTCGACCAGATATATGCCCGGAGAACGCTCCGAAACGGCGGCGATCTCGACGGGAGGCCCGCCCGGCCCGACGATCATGGCCTCCGCGGCGAAGTCTGAGCTTGAGAGATCGTCGACGGCGTCGCCATCGTGATCGATGACCGAGGCGATGACGTGCAGGAACTCGCGATTGCCATCATGGGCCGCGCCCGGGGATGACGCCGCTGAGATGTGCAGGCGACTCATGACCCGATCCTCTCCATTGGGCTCGCCGAGATCAAACGACCTGCGAATTCTTCCGGGCGCCGGCCAGGACGGCGACGCGCCCCACGGTGCCTGACGGCGTGGGCTTGGCGGCCCACGTGGGCCGACTTAGGTCGCTATATGAGACCCAACTCGGCCCACCTCTGCTGACCCGTTCGCACCCACCGTTTCATCGCCGCAGTTCGTGCGGTCCCGAGGCCCAGGGCGGCCGTGGTCAGCGCTCCGAGCGGTATCGTCGCCGCTCGATGGCTCAATACCTGCTCCTCTTCGTCGGCCGGCAAGCTGCACCGGATGCGACCGACGCCCAGACGGTCGCCTACAACCAGAAGTGGGTCGAGTACATGGCGGGGCTCGCCCAGTCGGGACAGCTGCGGGCGGGCGCACCGTTCGAGCCCAACGGCCGGGTGGTCGCGCGCAACGGCGTGACCGACCTCGAGCTGGAGGAGCTCGATATCGGCGGCTACTTGCTGGTCGAGGCGGAGTCGCTCGAGACCGCCGAGCGGATCGCCGCCGAGGCGCCGCACATCGAACTGGGCGGAACGACGGTCGTGCGCCCATGCATCGCCGTCCCTTAGACACCGAGCCGCCCGGCAGCGGCCGCTTCGACGAGGCGGGCGACGCCACCCGCCGCACCCTCCTCGCCAATGAGCGCAGCGGGATGGCGTGGTGGCGGACCGGCCTCACGGCCGTTGCGGTCGGGCTGGCCGTCGGCAAGGTGATCCCCGAGCTCTCCGAGGGCACCACCTGGCCCTACACGGTGGTCGGCGCCGGGTACGCGGTGCTCGGAATCGTCCTGTTCGCCTACGGCACCTGGCGCCACCACGACGTCGAGGCGGCGGTGATGCGAGGCGCCTTCGCCCGGCCTGGCTCGGGCTTGATGTGGACGATCACGGCGGCCGGCGTCCTCCTCGGCGCAGTGACCGTCGCCCTCATCGTGGCCCGCCCTTGACGCCCCTAAACTGACGACCCCCGCCGGAGTAGCTCAGTCGGTTAGAGCAGCGGAATCATAATCCGCGTGTCGGGGGTTCGAGTCCCTCCTCCGGCATCGGGAAGTGGCTGCAAATCGGCACGTTTCGGGATACCGGTGGGTCGGACTGAGGCGAAATGTGTCCCGGATGTGTCCCGGAATCGACACCGCCAGGCGCCCGCTCAGGCGCGCGGAGAGCAAACCTGTCGAGGACCGCGAGCAGGAGATTCGAGATGCGTCGACCAGCCGCTTCGGAAGCTGAGGTGACGAACATCTCGGCGCACGGCTT
>JBJMKX010000024.1:0-3226 GCA_045805605.1 Solirubrobacteraceae bacterium
GTCGATGTAGTAGCCCGACCCGCGGCGCAGGTACTTCATGAACAGGCCCGAGCCGTCCTCGCCCCAGTCGTGGTCGAAGCCGGCCGCCTCGAGCCGGTCGTAGAACTCCTTGTCGCGCTCGGCCATCTGCTCGTAGAGCGGGATCTGGAACTCATGCATGATCCGGTAAGGCAGCGACGCGAAGATCATGTCCGCTTTCTCCGTCGTCACGCCGGAGCGCACCGCACGCTCGGAGTAGAGGTCCCCGAGCCCGATGTCCATCAGCGAGTCCGACCGGGCGATGTGCGTCGACGAGCGCTGGACCATCGTCACATCCGCGCCCACCTCCCAGAGGGCGCCGCAGATGTCGAAGGCCGAGTTGTTCGAGCCGACGACGACGCACCGCTTGCCGGCATAGGCGTCGGGGCCGGGGTGGGCCGACGAGTGGTGCTGGTCGCCCCGGAACACGTCTTGGCCAGGCAGCTCGGGCATGTTCGGCTTGCCCGACATGCCGGTGGCCAGCACGAGCTGCTTGGGGCGCAGCGTGAGCGGGTGCCCCTCGCGCTCGAGCTCGACCGTCCACTCCTTCGAGTCCGCGTTGTAACTGGCGCTCGTGACCGTCGTGGAGCCCCAGTAGTTCAGCTCCATTACCTGCGTGTACATCTCCAGCCAGTCGGCGATCTTGTCCTTCGGCGAGAACACCGGCCAGCTCTCGGGGAACTTGATGTAGGGCAGGTGGTCGTACCAGACCGGGTCGTGGAGGCAGAGCGACTTGTAGCGCTTGCGCCACTGGTCACCGGGGCGCGGGTGCTTGTCGGCGATGATCGTCGGAACCCCGAGTTGCCGCAGCCGGCCGCCGAGCGCGATCCCGCCTTGGCCGCCGCCGACGATCAGGACCTCGGGCTGCGTCTGGTAGCCGAGCTCCTTGCTCTCGCGCATCCGGCGCTCGAGCCAGGTCTGGCGATCACGGAAGGCGCCGTGCTCCGTGCCCTTGGGTCGCTTGTCGGCGCGGGGCTCCTCGTGCCCCTTGAGCTCGTAGAGCGCCGTGAGCAGCGTCCACGCCTTGCCGTCGCGCAGGCGAAGGAGGCCGTTGCCGCGCCCGACCTCGGTCTCGAACTCGATCCACGCCTCGATGACGCCCCCGGTCTCGGTCGCCGGCTCGGTCGTGCGAAAACCGTGCGGGCGCGAGTGCGCGAGCGTCGCGTCGAGCATCGCCCTGATGCCGTCCGGGTTCTCCACCGTCGTCAGGTTCCAGGTCAGCGCGACCAGGTCGCGCCAGAAGCTCGTCTCCAGGAACATCTCGGAGGCGGCGGCGGTGTCGCCGTTCTCCAGCGCGTTGTTGAACGTGGCCAACCACGTCTCGGCCGTCTCCGCGGCGGTCGTGGCGGGACGCTCCTCGATCTGCGTCATGGCGATCTCTCCCTTGGTGGACCCGATTGTCATGATGCCCGACCGAGGCGGGAAAGCCACGGCCGAACTACCTCTTTGGCGGCAGCGGGCCCTGCATCCGGCGGTCGCGCATCTCGAAGGACGCGGGGGCCGGGTTTCCCGGCACCGCGGATTCAGCACCCGGCGACTATCCGACTACACCTACGACATGCAGTTGGAGGAGACGAGGATCTCGGTCTCGCTTGCGACGGTGGAGTTCAGACACGTGGGCGACAACGGCACCCGCTTGGTCTTTACCGAGCAGGGTGCGTTCCTCGACGGCTACGAGTTCCCGGCCCGGCGCGCCGGGGGCATGGGTAGCCTCCTGGACGCCCTGGAAAAGGAGGTTCAAAGCGAGGCCCCTGGAGCCTGAGCGGTACCTCGCTTGATGCAGACGCTGGATCTCCTGCGAAGCACTCTCGCTCGCCAGCTGCTTCGCATGGGAAGCGGAACGTTCGAGGAACTACCAACCTTGCCGGATTCGATGCGCTGCTTGCCCGGAGCAGCGGTTCTATGTCACGTGCTCCAAGTCGGCCGTCACGTTGCGTACTGCGGGCGCCCGGCCGGCCGGTAGACCTGGAGCGTTATGCCCTTCGGGAAGGCTCGCGCGTCGACCAGGTCAAGCGCGATGTCCGGGCCGGCGTCGGGGAATAGCCGCGTGCCCTGGCCGACGACCACTGGGCAGATGAGCAGGTTGATCTCGTCGACGAGCTCGTTCTCGAGCAGCCACCGGGTCAGGGCGCCGCTGCCGTGCACCTGCAGCTCACCCCCCGGCTTGTCTTTCAGCTCGCCGATGGCCGCCGCGACCTCACCGGACAGGACGGTCGTGTTCGCCCAGCGCGGTTCGGTGAGCGTATTCGAGGCGACGTACTTGGGCTGCCTGTTCAAGGAACCGACGATGGGGTCCTCCAGATCTTCCCTCACGCCCCAGTAGCCGGCGAAGAGCTCGTAGGTCCGCCGGCCGAACAGGAACGCGTCGGCGCGCTGGTAGAACTGCTGGACGAAGGTCATGGCCTCGTTGTCGAACAGCGGCCTGGCCCATCCGCCGCGCTCCATTCCGGGGTCGAGCTTCTCATCCCGCCCGCCGTTTGCCTGCATCACTCCATCGACGGAGACCTGTGTGTTGGTCGTCAGCCTCATCTCTGCTCCTCTCGTCTCGGTCGAAGTCGATAATCTTACAACCAAATGGTTGTAGGTGATCTCGACGCCGAGGCGGTCGACGAGCTGTTTCGCGCCCTGGCCGATTCGACCCGCCGCGACATCCTTCGCCGCTGCGCCGCCAGCGAGCCCTCGGTATCGCGACTCGCCCAGGCCTACCCGATGAGCTTCGCGGCCGTGCAGAAGCACGTCGCCGTGCTGGAGCGGGCCGGCCTGGTCACCAAAGAGCGCCGCGGGCGGGAGCAGCTCGTGCACACCGATGCCGGCGCGGTCGGCCGCGCGCGGCAGGCCCTCGACGAGCTCGAGGCGACCTGGCGCGGGCGCGTCGACCGGATGTCGGACCTACTTCGATGAAAGGAACGAATTGGGCGTCACGAGCGTCGACACGGACTACGACAACCTGACCGTCACCCTGATCGCAGAGTTCGACGCCTCGATCGGTCAGGTATGGGAGCTGTGGGCGGACCCGCGCAAGCTCGAGCGCTGGTGGGGGCCGCCGGGCTTCCCGGCGACCGTCGAGACGCACGGCCTCCACCTCACCGCTGGCCAGCTGCTCGCGACCACGGCGCCGCTTGGTCACGAGCCCCGCGCGCTCCAGCACCGCGACGTGCTTCTGCACCGCGGCGAAGGTCATCGCGTAGTTCTGCGCCAGCGCCGAGAC
>JBJMKX010000025.1:0-25450 GCA_045805605.1 Solirubrobacteraceae bacterium
GCGCCGGAGTGGGCGGGTAGGCGAGCTCGCCGGCCAGGGCGTCAAGCTCGCGCTCGAGCCGCTCCGCGCTCACGGGGCCTCCTCCCCCAGCTCGGTCTGCAGGCGGCCGAGCGCCCGCGACAGCCGCGACTTGACCGTCCCGCGGCGCCAGCCGAGCACGGCGGCGGTCTCACGCTCGGACAGCTCGAGGAAGAATCGGCACGCGATCACGAGCTGGTCGTCTGGGCGAAGCCCCTCGACCGCCCGCAGCAGCGCGCGGCGGCGCTCGCCGGCGAGCTGGGCGGCCTCCGGGGACGGGTCCGCGTCCCCGGAAGGCCGCTCCTGCGCCGCGCGCAGCGTCAGCGCCTCGCGCCGGTGCGCGGAGCGCCGGCGATTGCGCGACTCGTTGACGGCGATCCGCAGCAGCCAGGGCCGCAGCGGAGAGCCCGCGCGGAAGCGGTGCAGCGCGCCGTGCGCTTTGACGAATGCCTCCTGCGCGGCCTCCTCGGCCTCGACCGCCGATCGCGTCACGAGGTACGCCGCCCGGAACACCGGCTCCCGGTACCGCTCGACGAGCTGCTCGTATGCCACGACGTCGCCACGCTGTGCGCGCTCCACGAGCTCGGCATCGGCGAGCCCCGGATGATCGAGCGGCCGGACCACCACTGCCGCTTGTACACCCGCCGGGCCCGGGGCGTTCCGGATCTCCCTCGTCAAGCCAGAGGAAAGGCGTGTGACGGCCGCGCCCGCTGGGCAACACGAAAGCGTGCTCACCCCTGATGCCGAACGAGCGCTCGAGATCCTCCGCGAGGCCGACGGACCGATCACCTACGAGGACCTCTCGGCGGGTGGCGTGCGCTGGCCGGGTGACGCCGTCTACGAGCTCCAGCTCTGCGGCCATCCCGTCGACCAGGCCCACGGGACGCTTCGGCTCGGGCGCACCATGGCGCCTGGCTTCGCCCAAGCAGCGACCGGTTGAGATCGGCGCCCGGCGCGCGGTCTGGGATGCCGATGGCTGAGGCGCGCGGCATGTGGGAACGCCGGCTCGGCCGGTCGGGGCTGCCGGTCACGGCGATCGGCCTCGGGCTCGCCGCGCTCGGGCGGCCGGGCTATCTGACGGTCGGTCACGGCCGCGACCTCGGTCCTGACCGGTCCGTCGAGGCCATGGAGCGGCACGCGCACGAGGTGCTCGACGCGGCCTACGCGAGCGGCATCCGCTACTTCGACGCCGCGCGCTCCTACGGCCGCGCCGAGGCGTTCCTCGCCTCCTGGCTCGCTGCCCGCGGCCTGACGCCCGGGAACGTGACCGTCGGCTCGAAGTGGGGCTACACGTACACGGCCAACTGGCAGGTGGACGCCGATCCACCCGAGGTCAAGGACCTCTCCGTCGACGCGCTCCGCCGCCAGCTCGGCGAGACGCGCGCCCTGCTGGGCGCGCACCTGTCGCTGTACCAGATCCACTCGGCGACGATCGAGAGCGGCGTGCTCGACGACGACGCCGTGCGCGGCGAGCTCGACGCCCTGCGCGGCACCGGAGTCGCGATCGGGCTGACGACCACGGGCCCGGATCAGGCCGCGACGATCGACCGCGCGCTCGCCGTCGACGGCTTCGACTGCGTCCAGGCCACGTGGAACCTGCTCGAGCCCTCGGCCGGGCCGGCGCTTGCGCGCGCTCACGACGCGGGGCTGGGAGTGATCGTCAAGGAGGCACTGGCGAATGGGAGGCTCGCGGAGGCGCTCGGTCCGGATTGGGATGCCGTCGGCATCGCGGCCGCGCTGGCCCAGCCGTGGTGCGACGTCGTCCTCAGCGGCGCCGCCACCGTCGAGCAGGTACGCAGCAACCTCATCGCGCGCGACCGGCGCGGGACCGTGCCGGAGGTCGAGCCCGAGCCACCCGACGCCTACTGGTCGCGGCGCTCGGCGCTGCCTTGGAACTAGCGCCGCCCTCGATCACGGATGGGAGCTGGCGCGAGCTGGGCTGGAGGCCGCGGTAGACGACCCGGGAGGCGCTGCGGGAGACGGTGGCCGCGAGCGCAGATGAGCTCGTGGCGCCGACCCGATGATGCGGCCGACGGCCGGGATGCGCATGGCCAGCGCGGTGATGGCAAACGAGCCTGCCACGGCGCCTACGAGGGCCAAGGCGAACTTCAGCTCCGCCGGAATCGCCACGCGGTGCAGCGCCAGCGCCAGCCCGACCACCACCGGAGGGTGGATGACGAACGCCCCGTACGCGCTCGGCGTCATGCGGCGCAGCAGCCGGCCCTGCCGACTGCAGCGCACACGGAACCAGCCGATCAGGAACAGCGGCAGCGTGGCAGCGAGCGCACCCTCCACCAGCGACGTGCCGGCGGCCTGCCAGTGCCACCCGCCGGCGTAGAGGTCCCGCTCGGCTTCGCCGTCGGTGAACCCGCCGCCGAGCAGCAGCGCGGCGAGCGCGACAACGGCCGCCATGCCCGCGATGCCGCACCGGCGGCGCAGCTCCGGCGTCAACGTCTCAAGCCAGCCGCGTCGCCCGGCGGCGCAGCCGAGCCCGAACAGGATCGCGTACTGCGGGAAGAGCGCGAACTGGATGTGCAGGTGCTCTTCGCCATACGGCACGACGAGATGGGTCGCGAACGAGAGCACGGCGATGGCGACCGCGACGCCGGCGAGCCGCCCTCCGCGCAGCGGCTCGCGCGACGGCTCGGCCGGGGCACGGCGCAGCCAGCGCACGAGCCCGTAGGCGAGCGAGAACGCCAGCAGGGCTTCCAGAAACCACGTCGGTCCTGGTGCCGGATCCGTGAACTGATCGCGCGCATACCGAAGGAAGCCGCCATGCCCGCCCTCGTGCCGGTACTTGACGTACTCCATCGGCGGCGCGATGACCAGCACGTAGAAGACCACCGGGATCCCCAGCCGCGTCAGGCGATCGCCCACGAACCGCAGCGGACCCTTGTGGTCCAGCGACGGTCCGCTCAACCGCCCGGCGATCAGGAAGAACGCGCCGAGCCCGAACAAGAAGCCGACGGCCACGAAGACCGTGATGACGGCGATGCCGCCGCTGCCCATCTCCTCGTAGCCCTCGAGGTAGAACGACCCGTCGACTCCGTAGACGATGGCGGCGTGCACGGCGATCACTCCGACCACCAGCAGCACCTTCAGGTTGTCGAGGTAAGCCAGCCTCATGGTCCGGGCAAGCGGTCGACCAGCGGATGAGCTCGTGCGCGTGGGCGCGCTCGACGGCATCCTCCCGGCTGGATACACCGATCTTGCGAAAGAGGTTGCGCGTGCGGTCGCGGTGTAACGGCCCGGCGCCCTGACGGACCAACGGCGGCAACCACCGTCCGCCAAGGAGAACGCACCATGTCGACCGCCGCTCCCACCGTCTCGCCGACCGAGGCCAGGCCATGCCGGGGCGGAAGGGCAAGAACGTCCTCGTCACCGGCGGCAGCGCGGGCATCGGCCGGGCGATCGCCGCCCGCTTCGCCCAGTTTGGCGCCAACGCCGCGATCAACTACCTGCGCGAGCCCGACGAGGCCGCCGGCCACGTCGCTGCCGTTCATCGTCGCGGCGTCGCAGATCGGCATGGACAGCGGCGTGCTCACGGAGGCCAACGGCGCGGCCCTGATCGCGGCCGGCCTGCTCTCGGTGATCGTCTTCCCCGCGCTGGGCCTCACCCTGCTGCGGCGCGAGGGCAAGCAGCGCGAGCCCGCGGCGACGCCGACGCCCGCCATGCCCGTGATGACGGCCGAGATGCGGTGACCGACGTAACGCATCGGTAAGCCCCAGCGACGAAACTCGCACCATGACCGCCGCGCCGCCGCTGCCCCTCCGCTTCCTCGCCGTGCCGCTCGTCGTCGCGGTCCTGCTCGCCGGGCTCTACCTGTTCGCCGGCGCGATCGCGCCCGGCTACTTCACCTCGATCGGCTTCGGCGCCGCCTGGATGCTCGTCGCCGGGGTGACGCTGAGCCAGCTCGCCAAGCGGGTGCCCGGGCTGCGGTGGTGGGTGCGCGGCGCGGTGATCGCCACCTCGGTGGCGGTCGGCGCCTGGTTTGCGCTGACGTCGATCGGCGACATCACCGTCAACGAGAAGGTGGTCACCGGGGTGCCGGCGAGCAACCTTCCCGAGCGACCCACGAGGGCCGAGCCCTCCCGCGCCCGCGAGGCGGTCAGCCGACCCGTCAACGTGGAGGTCGCCACCGCCTCGATCCGGCCGGCGGCCGAGGGTTCCGCCTCCGGTCAGGCGCGGGTAATCAAGCTCGCCCGCGGCGGCAAGCGGCTGACGCTCACCGACCTGTCGGTCTCCAACGGTCCCGATCTGCGGGTCTACCTCGCCGCCGGCAAGCCGCAGTCCGATGGCGAGGTCACCGACTACAAGGACCTCGGCGCGCTCAAGGGAAACAAGGGCACCCAGCAGTACGACATCCCCGCGGGGGTCAACGTGCGCAAGTACTCGACCCTGTACGTCTGGTGCCGCTCGTTCACCGTGAGCTTCGCGCGCGCGGTGCTCCGCCCAGCCTAGCCCTCGGAGGCCAGGCCAGCCGGTCTCCGCTCGCCGGCGTTATACTGAACCGATCGGTGCAGTATTCAGGGACGACACTCGACCGGATGTTCTTCGCCCTCTCCGATCCGACCCGCCGCGGCATCCTCGAGCGGCTCGCCGACGGCCCCGCCACGATCGGCGAGCTCGCGACGCCGTATGGCCTGACGCTGACCGGCATAAAGAAGCACGTCGGCGTCCTCGAAGAGGTCGACCTCGTCAGGACCGCCAAGGTGGGCCGGGCGCGCGAGTGCCGGCTCGGTCCGGCCGAGCTGTCCGATGTCACGCGCTGGGTCGATTCCTACCGGCGGGCGCTCGAGCAGCGGCTGGACAGCTTCGGCGCCTACGTCGAGGCAAGGACCGCGCGCGAGCCGTGACGCACGAGCTGCGTGTCGAGCGGGTCATCGACGCCGAGCCCGAGGTGGTGTTCGACGCGTTCACCGAGCCGGGCGGCCAAGTCGCGTTCTACCGGGGGCCGGTGCCGGGCTGGATCGTTCGCTCGACCTGCGACCTGCGCGTCGGCGGCGTGTGGAGCGTCGAGTTCGGGCCGGCCGCGGACCAGCTCTACCGCCACCGGCACGTGTTCGAGGTCATCGACCGCCCGCGCCGGCTGGTGCTGGCCACCACCGAGACCCGCCTGGACGGCTCGAGCTTTGACACCGAGCTCGAGCTCGTGTTCGAGCCCCATGGGGACAAGACGCTCGTGCGCATGCTCCATCGGGGCTTTCCCACGGCGGAGCTGCGCGACGAGCACCGCGGCGGCGTGCCGGAGGCCCTTGCGGCGGTCGAGCGCGTCATCCGACAGAGAGGAGATCGGCGGACATGACGGAAGCCCGAATCGTGCTGATGATGGGCATCTCGCTCGACGGCATCGTGGCCGTGCCGAGCGGCTCCGGCCTGCGGCCGGTGATGGAGGGGACTGCCGGCCTGCCGGCGGAGGACCCGGAGCTCACGCGCATGAAGATGGCGTGGCTGTGGGAGACCGGCACACACATCATGGGACGCACGACCTACGAGGAGATGGCCGGGTATTGGCCGTCGTCGACCGCCGACTACGCGCAGCCGATGAACGAGATCCCGAAGGTGGTCTTCTCGAGGACCCTCGAGGACGAGGACGCCGGCTGGCCGGAGTCGCGCGTCGCCCGCGGCGAGCTCGCCGAGGAGATCGACCGGCTACGGCGCGAGACCGACAAGGACGTCGTCGCCTATGGCGGCGCGGCGTTCGCGCAGTCGCTCGTCCGCCTCGGCCTCGTCGACGAGTACCGGCTGGTCACCCATCCCGTCGCCGTCGGGGAAGGCGCCCGTCTGTTCAAGGACCTTCCCGCACCGATCCGACTGCGCCAGGTGGAGACGCGGCCGTTCGAGAGCGCGACCGTCCACGTCTACGCGCGGACGTGACCCGCGTGGCATCTCAACCGGCGGCCACGGGGCCCGTAAGCTTGTCGACGACCACCCGTACGGCGACGCGGCGAACCCAGTCGGCCTCCTCGGGCACATCCTCGCCGAGGTACTTGTGGGAGAGCTCGTTGCCGAGCGCGTTGTCGGGATCGGGGGTCAGCTGCGCGCGGCCGCGGATCTCGACGTAGCGATACGGATCGTCGGGATCGACGATCAGGATCCCGACACGCGGGTCGCGCGCGAGATTGCGCCCCTTGCGGCGGTGCTCGGTCGTCGTGAACAGCACGTGGTCGCCCTCGCGCTTGACCCAGACGACGGATTGCTGCGGGCTGCCGTCGGGATTGATCGTGGCGACGACGGCGAAGTTGGGGTCGTCGACCAGCCGACGCGTCGCCTCGTTGAGCGCGGTTGCCATGCCCGGAGGCTACGAGCGATGAGTTTGCCGGTCGCGGGCGGTCCTACTGGCCATGACGAACATCGATACCAACATCGCCGGCCCCATCGACAAGCGCTTCGAGGCCACCCTGCAGAAGAGCCCGAGCAAGGGCGGTTGGACCTACGTCGTCATGCCCGACTCGGTCGAGTTCTTCGGGACGCGCGGGCTGGTCAAGGTCCGCGGAACCATCGACGGGCGGCCGTTCCGCAGCTCGTTCATGGCCTTGGGAGACGGCACGCACAAGCTCCCGGTCAGGGCGGACGTGCGCAAGGCGATCGGCAGGGAGGCCGGTGACTCCGTGGTCGTCGTGCTGGAGGAACGGCTCGGCTAGCCGGTGCTGAGTGTCGCCCGGCGCCGATGTCGCCGAACCGCATCCGGCACCCGAGCAGGCGCTGGATCTCGGTGGCCGCGACCACTCCCTTACCCGTGCCGTTCCCCGAGAGCGACGCGGCGCTGCCGGCGCCATCTTCGCCGCGCATCGGGCTCATCCCTTGACATCGCTCCGGATCACGCGAGGAGCCGCGTGTCTCGCGGCGCGACACCCGAAGTGTCGAGGAGCATGGAAAGCACCAGTGGAAGCCCTTGAAGCCGTGGGACTCGCGGAGGTGGGACGAATTCTGTCGAGCATGTCGACAGAATTCGTCCCGCGCCCCTGCCGCGGTGGTTCGAAAGCTAGCTCTGGCTCTCGCCGGACGGCGACGACTCGGACCCACCGCCCGTCTCGCCGCTGCGCCGCTCGGCGGCGCCGCTCTGCTCGGACTCCGGCGCGCGCTCCGCCCCGTCCGGGGTCGCGGGCGAGCGGGGCTCATTGGTCGCGGCCTGGGTTCCGGTCGCGCCGGTGGAACGCTCGCCGCCGGTCGGCGACCCGCCCTGCGCAGCGGCCTCGACCCGCTCACGCACCCGCGCCGCGGGCGTCTCGGTCGCGGACGAGCTCTCGGACGCCTCGCGCGCCGCGGCCTCGATCCGCTCCTGTACGTCCGCGGCGCCACCGGCCGAGGCGGCAACAGCGGCATCGGTCGGCGTGGCCGCCTCGGGCGTCGCAGAGTCGGCCGGCGTCGGCGCCTGATGGTCGGGGGTCGGCTCGGTGCGCGCCGCGGCGACGGCGGCGTCCCTCGGCGTCGCCGGCTCAGGCGTCGCGGCGGGCTCGCGCTGCGGCGACGCGGCCGCCGGGCGGCCCTGCTTCTCGCGCTGCTCGGCGCCCTCCGCGGGCGACGAGGAAGGCGTGGCGCGCTGCGTTTCGCGCTCGGACGATGCCGCGGTCGGGCGCTGCGCCTCGCGCTTGGACGAGGCCGTGGTCGGGCTCTGCGACTTCCGCGGCGACGACGCTCCGCTGCTTCGGCGCTGCGACCCGCCGCCACGCTTGCGTGGGCTCGACTGGCTTCTGCTACCGGTGCTCTGGGAGCGGCGACTGCTGCTCGTTGAGCGCCGGCGGGTCGGTGTGCTCCGGGCCGGGCGCTCGTCGGCGCCCTCGTCGCCGTTGCGGGCGCCGAGCAGCTTGGCGCCGATCTCGAACGGCATCGTGGCGAGCCGCATGGAGAGCTCGAAGGTGGCGCGGGGAACGGCGAACGGGTCCATGTGTGTCTCCTCTTCGTCCTATGTCGGAAGCCCCGCAGGTACCCGCCCTCCGCGCGGTGCAATCGGTCGAGGGCGGGGTCGCCTCCCCGCGGCGACCGATCCGGCCGTCTCCGGGCCCGGACCGGTCGCGTGGGGGAGCAGGCTCGATGACGCCCCGCGTCGCGGGACTCGCGCTCGATGACCCCCGCCTCACGAGAGTCGCGCGTCGGGGAGCGGGCTTCGGCTACATCTCCTGTTACGCCGGCTCGAACGCGATGGCGTTGGGCGATCGCCTCGTCCTGCTCTCCTCGCCCATCGTCTAATCCCGCTAGGTCAGGGTCGGTACGTGACCAGGACCACGATGCAGGCCAGGAAGATGTAGGTCGTCGTGGTGCCCAGGCCGAGCCCGCTCGTGTCGGTCGGCTGCACGAGCCCGTCGCCGATCGACGCGCCAAGCGACCGGGGTCGACGGCGACGGCCGCGATCACGCCGCCGAAGACGGCCGCATCCCCAAACGAGGTTCTCGCGCGCCCCTTGGCAGCGTGTGGCGGCATCACGCCTGTTTCCTCGCCGCCTCGAAAATTCGACGAACCAACGCGCGGACGCCGTCGCGCACCATCCGGTCGTTCCCCTATCTCCCTGAAGGGATCTACGGATGCGGGACCACGGACGTGAGCTGAGCAGGAGGCGCCGCCGGCCGCACATCGGCCGTGCCCCGCATGAGCAGCTCGCGCGTCGTCGCCGTGTGCGTCCGCAGCGGTTTTCGCTCGTCGCGTTGCTCGCTGTGGTCGGGCCCGGCGTGCTCGCCGGCCTCTCCGACGACGACCCGGCCGGGATCACGACCTACTCCATTCTCGGCGCCGACTACGGCTACCGGCTGCTGTGGGTGCTGACGATCTCCACGGCGGCGCTGGTCGTCTTTCACGAGCTCGCCGTGCGCACCGGCGTAGTCACCGGCAAGGGGCTGATCGCGCTCATGCGGGCCCGCTACGGGCCGCGCCTGACGGCGGTGCCGCTCAGCGCGCTCGTGCTCGCCAACCTCGGCACGCTGTGCGCCGAGTTCGCCGGTATCGCCGCCGGCGGCGAGCTGCTCGGCGGCGTCCCCCGGTGGGTCTCGGTTCCGGTGGCAGCCTTCGCGGTTTCCACGCTCGTCCTGCGCGGCTCCTTCCACCGCGTCGAGCACGTGCTCCTTGTGCTGAGCGCGGTGTTCGCCACCTACGTGGTCGCCGGCTTCCTCGCCCATCCCGACTGGGGCGCCGCCGCACGCGGCCTGGTCGTGCCGAGCCCGCCGCACTCGCGCCACGGCCTGCTCGTCGTCGTGGCGACGGTGGGGACCACGCTCGCGCCCTGGGGCCTCGCGTTCGTCCAGTCCTACGCCGTCGACAAGCGGCTCCGGGTCGTCGACCTACGCTACGAGCGCATCGACGTCGTCGTCGGCGCGGTCATGACCGGCGTCATCGGCTTCTTCATTGTCATCGCGTGCGCGGCGACTCTGCACGTGACCGGCACGAGCATCGACGATGCACAGGACGCCGCCCGAGCGCTCGAGCCGCTCGCCGGGTCCCTGGCCTCGACGCTGTTCGGCGTGGGCTTCGTGGGGGCAGCGCTACTCGCCGCCGCGATCGTCCCCCTCTCGACGGCGTACTCGATTGCCGAGGGCTTCGACGAGCCGTCCACCGTCGACGACCGCTTCGGGCAGGCGCGGCTGTTCTACTGCGCCTACGGCGTCCTCGTCGCCATCGCGGCGGGGCTCGTGCTCATTCCCGCCGCGCCGCTGGTGCCGATCCTGTTCCTATCCCAGGCACTCAACGCCGTCCTGCTGCTTGCCATCCTCCCCTTCATGCGCCACGTCGCCGCCGACCCGGCGATCATGGGCGACGAGCGCCTGAGCCGCAGCGACCGGATTGCCACCGCGGCGGTGATCGCCCTGATCGCCATCTCGGTCGCGGTCCTCGCGGCACTGTCGATTGCCTAGGCGCACAGCCCGCAGCGCGTTGAGACTCGCGCACGGGCGTGTCGAGATGGTCCCGGTGCAGGTGTGGGGCGGAACCGCCACGCCGTCAGCCGCCCTGGCGCTGTCGCTCGACGGCTTCACACACCGCCGGGCGGGCCGCAGCGCTCACTGACCGCCCGCCGCGTCGGCGTAGGCGCCGACCTCCGCGTGGACCTCGACGCCGCCGGGGACGCCGCCCGCCGTGGGCTCGACGGCCAGGTCAGGGTCGCGGGCGGCGAGGTACGGCGCCAGGTAGCGGCCGGCGATCTTGACCGGCGGCCACCACAGGCGGTACTCGGCGGCCTGGCCTTCGCCGCCGCCTCCGGCGACGTCGCTGGACATGAACCGCGACTTGTCGCCGGTCATCAAAAGGCCGCGCAAAACCGGCCGGAACGGCTCCGGGTCGATGGCGGCGCCGGCCAGCGCCGCGATGTCCGACGCGGCGGCGTCGGCCTGCTGGGCGGCCAGGCCGCCCTGCTTGATGGGAAAGTTCGCGCCGTCGCCGGCCGCCCACACGCGCTCGACCCCGATCACGCGAGCGTGCCCGTCGATGGGGATGAAGCCCTCAGCGTCGGCGGGCACGCCGGCGACACGCGGGCCGACGGGCCGCGGCAGCGCCACCACCCGCTCGACTTCGAGCCGCCGCGCGCCCGGCTGCAGCTCGATGTGCCCGGGCTCGGCCGCCTCGACGTAGGCGCCCGTGATCACGCGCACGCCAGCGGCGTCGAGCTCCTCTGCGACCGCTTGCGTGGCCTGGCTGCCGAAGATGGCAAGCGGCCCGTCCTCGGGCGTGATCAGCGTCAGCTCGACCCCGTCGGCGCCCATGCTGCGGACCTGCCGCGCCGTCATCAGCGCCAGCTCATAGGCGGGGAGTGCCCAGGCCACACGGGGCGGCACGACGAAGGCGATGCGCTTCGAGTAGCCCTCCTCGATGTCGCGCAACAGGCCGCCGAAGGCCTCGGGGTCGCCCTCCGGCCACCAGGTGAGGGCCCGCTCCACGGCCGGCTCGGCGCCGGCCCCGGTCGCCACCAGCAGCGCCTCGAAGCCGAGCGGGTCGCCATCGGCGGTGGCGACGAGGCGCTCGTGGGGGTCCACGCGCTCCAGGCTGCCCCGGACGAGACGCACGCCGAGGTCGTCGGCGAAGCGGCGCAGCGGGTAGCGATGGACATGGCCCATGGAGAAGGGCTCGGCGACGGCCAGCGGCCGGTAGACGAAGTCGGCGTCGGGCGACAGGAGCGTGAGCTCAACCCGGTCCGCCGCCATGTCGCGCATTGCCAGCAGCGCCTCGAGCCCCGCGACGCCGCCGCCGGCGACGAGCACGCGAAGCGGTGCCTCCTGCGATTCCGGAACCATCTGCTCTCCTTGGGATCGAGTCGTTCGCAGCCTACGCCCCTGCTTCGGATGCGAACCGATCCCGCTCGGAGGTCGCCGGTGATTTGGAGCGAGACGCTCGCTCCTTCGGAGAGCAAGCGCGGATTCGGCGCCGCTCGGGACGACTGCCGTGTCGTCCCGAGGAGTAGCGAACTGGACGGCGGGCGATGCTCCGCATCTACCCGAAAGGGACAGAGACCCCTATCGAGGATCCGAACTTGCCCTCTCTTATTCGTCGCGTCGCGCAAGTACCAGCCCAGCGCGCCAACCAGGGGCGCGTCCACCGGCCGGAGGCTGGATCGACTCCGTGTCTATGCCGCTGCGCGCGATCACCCAGGCGATCACTGAATTTGAGTTCCACATCTCGCCAGTGTTGAGCTCATCGCGGCCCCACACCGGAGTCGGAACCTTCGGGACCACCTTCAGGACCCGGCGCGCACAGGCCTCGTCGTCGCTTAACCGTTGCGGGCTGTCGACGGCCTCGGCGACGTCGGGAATCTGTCCGCCACGCCAGACGCGGATCTCGTAGCGAAAGATCCGGAGCCGGCCGGCCGAGCGACTGCCGACGGCGCCTCCGGCGACGACGCCCCGATCGGCGGCGCTCAGGTCCGGGACAGGTGTCTGCTCGATCACGTACGTCTCCTTCAGGAGCTCGATTTGGAGGGCGGAGTGGTAGAGGTCGCACCTCGGACGCCGCTGGACGCCCGCCGCGAGCGCCTCGTAGACGCGACCATTGAGCCTGACGAAGTGGCCGCCCGCGCCGAGCGGCAGCCAGTAGAGATCGACGGCGACTGGCGCGCGAGCCCCCGAATTCGGCGGCCGCTCTGCGCGTTCGTTCGCCACGCCGCGAGTATCGCAACGGGACTTCGGTCGATCGCCGGGACGCCACCGCGCAAGCGTAGGCTGGCGCGGATGTCGGAATTCGGCTTCGCCGAGGAGTTCCTACCGGCCTACGACGTCTCCGATGCGGTGGCCGCCACGGTTGAGGCCGATCGCCAGACGGCTTGGCGGGCCTTGCTCGACGTCGACCTCCTGAAGGTGGGCCGGGAGGCGCCGCTCGTCGGGATGCTCGGCGCTCTGCGCATGCTGCCTGAGATCGCCGGTCACCTACTCCATGGGGAACGGCCAGCGAAGCCGCCGGAGTCGATGCGGGTGCGTGATCTTCCGTCGATCCCCATGTATGAGGGAGGCTGGATCCTGCTCGGCGAGCGCACCGGAGAGGAGATTGCGCTGGGCCTCGTCGGCAAGTTCTGGCGACCCACGATCGAGTTCGCGTCGATCGGGACCGCGGAAGAGTTCCGCAGCTTTGCCGAGCCAGGCTTTGCGAAGACGGTCTACGACCTGGCGGTGGACGAGCTCGACCCAGACACGACACTCCTCTCCGGTCTCATGCGCACCGCCACGACCGACGAGCACGCCCGCCGGTGGTTCCGCCGCTACTGGACCTTTGGCGTAGGGTCGGGCGCGCACATCCTCGTGGGCGCCCTGCTCGATTCCGCGCGGCGCGCGGCCGAGGGCACGCCGGACGGGTAGCTGGCACGCGTGGAAGGCGGATTTGTCAGGACGCGCCCAGCATCTTGCGCTCCATCACCAGAGAGCCTGGCTCCATTACCAGCCTCCCCAGCCGCCGCCCTGCCGCGGCGCCTTTCACCGCGATCCGGTTGCGGCTAATCAGGCGAGTCGCACCGTTCTTCGGCTCCAGGGCGAACGTCCAGACCCAGTCGCCTGCTTCACAACGGTTAGAGAGCACGCGCTCCGGCTCGAGAAACTCGCGATCCGGTGGAGGGTCGGCGAGCTGCTCGATTGGGACCGCCCCAACGCCGGCCTGGATTCCCGGGTACCCCATGCTCCCGACCGGCTGCCGGCGGACCTGCGCGATACCCCAGGCGCCGACTTCGCCGCGTTGCCATTCACGTCGCTCTACCTGACCGACGACGGGGGGCGGCGGAGATCGCCAACCAGACCATGCACGGAGTCCTGCACCTCGGCTGGGTGCCGACAACGCAGGCCGTTACCGCGGCCAGATGGCCGTGCTCGTCAAGCCGACCGGACTGCTGGGAGCCGCATACATGACCGTGATCAGGCCGTTCCGGCGATGCTCGTCGACCACCGTGCGGGTCACGCGCGGACCCAACTTTCTTCGGCTCGCCGCCGCTCAGGAGTAGATTCGCTCCGTGCCCTCCCCGCGCCTCAAGCGTTGGGTCACGACTGTGGCTTTCGTGTCGCTGGCGCTCGCCGTGGGCGCCGTGCCCTCTCGCGCCGACTGGGAGGGGGCGGTCGACCTGTCGCCGGTGGGGACGCCGAGCGGGGTTCCATGCGAGACCGGCCGGCCATCCGTGGCGGCCTCCCGAGACGGATCGTTCCTGGTCGCCTGGCAGCGCAAGCTCGACGCCCAGTCCAACGACAACACGCTCATCGAGGGGCGCAGGATCGACCGCGACGGGACCGTCGGGCCGCTGTTGCAGCTCAGCGACGCGCCCGCCAACCTCGGCACGGTGGCGACTGCCGTTGGTCCCGACGGTGCGGGCATCGTGGTCTGGCACCGCCTGCCCGCCGGAGCATGTGGCGTCGCCCCGGGGCCCATCCTGCTCGAGGCCCGCCGCGTCGGCGCCGACGGCTCAATGGGGCCGGTGACTTCGGTCACGGAGCCTTCGGACAAGGCGCTCGACACGTCGGTGGTGGTGCATCGCTCAGGTGACGTGACCGTGGCCTGGGTCGACCAGATCGGCTTCGACCAGTCGGTGCTGAAGGTCCGGCAGCTGCCGGCCACCGGCCCGCCGGGGCCGGTGTTCAGGCTCACGCCCACCCTGGGCACCACCGAGGAGGTGAAGCTCGTCGTCGACCAGCACGACCGCACGCTGGCGGTCTGGAACCAGCACGGCATTCTCCAGGCCCAACGGCTCTCTCCCGACGGCGATCCGCTGCCCGGGGTAATCGACGTGACCCCGGTGGACGACACGAGCGCCGAATTGGACGTCGGCATCGCGGCCAACGGTCAGGCGCGGGTGACCTGGACGCGCTTCAGTCCGTCGCCCATCACCATCCTCATGCGCACGATCGGCGCCGACGGTACGCTGGGACCGATCGACGTGGCCGCCGACGGCCAGGACCGCCCGCTTGGCGGTCGCGTGGCGGTCAGTCCCTCCGGCGCGGCCGCGCTGGTCTGGTTCACGAGCCCCTCGGACCCCGCCGCGCACGACGTCGCCTTCGGCCGGACGCTCTCGCCGACCGGCGCCCTGGCGCCGGCCGTGCCCCTGTCCGGGCCCGGGTCTGGCGTCGACATGATGCCGCATGTGACCTTGGCCGACAACGGCGCCGCGGTCGCCGTCTGGCAGCGGAGCCTCGGCGAGACCGGGGTCGTCGAGGGCGCCTCGTTCTCGGCCGGCGGCGCCGAGGGCCCGGCGACGCAGCTCTCGCAGCCCGCGCAAATCGAGCCATTCCCGGATCTCGACGGGAACCCCAAGGGCGACGCCGTGGCGGCCTGGGGTCAGCAGACCGACGGCGGCAACGCCATGAAGATCCAAGCCGCGCAGTTCTGCCGCAGCCCGGGCAACGGGAACCCCAAGCATTCGCCCTGCCGGCGGGCCGGGAAGCCGTCGTCGTCGCCCGGCGCAGGCGCGGCGAGACGCCGCTGAGCGGTCCCCAACGCGCAGCCGGCTGCCTTCGCCACGAGACCGCCGGGTCGGACGAGCCCGTCAGCCGCCCTGCTCGTCGAACCGCCGGCGGCTGTCGGCGATGACCTCGAGCGCCTCCTGAAGCGTCCGCCAGCCGTCGACACGCACCGCGGTTCCCTCGGGCTGCTTGGATCGAGAAGAAGTGCGCGATCTCGTCGCGCAGCTGCTGGAGAGGTCGTCGAGCTCGCCCACCGTGTTCCGGAAGTTACCGGTTTGCAGGTCCTTTCCGGGGCGGACGACGGGTCCCGAACCCGCGATCTTCGGCTTGGGAAACAGCCATTCGCAGGCTGAGTTCGCTTCATTAGCGGCGATTCCGTTCGTCTAGATCCGGTTCGGTTGGGTTAGAAATGCCCAGTTGGGGACACGGTTCGAGCAGTGCTCGAACGCCTCCCGTCAGGCACCCCAGCCGCCTCACGTCGATCTCAGCTTAGATCGCTGTCGGCGCCGCGTGAAAACTGACCCCGCTCCGCCGCGCGAAAACTGACCGCCCCTCGGGCGGTCGGCGGAGTCGTCCGGGGTGGTGCCGAGCCTCGTCGAAATCGAGCGACGGGGAGGCGGCGAGGGAGTGGTTTCGGTGGAGCGCTGGGCCGAGCTGCGACGTGAGCACTTCGTCGGCGGCAAGTCGATCAAGGAGCTCGCGAGAGCGACGGGCTTGTCGCGGAACACGATCCGCCGCGCGCTGAGGAGCGACCGGCCGCCGGGCTACCGGCGGCCGCCGAAGGCGGGTGTGCTTGAGCCGTTTAAGCCGGACATCCATCGGATGTTGAAGGACGATCCGAAACTGCCAGACGTCAGGGTTCGGGAGCTGCTTGACCCGCTGGGATGCACCGCCGGCAAGACCGTCGTCGACGACTACCTGCGCGAGGTGCGACGGGCTCACGGGCACCACAGCAAACGCGGCGTTCGGCGCACGACGCCCCCGATCATCACCAATTTTCACCCGTCGCGGGTCGGCACCCCCGCCCAGGGCAACTAGAGCCAAATTCGTGCAGGGTGAGCGACGGGACTCGAACCCGCGACCGCCGGGACCACAACCCGGAGCTCTACCAGCTGAGCTACGCCCACCAGGCGCTTCGAATCTAGCGCGTCGTCCCTACAGTCCGCTCGCCATGAGCGAGCGCAACGTCGCCATCGCCCGCAGCGCGATCGAGGCCTTCAACCGCGGCGACGTCGACGCCGTGCTGGCCCTCGCCGCGCCCGACGTCGAGGTCTACGCGCCTCCCGATTCGCCCAACCCGGGCCGCTACGTCGGCTACGAGGGGTACCTGCGGTGGTCCGAGCAATGGCTGGAGGCGTGGGAGACCTTCACGCTCGACGTCCTCGACATCGAGGCCGTCGGCGACCGGCACGTCGTCGCCGTGGTGCGCCAGAACGGCCGCGGGCGGCTGAGCGGGCTCGCGCTCACTATGGAGTCGGCGCACCTCTACGAGATGGACGAGGACGGCAAGATCGTCCGCTTCGAGCTGCACGACGAGCGCAAGCGCGCGCTGGAGAACGTAACGCCTAGCCGGTGACCGCCGCCCGCGCCGCCGCGGCCTGATGCGGGATGCCGAGCAGCTCGTACTCGGCCGCCGCGTGCTCGAGCGCCTCCTGGCCCTGCGCACCGCCGAGCGTGCGGCCGACAAGCAGCTGGCACCGCGCTGCATCGAGCGGCCGGCCGAGCCCGAGCCAACGCTCGCGCGCCGTTCGCAGCTGGTCGATCTCACCCCGCGCGGCGCCCGACGCCTCGGAGGCAGCCGCCTCGCCCACCGGGTAATGCAGCCGGGCGGCCAGCTCGACCGCCTCCTGCGCCGCCTCGATCGCCGCGTCGGTCTTGCCGCTCAGCGTCAGGACGACCGCCCGCGCCGACATCGCTTGGATCGACTGCCCGATCAGCCCCGCGCGCTCACAGACGTCGAGGGCTTGGGCCAGCGCGGTGACGGCGCCGCCCGGATCGCCGCGGTCGCGCAGCGTCGCCGAGAGCCCGAACAGCGCGGTGAACGCCACCTCTGACCAGCCGACCTGCACCGCGAGCTCGTGCGCTCGCCGGTAGAGCCGCTCGGCCTCGTCCCACTCGCCGTCGCGCCAATGCATCAGCGCCCGCAGCGACAGCGGCAGGCACAGCTTGCCGACGAGCCCCTCGCGCTCGGAGAGCTGCGCGCTTGCGTCGGAAGACCGCTGCACGCCCTCCCAGTCGGCGCGGTAGACCGCGAGCTGGGCGAGGCCCGCGTGGAGCTCGACCTGCGAGGGGACGTCGCCGACCTCGACCGCGAGGTTCAGGCCCTCCCGATAGGCCTTGTTGGCCCCGGCGTAGTCGGCCTCGGAGATCTCGAGGTGATGGCCGAGCGCGAGCAGGGCGAGGATGGTCTCGCCGTGGTCGGAGCCGCGGGCCAGCTCGACCGAGCGCTCGAGGTTCTCGCGCGCCTTCTCGGTGTCGCCGATGCGCCCGAATACCCGCCCGAAGATCCCGTGGGCGCGCGAGGCCGCCCGCATCTCCCCCATGCGCTCGGCCAGCCGCAGCGCCTTCTCGGAGGCGTAGATCGCCAGCATGTTGTCGCCCGTGTGCATGTACAGCCACGCCGCCTCCTCGTAGAGCCGCACGAGCTCGAGGTTGGGCGGGCCGTCCTTGAGCAGGTTGATGCCCTTCTGGTGATGCTCGATCGCCGCCTTGCGCTCGCCCTTGTGGGCCAGTCCCGCGCCGATCTTGCGGTGCAGGCCGGCGACGCGCTCGAGGTCCTCGTGCATCCGGTGATGCTCCAGGCACTCTTCCCACACGCCGATCGCCGCGTTGACGCGGCCGAGCCGCAGGGCCACGTCGCCCTGCTTCTCCCCGATGCGGGCGCGATCGGTGTCGTCGGTGGTCAGCTCGCGCGCCGACTGGTAGTGCGAGAAGGCCTCGGGGTTCGAGTAGAAGGCGGCGGCGGCGTCGCCGGCCGCCTCGAGGAAGCGCGCGGCCTTGGCTCGCATCGGGCCGAGCTCGGAGGCATCGAAGCGCGCCTCGCCGCCCAGGGCGGCGGCGCGGCTGTAGTGCTCGGCCAGCAGCGCGACGACCTCGTCGGAGCGGTCGCCGGCGCGCTCCTCGATGAAGCCGCCCACGTCGTAGTGCTTGCGGGCGCGCACCGCCTTGGGGAGCATCCCGTAGGCGACGTCGCGGATGAGGACGTGCTTGAACGCGAGCTCGGGCTCGCCCGCGAGCAGCGTGCCCTCGCCGGGCACGACGATGTCCTTCTCGCGCAGGGCCGCCAGCGCCCGGTCGAGGTCGCGGCCCTCCTCGGCCGCCACCGGCTCGAGCACGTCGGCCCAGAACGTACGCCCGACCACGGCCGCCTGCTGCACGAGCCGTCGCTCGAAGCGGTCGAGCGAGTCCAGTCGCGCCGCCAGCAGCGCCTGCACGGTCTCGGGCAGGGCGCTGACGTCGGTGGCTCCCTCCTCGACCAGCCGACGGACCATCTCCTCGGCAAAGAACGGATTGCCGCCCGCGCGGTCGGCAACCACCGGGACGAGGTCGGGGCGCTCGGTCTCGGCCGGCAGCAGCGCGGCGATCAGATCGCGCGTCTCGTCGGGCGTGAGCGGGTCGAGGAAGATCGACGTCGCCGAGCGCCGCCCGCCGCCCCAGCTGCCGCGCCGCTCGAGCAGCTCGTCGCGCGCCAGGCACAGGAGGAGCAACGGTCCGCGCACCCACTGGGCGAGGTGCTCGATGAGGTCGAGCATGCCGTCGTCGGCCCAATGGATGTCCTCGAAGGCGAGCACGAGCGGCCGCTCGGAGGCGATCGCCTCGATCATCCAGCGCACCACTGAGAAGAACGCCTCGCGCGTCCGCTGCGGGTCGATCGACTCCGAGGGCGCCAGTGCGGCCGGCGGCTCGATCCCCAGCAGGCGGGCGAGCAGCGCCGCCTGGCGCAGCCCTGTCTCCTTGGTGATGCGCTCGCCGGTGTTCTCGACCAGCTCCTCCAGGCGGTCGCACAGCTTCTTCCAGGCGACGTCGGCGGCGTCGGCGTCGACGATGCCGCACTCGGCGCGCACGACCTCGCCCAGCGCCCAGAAGACGATCGTCGAACCGTAGGGCAGGCAGCGGCCCTGGCGCAGGTTGGGCGCCGGCTCGCGCGCCTTGAGGCGGCCGTCGAGCTCGCGCAGGAGCCGCGACTTGCCGACGCCGGCGGCACCGACGAGCGTGACCAGGTGCGGCCGGCGCTCGCGCTCGACGCGGCCGTAGATCGACTCGAGCAGGGCGAGCTCGTCCGAGCGGCCGACGAGCGGGGCCTGACCGCCGGGGGCGCGCAGGCGCGCCGGCTGCACCGCGACCACGCCGGTGGCCTCGTACGCGGGGACCGGCTCGGCCTTGCCCTTGAGCTCGAGCGGCTCGAGTGCGTCGTAGGTGATCGTGTGCGCGGTGGCGCGCTGCGTGCGCTCGCCCACGGTGACGCTGCCCGGGCGCCCCGCGGCCTGAAGGCGCGCGGCGACGTTGACGGTGTCGCCGATGACCGTGTAGCTCTCGCCGATGCGCCCGGCGAGCACCTCGCCGGTGTTGACGCCGACGCGCAGCTCGAACGACACGCCCTCCCAGTCGCGCTCGAGCTGGGCGTTGATGTCGCCCATCGCCGCCTGCATGGCCAGGGCGGCGCGAACGGCGCGCTCGGCATCGTCCTCGTGGGAGACGGGCGCGCCGAAGATCGCCATCACGTTGTCACCGATGTACTTGTCGACCTGGCCGCCGAAGCGGGCGACCTCCTCGCCCAGGCGGCGCAGGCTGCGGTCGACGAGCGCCTTGACCGCCTCGGGATCCATGCGCTCGGCCACCGCGGTGTAACCCGAGAGGTCGGCGAACAGGACCGTTACCTGGCGGCGCTCCTCGGCGGGTGGGGCCTCGGGCGGGGTGGGCTCCGGGGACGGCCGTGCGGCCCCTGCCGCCAGCGGCGTGCCGCAGTTCGGGCAGAACTTCGCGCCCGGTGGCGTGAGCTCGCCGCAGGACGGGCAACGGCGCTCGAGCGCCGTGCCGCAGCTCATGCAGAAGCGGGCCCCTTCCGGGCTTTCTGCGCCACAGGACTCGCAGACAACCGCCACCAGACCGAAGGTAGCGGGTGGGCCCGGGGGCCCGGGCTCAAGTCTTTGGTCGCCGCACCGGATCAGGTGTGGGGCCTTGACCCCGCGCTACTGCGGCTTGGCCGCGATCTCGTCCCGCGGCGCCCGCGCCGCGCGGGCCCGCTTGGCCTGCGCCGTCCAGTCGACCGCGGTGGGCGTGTAGGAGAGAACCTTCTGCCACGTCCCAGCGTCGGTGACGCCGGTGACCGGCAGCGCAGCGCCGGTCTGGAGGTTGCGGAGCGCGGTGTCGGTCGCGGTGTCGAAGTTGCCGTTGACCGTCACCTGCTGGCCCGCGGCGAGGAGGTGCATCTGCAGCCACACCACCGGGTCGCCCTTGGACCCGCGCTTGAGCGCCGGCCAGTTCTGCGTCGGCGTGAAGCCGGTCGGCGGCGGGAGGGCCTGCCCGAGGGCCGACCATTCCAACGCCGTCGTCTCCTGCCAGCTCCACCAGCTCACGCCGCCGGCCCCGTAGGCCTGGGCGAGCTGGCGGAAGCGGACGAGGTCGGACGACGGGGGGTTCTGGTAGGTCTGGCCGAGCGGGTAGATCGGCCGGTCGTAGATGCGATGCCAGGTGTAGGTGTGGTCGAAGACGGTGTCGACCGAGGTGCCGATGTCTCTCCAGTACATCTGCGGCAGGTCGTACTGCGCCCCGCCGGGCCCGAGGAACACGCTGTACGGGAACGAGGCGTGGAAGTCGAGGTACGGGAACGGCGCGATCCCGACCGGGAACGAGTCACCGACCGCCTGACGCAGGGCGCGGATGTAGGTGGTAGCTGAGGCGTACTTGCCCTCGTACTCGCCTTCGGCGTCGATGACGAGGCAGTCGGCGCCGGTCTGGGCGACGCGGGCGCCCTGGGCGGCCTCGGCGGTGGGGCTGTTCCCGTACACGTACGAGTAGCCACAGACCTTGAGGCCCTGGGCGTGCAGGGCGGCGACCAGCGCGGGCGTGAACTGCCCGACGAAGTCCGAGCCGCCGTCCGAGGCCTTGATGATCACCGTCCCGACTCCCGCCGCGCGGGCCTGGGCGCCGATGCCCGCCGCCGTCCCGTCGGCGGACCTCGACACGTACCAGATCCACATCACCGTGGTGTCAAACGGCGAGTTGCCGGCCACTGTCGGCCTGGGGGGCTTGGCCACGGGGGCGGGCTTGCGGATCTTGACCGGCCCGGCGGCGTTCGAACGAGGACCGCTCGGGAGCGTGACCGTGAACCGGCCGGAGCGCGCCAGCAGCGGCACGGTGACGCTGAAGACCGCCCCGCGCTGACGGACCAACGCCGTCACGCGCCGACGGGAGCGATGCACCTTCGACTTGCGCGGGAAGGTCGCGACCATCCCGCGCTTGAGGCCGCGCCCCCACAACTGGAGCTTGCCGCCCGGCTGGACGGTGATCGGAGTGCCCTCGGCGCAGCGCAGAATGCAGCCGATCTGCGTGATCCGCGGCGGCTTTTTGGCGCGCGGCCTGGCCGCGGCCGCGGCGGGAACGCACACCAGCAAGGCGAGCGCAGTGATGAGCAGCGTTCGTCGTTTCACAGCCCCTTCGAAACTCCTAACAGCTGAGGGGGGGCGCGGTTGCGCCTTTTCGCTCAGCCCTGACTTGGGCCGAGCGCCTCAGGACGGTCGCGTGCCTCGCGATTTTCCTTGCGCTCGCCGAGCACCTGCACGACGGCGTAGACGATGAGCGCGTTGAGGAGGAGCCCGATCCCGCCGAAGACGATGATCAGGCCGAGCGTGACGTCGAAGGCGTAGCTCGCGAGGACGGCCATCGGGGCGCGATCTTATCGACCGGGCGTGGCGGGGCGGGAGGTCGAGCGCCCCCGCCAGGTGCGAAACCCGCTGCTTTCGCGCAGATCGAGCGTTCACGTCACCGGTCATGTCACCGTGTCCACCGGCGATCATCCGAGTGCCTCCTTCGCCGGGTCGGTGCTGGTACCGCCGAACGCGATGCGCAGTCGGTCGCGGGTGCGGTCCTCGTAGGCGTGGACGTACACGCGTTCACAGACCTCGGCGCTGTTGCCGAGCTGCTCGGCGATGTCGCGGGCCTGCAGGCCACGGTCGGCGACCTCACGGGCGATGAGCTCGTCATGGCACGACAGGTCCGCCCGGACCGCAGGCCGGTGTAGGCGTGGAAGAGGATCATGGCCCGGACGGTCGGTCCGTAGAACCGGTCAAGCGCGGTCAGCGAACAGTCCGCCAGACGCTGCACCTGCTCCTCGGTCAGAGGGATGGCGTCCTGCCGGCCACGGCCACGAGCGAGGCCGAGCCGGGCGAACGGGTTGCTGCTCGCAGCCTCCGCGTCGATGGCGTATCCCGACGGACCGAAGGCGCTCCTCGCCCGAATTACAGGCCAAGCAGCCGGACCGGTCCACAAGCAGATGACAGGAGAGTGCGTCATGCCCTACGCCGTGGATTTCAACACCGTCTCGACCGCGGGGCTGGAGTCCTCGCCCGTCGCGGCCGCGCTCGCTGGTCTGCGGGCGCACGAGGCCCGCTATTTCAAGAACAAGTACGACCACGTCTTCACGGTGGAGCCTGCGAGCAACGCCAAGACGACGATCGACTGGGTGCACCGGATCCTCAAGCAAGAACGCGACATCGTCATCTCGTCTCGCGCTCTCGAGGCGACGGCCTTCCAGGTCGAGAACATGCGAATCGCCTATGTCTTCTACGAGAGCGGTCTGTCGATCAACGTGATGTACACCGTCGACGACCCCAACAAGCGGGTGGTCGGGTTCAAGCTCTCCGAAGGGATGGACATCCCCGCCGAGCGCGCCTCACCGTTCAAGTTCGCCAGTCAGAAGTCCAAGCTGGCCGGAACCATTCGCGGTTCCTACTTCGACTTCAACAACGACTACTGACCCCGACCCGTCCCGCCTTGCTCCCGCCGCACGACCCAGCGATCGCGGGACGCGAGGCCGCCCTTGCGCGGAAAGCGGGCCTCAGCAGTCGGTCCGACGCATCTTGGCCGCGCCGGACCCGCGAGATTCTCGAGTTCCGCGCAACGCAGGGCGCTCGCTCGATCGGAGCAAGATTCGCGTCGCCGCGCGAAGGCAGGTGGGTGCATTCACGACCCAAGACTGTTCTTCTGCAGCCGCCTGGTGATGAAGGCGTTCGCCGACGGGCAGCCCTCGCTCTTGCTGCGTGTCCGACAGGAGAGCGAACTGGGCTCGGTCGACGTGCTCGCTTGCCGCGCGAAATAGAAGTCCTCGCGACCTAAGCCGCGATTGGATGCAGGCCGATCTAGTTGGCCTCCGCGCCATCGAGCTCGAGATCGTCGCGCGTGAGGCGGAAGCCGAGCGAGCGGCTCGCACCAAGCCGCTCGTAGTAACCCTCGGTCCGAGTGCGGACGTCCAGCTGCAGGCCTCCCGCACGCTCGAGGCCATCGCGCAACAGCCTGGATCCGAGGCCGACTCCGCGCGAGTTCGAGGCGATCAGAAGCATCGAAACATGGGCCTGAATGAGGCCATCGGATTGGACCTGGATCGCACCGACGAGATGTCCACCGGCGATCGCGACCAGCGTCGTCACGCCGGGCGCGGTCAGTGCGCGGCGGGTCCGCTCGACATCGTCCGCGTAATCGGTCCAGCCCTCGGCAGCCACGAGTCCGATCAGCCCGTCGAGGTGGGCTTGTGTGAACGGTTCAATCGAGATCTCGGTCATGCGGCATCGGCGGCTCGCCTCGTGGTGCAATCTAGGCATCGCTCGCCAGCGTCTGAAGTAATCGCGGCATCCGGCCGGAGCCGAAATTGAACAACCGTGCCCATGGCGCGTCAGCCGATCCGCTCAGCCAGGGAAACGATGATCCCCTCTGGTCCGCGCACGTAGGCCATGCGCCAAATGTTCTCGTACTGACCGATGCCGCCAACCAGCCCGTAGCCGTCCGCAGCCAGCCCGTCGACCGTCGCCTGCAAGTCATTGACTTCGAATGACACGTTGCGCAGCCCCAGTTCGTTGGCCATGGCGGTGGGCGACCCTGGCTCGTGTTCTGGCCGGACGAAGCTCGACAACTCCAGCCCAGGACCTCCGTCGGGAGGCCGCAGCATGACGATCTGACTGCGGGAGCCGGGGATGCCAATGACGGTGTCCACGAACTCGCCCTCCATGAACATCCGGCCCTCGACCTCGAGGCCTAGCCCGACGAAAAACTCCGTGGCCGCGTCGAGGTCCGCGACGGTGATGCCAACGTGGTCGAAACGTCGTATGTGCGACATGAGGTACATCTCCCGATCTTTCGGTGTCGTGGGCCGCGCCGGTCGAGGCCCTGACCTGGTGAGCGGAGCCGGCCGGCGGGTCTCGACATGGAATCGCACATTCAGCTCCTAAATCTTCACCTAGGGGCGACTCCGGCGACTGGGCAGCTCGGCGCTCCGGGCGATCGCTGAGCTCAATGGGGTCCGGGACGATGGATCTCCGTTAGCGCACGAAAACGTGTCCTGAGAATCCGCGGTCGCTTTGAGCGCCAGTCCGCGCGGCTCTTGGCCTCGGCGGCCTGAGTCATGTCCGGGAAAGGGCATTCTCGGACGTACCGGACGCGCGTTCCTGCTCGTTACCGCCGGGCGATAGCGAAACGACGCTCGCAGTTGCCTGCCGCCTTTCGTCTAGGACAGGCGTCTGCGACTGCCGCCGATCGCTTCCGCGATCGGACTCGTTTCAGGGCGAAGCGCTGCGGTGGCGAAGCGCCGCCTGGTCACGGACGGCGCGGGACTCCCAGTTCGGCGGTGAACCGGGCGAGGGCCTCCTCGGTCGTGGGGACGGGGCCGAACAGCTGCTCCTGGCGGCGGGGGTCGGCGACGTAGCGTCCGGTCTCGAACCAGCGGAACATCGCGGCCATGTCCTTGATCAGCGGCATGAAGCGGCCGGCGACGGCTCCTGCGGCGCGGGCGACGGCGGACGGGACGGCCCACACCTTGATCTTCTTTCCGGCCCGGCTGCCCATCACGTCGGCCACCTCTCGCATGCTGACCGGACGGTCCCAACCGATGTCGATCCGCTCACCGGCCTGGGCCTCGGCGTCGACCGCGGCTGCCAGGTACGCCGCTAGATCGGAGGTGTGGATGAAGGTCAGCGGGACGGTGGCCTTGCCGATCCACAACATGCGGCCCTTGTCGACCGGGTCGCCCGCCATGCTCGCGATCTGGTCGAGGAATGCCCCCGGGCGCAGTGCGACGAACGGGACGCCGAGCTGTTCGAGCTTGTCCTCGGCGAGCTTCTTGTGCCAGAAGTGCGGAACATCGGGCGTCTGGTCGCTGGTGAGGATGCTGGTCAGGACGAACCGCCGGATGCCGGCGCGGTGGGCGGCCTCGGCGAGGTTGGCGTTGCCGATGGTGTCGATGTCGTTGGCGTTCTTGCCGCCGCGGGTGTAGCCGGCAGCGGTGGTGATGACGGCATCGGCGCCGTTCATGGCGGCGACGAGCGAGTCGAGGTCGAGCATGTCGCCGCGGGCGATCTCGACACCCCGGCTTTCGAGCCTG
>JBJMKX010000026.1:0-19635 GCA_045805605.1 Solirubrobacteraceae bacterium
GGTGTCGACGTGCATCACCGGGAAGGGGATGCTGGCCGGCCGGAACGCCTTGTGCGCGAGGTGCAGCAGCACGATCGAGTCCTTGCCGCCGCTGAACAACAGCACGGGATGCTCGCGCTCGGCCGCCACCTCGCGGATGACGTGGATGGCCTCGGACTCCAGCGTGCGCAGGTGGGTCAGCTCGTAGTTCATCGGGCGGTCGGTGGTTCGGTGACGAGTCGAGGAGCGCGGCGGCCGCGACGGAGGTAGAGCGCGGCCGCGATGCCGACGGCGAGCGGAAGGCCGACGATAGCGCCTGCGGGGATGTCCAGGCCGGCCTTCGTGAGCAGGCCGAGCGACGCCGCCAGCAGGACGGTGCCGAGGGCCAGCCGCAGGCCGGCGGCGGGAAGGCGGCCGGAGATCCGGCTGCCGATGTAGACGCCCGGCACCGACCCGAGCAGGATCGTGCCCATCAGGGCGTAGTCGACGTTGCCGGAGACCACGTGGGCTAGCCCGGCCACCCATAGGAGCAGGGCGGCGTGGAAGATGTCGGTGCCCACCACGCGGTGGGGGTTGAGGCGGTAGATGAGGATCAGCCCGACCGCGATCAGGGCGCCGCTCCCCACCGAGGTGACGCCGAGCACGAAGCCCACGCTGAGGCCGATGCCGACCGCCGCTAGCTTGTGCTTGAGCGTGAACGGGTCGACCTGGTCGCGCTCGCGCTGGACGAGCTTGGGCAAGAACAGGGTGCGGGCGAACACCAGCCCGGCGGTGAGGAGCACGGCACCGGCGACCATCGCCATCACGACGGAGTCGATGTCGTCGCCGTAGGCGTCGTGCAGGCGGTCGAGCAGCACGACGCCGCCGAGTGCGCCGGGGATTGACCCGACGGCCATCCACAGCGCGATCCGCATCGACACCGTGCCCTGCCGCAGGTGCTGCCAGCCGCCGACGGTCTTGGTGATCGCGCCGTAGGCGAGGTCCGTCCCCACCGCGAGGACGGGCTTGATGCCGAACGCGAGGATCAGCACCGGCGTCATCACCGACCCGCCGCCGACGCCCGTCGTCCCGACCAGCAGCCCCACGCCGAGGCCGAAGAGAACGATCAGTGGGTCCATGTATCAGGGCGGTCGAGCCGTCGGCCGCCACAGGCGGGCAGGAGGCCGACGGCAGTTGCTACTCGCTGTGCAGGCCGCACTCGATCTTGTCGGTGCCGGCCCAGCGGCCGTGGCGGCCGGCGGAGGGGCGGGTGCAGTGCGTGCAGCCGATCGACTGGTACCCGCGGTCGTGCAGCGGGTGGTAGGGCACGTCGTTGGCCATGATGTAGGCCCAGACCTGGGCCTCCGTCCAGTCGGCGAGCGGGCTCACCTTCCACAGGCCGTGGCGCCTGTCCCAGCCGATCTTCTTCGTCGTGGCCCGCGACGAGCTCTGGTCGCGGCGAAGGCCGGTGACCCACGCATCGGCGTCCCGAAGCCGATCCCGTAGCGGCGTCACCTTGCGGAGGTCGCAGCAGAGGTCCGGATCGGACTCCCACAGGTGCGCACCGTAGTGCTTCGACTGATCCTGTAGGGAGATTCCAGAGCGCCGCTCGATCGCGATTCCGTAGTGGCGCTCGACCCGCTCCCAGGTCTCGTAGGTCTCGGGGAACAGGACTTCCGTGTCCAGCGTGAAGAAGTGGACCGTGGGGTCGATCCGGACGAGCATGTCCATGATCACCGACGCCTCCTTCTGGAACGAGCAGGCGACGAACAGCTTGGGCTGGAAGCGCTCGACGGCGAACTCAAGGACCTCCTCGGCCGAGGCGTCCTCCAGGGTGGGCGGGGCGTCGAGCAAACGCGGTCGCCCGCCGGCCGCCGCGGGCGGCCGCCGGCTCGACTGCTCTGTCGTCAGACCGCGCATTCGCCCTCCCCGCGGATGACCTCGAACGGGGCGTCCCGGTTCCAGTCGATGAACTGGGTCATCGTCTCGAGGGCGAAGCTGGGCGGCAGCGCGAGGTCGTCGCGGACGAGCTCCTCGAACTCGGCTGTACCGACCCGGTCGACGAAATCGTTGAACGGCTCGCTGTCGCCGCGATTGGCCTCGTAGTGGCGGATCCACCGCTCGACCGCGTCGGGCACGCGCTTGGCCGGCAAGCGGACCTTCAGGCGCTGGCCGTAGGCGAGCTCGCCGCCCTCGTATCGGCCGCCGAGGTGGGCCACGTAGGCGGGAACGGTGTGCTCGCCGACCTTGATCGAAGCCCCGTAGAACCCGATGCTGCCAAGGTGGTGCTGCCCGCAGCCGTTGGGGCAGCCGCTCATCTTGATGTGGATCCGCTTGGTCAGCGGGTCGTCGATCGCCATCGCCTGCACCCGCTCCTGGATGGCGCGGTTGAGGCCCATCGAGCTCGTGATGCCGAGCTTGCAGGAGTCGGTGCCCGGGCACGAGACGACGTCGGTCACCTCGTCGGCGCCCGCGTCGCCGAGCCCGAGGTCGACCAGTCGCTGCCACACGTCGTAGACCGCCTCCGTGCGCACCCAGCGCAGGACGAGGTTCTGGTCGACGGTGGTGCGGGCGTAGCCGCCGCAGTAGTCGCGCATGATCTGAGCCAGGCCGCGGAGCTGCTCGGGATGCAGGTCGCCACGCTCAACCTTCACCTGGACGGTCACGAACCCTTCCTGGCGCTGTGCACGCACGTTGGCGGTGACGAAGCGGTCGAACGGGCGCCGGTCGCCGTTGGGACTCGACGGGTTCAGCGGCGGGGCGGGCGCGTTGGCCTCCTCGTCGTGCAGGTAGAGGAGCGGCGTTGGGTCGAAATCGCGGTCCTCCACCCAGTCGCCGCGCAGCTCCTCGTCGACGAGATCGCGGAACGCGTCGGCGCCGATCTTGTCGACCAGGACCTTGATCCGGGCACGCGCGCGGTTGCGGCGCAGCCAGTCCTGGCGGTCGAAGATGCGGAAGACCGCCTCGGACACCTTGAGGTACTCGCCGTCGTCGAGGCGCAGGAAGTCGTAGATCGTCGGCGCGACGCGAGGCATGATCGACGTGCCGCCGCCCACGCGGAGCTCGACGCCGCGGACCTCCTCGCCGTCGATGACGCGCACGCGAGGGATGAAGGCGATGTCATGGATGCCGGTGATGGCGCGGTCCGCGTCCGAGGCCGTAAACGCGGTCTTGACCTTCCGCGGCATGAGCTGCGTCGTGGGGTGGCGCACGAAGTAGCGCACGTAGGCGGCGGCGTAGGGGGTGATGTCGAACGGCTCGTCGTCGCAGACGCCCGCCCAGGGATCGCCCGTGACGTTGCGGACGGTGTTGCCGCATCCCTCGCGCGAGGAGAGGCCGGCGTCGCCGAGCTCGCGGATGAGCTTGGTCGCGTCGGGGAGCGGCACGTGGTGCATCTGGATGTTCTGGCGCGTGGTGATGTGGCCCTTGTTCAGGGGCACGTACTTCTCGATCACCGTCGCGAACGCGTCGACCTGGTCGGGGTTGATGCCGCCCATCGGCAACTTGACCCGCACCATCTGGCGCTCGGCCTGCCGCTGGCCGTAGACGCCCTGCTTGAGCCGGAAGCCGATGAACTCGTCCTCGGCGATCTCCTGGTCGAGGAACCGCTTGGCCTCCGTGTCGAAGTCGTCGAACTCGCGCTCGAGGATCGGGATGACGTGCCCGGGGACGTGCTCCGCGTAGACCTCGGGGTTGTCGAGCGAGCCGGGGCGGCCCTCGCGGGCCCTCTGCTCGGTGTCGATCGACGTAGGCTCCATGCGCTCTTCCGGTCCTCCTAGGGGGCCGTTGGACGGCTGGTGCGGTCGCCCGGCGAAGCCGGGCAGGCGCAACTGGGCCTCTAAAACTACTAAATCCGACTCGGATTTGGCTATTTGCGCTCAGCGCAAGGGATTGCTGCGTGGATCAACCCTCTAGCCGAGGCGCACCGCCCCGCCGTCGTCGATCGTCCAGTGCGGGTTGTGGGCGACCTCCCACCCGTGCCCGTCAGGGTCGACGAAGACGCCGGAGTAGCCGCCCCAGAAGGTCTTTCCGCCCGGCCGCGGGATCTCTGCGCCGGCGGCGCGGGCCTCCTCCAGCACCTGGTCGACCTCCTCGGGCGAGCGGGCGTTGTAGGCGGGGGTGATCCCGCCCCAGCCCCCGCTGTCCTGCCGCCCGCCGGTGTCCTCCGCGAGCTTGGCGCGGTCCCACAGGGCGAGGATCATCGGGCCGGCCTGGAAGAAGACGACGTCGTCGTCGGGCCCGGCGTTCGTCCGCCAGCCGAGCGCCTGGTAGAAGGCGCGGGCGCGTGCCAGGTCGCGGACGCCGAGGGTGATGAGGCTGATGCGCTGTTCCATGGCCGCGACGTTAAGCCGCGAGCGGCTCCTGGGCTTGAGGAAAACGGACGTCGAGCAGGGCACTCGGGGACAGGCCGGCCAGCCGCGCGCACTCCGCCGCCATGTGGGCGTGGTCGGCGTAGCCGGCCTCCGCGGCCAGGCGGGCGAGGCCGCCGGGCGTGGTCGGCGCGAGGGCGAGCAGTCGCTGGAGGCGCAGCACGCGCTCCAACACCTTCGGTCCGTATCCGACCGACGCATGGAACCGCCGGCGGAGCTGCCGCTCGCTGATGAACAGCGTGGCCGGCAGGTCGCTCACGCGCGCCCCGCCGGCGAGCTCCGCGATGGCCTGCTGGACGACCGGGTCGGGCGGTGGGGCGTCCCGGAGGCGGCGGCCGACCGCGTCGACAAGCGGGGTCAAGCCTTTCCTTGCCACACCGGTTCCCAGTGCGGCACGGAAAGACTTGACCCCCAGCTCTTCGAGGGGCACGCGCTGGTCGCGCAGCTCGCTCGCCGGCCAGCCGAGGACGGGCGCCGCGGCGCCGGGCCGGAAGCGCACGCCGACGATGGTCTCGCCCGCGCTCAGCGTGGTGGGCACCGGGCCGGTGTCGGGCCCTGCGGTGAGCACACCCGCGCTCGACGCGACGATGTCGATGCAGCCGTCGGGCAGGACGACGTGGGTCCCGGCCGCGGCGACCTCGCGGACCCACAGGCACGCGACCGAGGCGGCGAGATGGCGCGGGGGCGGAAGCTCGCGGTACGAGGAGCTCAACGTCCCCACGGGTGCGCGTCGCCCCACGGCGACGGCTCGTCGGGCTCGCGGCCGGTCTGCTCGAGCAGTGCTGCGCGCAGCCACGGGTTCTGCCGCTTGGCGACCGGGGCCGGCGGCGGGGCGAAGTCGCGCATGAACTGCTCGAGCGCGGCGACCACCGCGGCCGCCTCGTCGGCGGAGGCGCTCGGCGCGACGATCTGAAGCTGCGGGCGGCGGTTGACCACCTCCACGAGGTTATCTTCAGTTCGGCTTGGCCGACCTCCCCGTCCTCGACCACGACGCCGTCCTTGCGGCCGTGCCCCTGCGCGACGCGATCGACCGCGTCCGCGAGGCGTTCGTCGCCCACCACCGCGGCGATTGGGTCATGCCGCCGAAGGTCTACCTCGACGCGCCGCCGAATGGGGACTTCCGCGCCATGCCCGCGCGGGGCGGCGGCCTCGCGCTGCTCAAGTGGGTCACGTCGTTCACCGGCAACCCGGCCCGCGGGCTCCCGACCGTCCTCGGTGTGATCTGCCTGTCGGACGCCGGCAGCGGCGAGCCGCTCATGCTCCTGGACGCCCGCTCGGTCACCGCGCTGCGCACCGGCGCGGTGGCCGCGGTGGCGGCGCGCGCGCTCGCCCACCCCGACGCCCGCACGGTCGGCATCGTCGGTTGCGGGCTGCACGGCGCCTGGACGGCGCGGGCGCTCGGAGCCGCCGGCTATGGCCCGGGCGTCTGCTACGACCCGGACGAGGAGCGGGCGTTCGCGCTGGCGCGCGAGCTCGGGTGGGCGGCCGGGGCCCTGCCGGACGCGCTAGGGGCCGAGGTAGTCGCGTGCGTGACGCCCGGCCACGAGCCGGTGGTCGAGGCGGGCGACCTGCGCCCGGGCATGCACCTCGACATGCTCGGCGCCGACGGGCCGGGCAAGGCCGAGGCCACGCCCGGCGCAGTGGCGTCGTGCGCGCTGTTCTGCGACGAGTGGGAGCAGGCTTCCCACGGCGGCGAGCTGACGCTGGCGGTGCAGGAGGGCCTGGTGGGCCGCGACCGCGTGACCGACCTGGGCGCGGTGCTGGCCGGTGACGCTGCCGGCCGCCCGGGCCCGGACGCGGTGACCCTCTTCGACAGCACCGGCCTGGCGATCCAGGACCTGGCGATCGCGGCGGCCGCCTACGAAGCGTGGAAAGCGGGGACGGCGGACGCGCAGAGCGTCAGGCTCTGACCCCCAACGCCCAACGCCCAACGCCCCTACACCTTCTGCGGCTTGCGCTCTCCCCGCGGCAGCGCGTAGCGCAGCGGATCGATCGCGCCGGCTCCCTTCCGCCGCGTCGTCTCCATCCGCACGTATTCGACGTCGACCGCATCGCTGGAGAACTTCGCCACCGCGTAGCCGTGGTGGGCGGTGTCGGTTTCCACCGCCCACGGGTTGAGGCCCAGCAGGGCGTCCTGGAGGCTCTGGGGAACGCCGGGGTTGTCGGGGCTGCCCTCGAGCGTGATCCCGCCGCCGGCGCTGATGGTGATCTCGCCGAAGCCGAACGAGGTGATCGAGCCCCCGACGAACTCCGGTGCGACCACCGTCGGGTCGTCCATCGATACCGGCACGCCCGTGGTGATGAACGTGTGCACGTCGCCGGTGACGAAGACGACGTCGGGCTCAGGGCGGCCCTGGAGGAGCGGGATGATCTCGCCGCGGGCCTGCGTGTACCCCGCCCAGTCATCGGGGGTGGCGAACGCCTGCACCAGCCGGATCGGTGCGATCGGGACCGGGTTGGCGATCGCCTTCCAGCGCGCGTTCGACGACGCGAGCCGGGCGGCCAGGAAGCCGCCCTCACGCGCGCCGAGCATGGTGCGCGGATCGTTGAGGTTGGAGCAGTAGTCCGGCGAGGCGGGGTCGAGGTTGCCGACCAGGGGGTCGCCGCACGGCTGCGCGTCGCGGTACTGGCGCTCGTCGAGCAGCAGGAGGTCGACGTTGCGGCCGAAGCGCAGCATGCGGAAGAGCTGCGTACGGCGGTTGGGCGAGAACAGCGGCATCGACTCGAAGAACGCGCGGTAGGCATTGGCCTGCTGCTTGCGCGTGAACGCGTTGTTGGGGATGACGTTGGGCGCCCGGCCCGCGTAATCGTCGGTGACCTCGTGGTCGTCCCAGGTCGAGACGAGCGCATGGGCGGCCTGCATCCGCCGCAGGTTCGCGTCGGTGCGGTAGAGCTTGTACTTGTTGCGGTACTGCTGCAGCGAGCGTGCCTGCTCGACGGGGTCGACGCGGCCGGGCACGGCGAGGCCGTCCCCCCCGGAGCCAGGCTGGGTGTGTTGGCGGTCGGCATAGATGTAGTCACCGAGGTTGACGACGAAGTCGACGTCCTCGCGGGCGAGCTGGCGATGGGCGTTGTAGTAGCCGCCGGTGTAGTCCTGGCAGGAGAAGAACGCGAACGTGATCGGCACCCGCGAGTCCGGCGGCGGCGCCGTGCGGAAGCGGCCGACGTCGCTGTGGGCGTCCTGGGTCTCGAAGCGGTAGAAGTACTCCTCCCGCGGCTTCAGGCCCCCGACGCGCACCTTGACCGCGTGGCCGGCGGCGGCCGTGGTCGGCACGTTCTCGGCGGCTACGAGCCTGCGGAAGCTGCCCTCCCGCGCCACCTCCAGGCGGACCGAGCCGGAACCGTGGACGTCCTCCAAGCGGGTCCAGAGCGTGATGGCGTTCGGCGTCGGGTCGCCGGACATGACGCCCTCGGCGAACTTGCCGCCCATGAACGCCCGGCGGCGCGAAGAGGCGGCGAGGACCTCGCCTCCCCACGCCGGAGCCACGACCGTCGCGGCGACGAACCCGCCCGCGGCCGTCAGGAACCTCCTCCGAGTTTGCATGGCGCGGGACGCTAACCCGTGCCGCGTCGCCGCGCGTAAAAGCTCCGGCTAGAGCGGGATGTTGCCGTGCTTGCGCTTGGGTCCGGGCTCGCGCTTGGTCTGCAGCGTCTCGAGTGCGGCGATGACCTTCGGGCGCGTCTCGTGGGGCACGATGACGTCGTCGACGTACCCGCGCTCGGCCGCCGTGTACGGGTTGGCAAAGCGCGCCTTGTAGTCGGTCACGAGCTTCTGGCGCCGCGTGTCTGGCGTCGGCGACCTCTCGAGGTCGCGGCGGTAGATGATGTTCACCGCGCCCTCGGGGCCCATGACCGCGACCTCCGCCGTCGGCCATGCGAAGTTGAAGTCCGCCAGCATGTGCTTGGAGGCCATGACGTCGTAGGCGCCGCCGTAGGCCTTGCGCGTGATGATCGTGATCTTCGGGACGGTGGCCTCGGTGTAGGCGTAGAGCAGCTTGGCCCCGTGGCGGATGATCCCGCCCCACTCCTGCGAGGTGCCGGGCAGAAAGCCGGGGACGTCGCAGAAGGTCAGCAGCGGGATGTTGAACGCGTCGCACGTCCGCACGAACCGGCCCGCCTTGGTCGAGGAGTCGATGTCGAGCACGCCGGCGAGCTGGGCCGGCTGGTTGCCGACGACGCCGACCGCGTAGCCGTTGAGGCGCGCGAAACCGCAGACGATGTTGCGCGCGTAGTGCTCGTGAACCTCGAAGAATTCGCCGTCATCGACGACGTAGCGGATCACGTCGCGCATGTCGTACGGCTTGTTCGGACTGTCAGGAACAACATGGTCAAGCGCCTCGTCCATGCGCGTCGGGTCGTCGGTGGGCATGACCCGTGGTGGCGTCTCGAGGTTGTTCTGGGGCAGGAATGAGACCAGGTAGCGGGTGTCCGCCAGGCACGCGTCCTCGTCGTCGGAGGCGAAGTGCGCGACGCCCGACTTCGTGTTGTGCGCCATCGCCCCGCCGAGCGACTCGAAGTCCACCTCCTCGCCGGTGACGGTCTTGATGACCTCGGGACCAGTGATGAACATGTGCGAGGTCTCCTTGACCATGAAGATGAAGTCGGTCATGGCGGGCGAGTAGACGGCCCCGCCCGCGCACGGTCCCATGACCAGCGAGATCTGCGGGATGACGCCGGAGCAGCGGACGTTGCGGACGAAGACGTCGCCGTAGGCGCCGAGCGAGACCACGCCCTCCTGGATGCGCGCCCCGCCCGAGTCGTTGATCCCGATGATCGGGCAGCCGATCTTGGCCGCCAGGTCCATGACCTTGACCATCTTCTCGCCCATGACCTCGCCGAGCGAGCCGCCGAAGACCGTGAAGTCCTGGCTGAACACGCACACGCGGCGGCCGTCGATCGTCCCGTGGCCGGTGACGACGGCGTCGCCCCAGGGACGGTTCTTGTCGAGCCCGAACTCGTGTACGCGGTGGCGGACGAAGGTGTCGAGCTCCTGGAAGGAGCCGGGATCGAGCAGCTTCTCGATCCGCTCGCGCGCCGTGTACTTGCCGCGGGCGTGCTGCTTGGAGACGGCGGCCTCGGAGCCCTGCCGCGATGCGCGGCGAAGCTCCTCGAGCTGCTCGCGCTTCTGCTCGTAGGTCTCGGGGGCCTTCTCGCGGGTCATGGCGGCGCCCGAGTGTAGTCAGGCGATGGCCAGCGTTCCCTGCATCCCGCCCTGGCGGTGGCCCGGGACGGAGCAGTAGAAGGCGTACTTGCCGGGCTTGAGGTCGACCGTCACCGACGCTTTTGACTTCGTGATCACCTTCGTCCCGCCGAGCTTGGTCGGGCCTCGAGCGATTGTCACGTCGTGGCCGACATCGGAGTCGTTGGTGAAGTCGATGGTGACCTTGCCGGCGCTTCCCTTCAGCGCCTTCTTGTCGTAGCGCAGCTGGCCGGACGGGTCGGCGGCGAGCTGCAGCGGTGCCTGGGTGCCTCCCGCGGTCTGTGGCGGCGGGGGCGCCGCGCGCTTGGGCGCCTTGGCCTCGGCCTCCGGCTTCTCCGTCGAAGCCGTACCGATGGCGGTGCCCAGCGCGGCGGCGGCCAGCAGCACGCTGATCCCGATGACGACGCCCTGGCCGCGCCGGTCGCCGGGGAAGCTCGCGCGCGAGAGGCCGAGGAAGGACAGCAGCACGGCCCACGCCGCGAACGCCGAACCGGCGATGTAGAAGGGCACCTTGCTGGGCTCGTCGGCGGCGAAGGTGAGCAGGGCGCGGAGCATGTGCGGGCGCGAGATTACCGCCGGCGCGCCGCACGTGCCCCTGTCGGACTAGCCGCGCGAGAACGGGCGGTGGTGCGCCTGGCCGAGCGCGTCGAGGGTCGAGGTCAGGACCTCGAGCACCCGCTCGTCGGAGACGGCCGGCTGTGGCTCGGGAAGCGCGGGCTCGGGCTCTTCGGGCGCGGGGTCGACGGCGACCGGCTCGGGCTCCGGCTCCGGCTCGACCACGACCGGCTCCGGCTCCGGCTCTGGCTCGGGCGGTGGCTCCGGCGGCGGCGCGGCAACGACCGGCTCGACCCGCTTGCGGCGGCCGAACAGGCGGGCGAAGAAGCCGATCTTCCGCCGCGGGGGCTCGGGCGCAGGGGGTCCGCCGACCGGCGCGGGCGCAGGGGGTTCGGCGACCGGTTCGGGCGGTGGTGGTTCGGGGACGGGCTCCGGTTCCGGTGGCTCGGCGACGGGGGCCGGTTCCTCGGCAACCGTCAACGCCCCTTCGGGCCGGATCGCCTCCGCGGTCAGCCGGACCTTCGTCCCCCACCCCGACGACTCGATCGAGACCATGCCGCGGGCGTGCTCGCCCTCCCAGGCAACGGTCGTCTCGGGATCGGTGCGGGTGATCCGGATCTCGCCGAAGTCGCCGAGATGGCGAGCCAGGGCTTCGACGTCGCTGAGCTCCGCCCACAGCTCGGGCGGGGACTTCACCAGCCTGCGATGTGCTTCTACCTCGGGCATCGCGCGTCAAGTTCGCCCGCGCGCCGAGGACTCCTGCCGATTTAGAGCACCGGCCCGGTGACCATGATGAAGATGGCAATCACGACGAGGAGCGACGAGATGGCGCCCACCATGCCGACCTGGCGCCCGAGATCCTCGTACTCCCTGCTCCAGACCACCTGGCCCTCGCCCGCCGTCGCGATGTCGCGCTCAGCGAGCTCGCTCAGCCGGCGCTCGCGCGGCGAGACGTAGCCGCCCGCGAGTCCCAGCAGCACGAGGATGATCACCAGCGGCACGCCGACCCACCACTCGCTGAAGACGTCGGCGTCGGCGGCCATGTAGATCCCCGTGAGCAGGATCAACGTGGCGAAGGGGGTGACGATGAACCGCCCGATCGCACCTTGGACGCTGTGCAGCCATGCGACCTGCCGCGGGGCGGTGCGGACGGTCAGGGGCACGATGACCGGATACGTGAAGAGCACCCCGAACCCGATCACGACGCTGGTGATGTGCAGCCAGAGGACGACGTCGAAGAAGCGAAGCGAGGCGAGCGTGGTCATGGGGCGGAAACGTAGTCCGTACGCACGACGCCGGCAGTGCGGCCCAGGCGTCGCTCCCTTTCGCCCGCGTCCTCGCGCTGGCGAACGGCAGGCGACGAGAGGGAGGGAACGGGAGCGGGTGGAACCTTGTGGCCCCCATAAGGGACCAAATCTTCCATTCACGCCCGAGGGCCGGCCGCGGTCCAGTCAGCCGCCTTCGTCGCTGCCGTTCCAGCGCGACGCCGGCCGCCGCCGCGACCCACGGCTGGGCGCCTGGGCGTCACGCCGGCGCGCGCTGCGCCTAGATGTCCGGCTGGTACTCGCCGAAGACGTCGCGCATCGCCCCGCACACCTCGCCCATCGAGCACGCGTCCTTCAGCGCCTGGCGGATGTAGGGGACGAGGTTGTCGGTGCCGCGCGCGGCCTCGCGCAGCTCCTCGAGGCGCCGGTCGGCCAGCGCCTGGTCGCGATTGGCCTTGAACGCCTTCAGCCGCTCGACCTGCGCGCGCTCGGTCTCGGGATCGACGCGGAGGATGTCCTCGATCTCGATGTCTTCCTCGACGTACTTGTTGACGCCGACGACGATGTCCTGGCCGGTCCGGTAGCGCTCCTCGTAGCCCCAGGCCGACTCCTCGATCTCCCCCTTGATGAACGGGATCGCGTTGACCGATCCGCCGAGCTCGTCGATCTTGGCGATGAGCTCCGAGGCCCGCGTCTCGATCTCCTCCGTGAGCGATTCGACGAAGTACGAGCCGGCGAACGGGTCGACGGTGTCGGCCGCCCCCGATTCGTGGCCGATGATCTGCTGCGTGCGCAGCGCCAACTTGGCCGCGCGCTCGGTCGGGAGGGCGAGCGCCTCGTCGTAGCCGTTGGTGTGCAGCGACTGGGTGCCGCCGCAGACGGCGGCAAAGCCCTGCAGAGCAACCCGCACGACGTTGTTGACCGGCTGCTGTGCCGTCAGCGTCACGCCCCCGGTCTGGGTGTGGAAGCGCAGCCGCATCGAGCGCTCGTCGGTCGCCCCGAAGCGGTCGCGCATGATGTGCGCCCACATTCGCCGTGCGGCGCGGAACTTGGCCACCTCCTGGAAGACGTTGTTGTGGCCGTTGAAGAAGAACGCCAGACGCGGCGCGAACTCGTCCACCGCCAGGCCGGCGTCCAGCGCCGCCTGCACGTAGGCGATCCCGTTGGCGAGCGTGAACGCGACCTCCTGGACGGCCGAGCACCCCTTCTCGCGGAAGTGGTAGCCGGAGATCGAGATCGTGTTCCAGCGCGGGACGTGCTCGTTGCAGTAGGCGAACAGGTCGGTCGTCAGCCGCATCGAGCCCTCTGGCGGGTAGATGAAGTTCCCGCGCGCGATGTACTCCTTGAGGATGTCGTTCTGGGTCGTGCCGCGCAGCTTTGCGGGCGGCACGCCCTGCTCCTCGCCGACGAGCTGGTAGAGGCACAGGAGCACGCTCGCCGGCGCGTTGATCGTCATCGAGGTCGAGACCTGATCGAGCGGGATCTGGTCAAAGGCCGTGCGCATGTCGTCGAGCGTGTCGATGGCCACGCCGGTGCGGCCGACCTCGCCCAGGCAGCGCGGGTCGTCGGAGTCGAGCCCCAGCTGCGTAGGCAGGTCGAACGCCATCGACAGCCCGGTCGAGCCGTGCTCGAGCAGATAGCGATAGCGCTCGTTGGACTCCTTGGCCGTCGCGTAGCCCGCGTACTGGCGCATCGTCCACAGCTGCTTCCGGTACATCTCGGGGTGGATCCCGCGCGTGAACGGGAACTCCCCGGGCTCCCCGAGCTCGAGCTCAGCGGGGAGGTCTTCGTCGGAGTAGAGGCGGTTGACGTCGATGCCGGAGTCGGTGAAGCGGCGGGGGTCGTCGGGGCCGACGATCGGGGCGATGGTGCGGTGCTCGGACTCTGGTCGCGTGGCCATGGTCAGAGGTTAGAGAGAGGGTCCGGACCGCCGCGACGCCGAGCGGCGCAGGCCCGGGACGGCGCCGAGGTCGCCGACCGCACTGCGCACGCCCCACGCCGGCGAGTCGTCGGTCGCCGGGTCCGGGGTCAAATCGATCGCGCGGCCGCCCGTTGCCCCCACGGCCCAGATGTCGTCGTGTCCCGCGCGGTTGGAGGTGAACGCAACGCGGCTGCCGTCGGGCGACCACGCCGCCTGCGTGTCGTTGGCCCGGTGGCGGACGAGCGGGCGCGGGCCGGCGCCGGTGGCGGTCATCGTCCAGACGTCGGCGGTGGCGCCCTCGCCGTACCGCGTGAAGGCGATGCGCGTGCCGTCCGGGGCCCAGTCGGGGTCCTCGTCGTCGCCATGCCGCTTGGTGATGTTGTGCAGGGCGGAGCCGTCCGCGTTCATCACGTAGATGTCGCCGTCGTTCGCGCGCGTGCGCGTGAAGGCGATCTGGCTGCCATCGGGCGACCATGACGGCAGGCTGTCGTCGGCCGGGGCACGCGTGAGCCGCTCGGGGACGCCGCCGGACGCATCGATGACCCAGATGTCGCGGTTGCCGTGGACCATGCGGCTGTACGCAATCCGGCGGCCGTCCGCCGACCAGGCGGGGTCGAAGTCCTGACCGCGGTCGGTGGTGATCGGCGTGGCGTCGGCCCCGTCGGCGCGCATGGTGACGATCTCGAAGATCGTCGGGCCGCGGCCGGAGGTCAGCACCGCGCCGGCCACCGCGAGCGCGGCGCCGTCGGGCGACCACGCAGGCGCAACCTGGCCCGCGCGCCCAACTGCGCGCGGCGCCGCGTCTCCTGGGTCGAACACCATCGGCACCGGCGGCCCGCCGCGCGAGCTGACGTACGCAATCGGCCCGTTGGCGCCGGGGAAGGAGGCCTGCGCCGACGCGGGGACGAGGACGAGGAGCGTGGCGATGATCAGCGCGCGCTTCATCCCGGCCCGGCGATCGCGATGGCCAGCAGCGGATTGGGCGCGTGGTAGAGGACGCCCGCGCACCAGACGACGTCGGCCCGCCGATCGCTGGCGAGCCGCCTTCGCGCTCGGGCGGCGCCGATCCAGGGGCGGGCGAGGAGCGTCATCGTCCCCGCACCCAGACGGTCCAGGGCTCGACGGCTGCGATCCGCAGCACGGTGTCCATCCACGGGTCGGCGGCCAGGCGCTCGCGGACCGCGTCCTCGCTCTCGACGTCCAAGAGCAGGAGCGCCTCGCCGTCGAGGTCCTCGCCGACCGGGCCGCCGAGGACGACGACGCCGTCCTCGGCGAGCGCGTCCATGAAGCGCGCATGCTCGTCCCAGTCATCCTGTTCGCGGCGCGATCGGGCCTCGTCCCACGCCGGGCCGTGTCCCTCACGGACCACGTAGTAGTCGGCCACAGGCCAAGCCTACGCCCGGCAGCGCGTAGCCTTCTGCTCGTGGTGGTGACGATCCGCCTCTTCGCCATGCTGCGCGAGCGCGCGGGCGCAAGCGAGATCGAGCTGGAGCTGCCCGAGGGCGCTCGTGTGCGCGACGCGCTGGACCGGCTCGACGACCTCGCGGGCGGCCTGCCGCTCGTCATGGCCGTCAACCGCGACTACGCCGACGCCGAGGCCGAGCTGCGCGCGGGCGACGAGCTCGCGCTGATCCCGCCCGTCTCGGGCGGCGAGACGGTTCCGGCGGTGCTCACCACGGAGCCCCTGTCGCTCGACGTCCTGGTCGAGCGGGTGCGCGACCCGCGCGCCGGGGCGGTCGTGACCTTCCAGGGCGTCACGCGCGAGGTCGCAAAGCTCGAGTACGAGGCCTACGCCCAGATGGCCGACGAGCGCATCCGCGCCATCGTGGCCGAGGCAATCGACCGGCACGGCCTGTGCAGGGCGGCCGCCGAGCACCGCGTGGGCACCGTGCCGCTGTCCGAGCCATCGGTGGCGGTGGCGGCGAGCGCGCCGCACCGAAGTGAGGCGTTCGCGGGCGCACGCGAGATCATCGACCGCATCAAGGCCGAGGCGCCGATCTGGAAGCGCGAGGAGGGGGAGTGGAAGGCGGAAAGCCGCCCGCCGGCGGGCTGAGCCACCACGCTGCGAGCGACCGATCCGCGTCGCTGCGCTCGCTCCCCTCCGTGGAGCGTGTCGCCGCGGCGCTCGACGCCCCGCACGCGCTCGCCGTTGCCGCCGCCCGCGAGGCGGTGGACGCCGCACGGCGGACATTGCTCGCGGGAGTGGACGAGGTCGATGTCCTCGCCGGCGCGCGCGAGCGGCTGGCCGCCGCCGCACGGCCGTCGCTTCGCCGCGTGATCAACGCCACCGGGGTCGTCGTCCACACGAACCTCGGCCGCGCGCCGCTGGCGGCCGCCGCCCGCGCTGCCGTGGCTGCCACCGCCGAGGGCTACGCGAACCTCGAGTACGACCTCGCCGGCGGGCGCCGCGGATCGCGCCAGGCGCACGTGGAGGGCCTCGTGTGCGAGCTGACCGGCGCGGACGCGGCGCTCGTGGTGAACAACGGCGCCGCCGCGGTCCTGCTCGCGGCGGCGGCGCTCGCCGGCCATGGCCGTGATGTCGTGGTCTCGCGCGGGCAACTCGTGGAGATCGGGGGCTCGTTCCGCATCCCCGACGTCGTCGCCCAATCCGGTGCGACGCTCGTCGAGGTCGGCACGACCAACCGCACGCGGATCCGCGACTACGAGCGCGCGCTCGGCGACCGCACCGGCGCGATCCTGCGCGCGCACCGGTCGAACTTCGCGACGGTCGGCTTCGTCGAGGAGGTCGGCATCGAGGCCCTCGCCCGCCTCGGCCCGCCGGTGATCGACGACGTGGGCTCGGGCCGCATTGACGAGGGCCTGCCGCAGCTCGCCGACGAGCCGTCGGTGCGTCGCTCGGTGGCGGCCGGCGCGGCGATCGTCTGCTGCTCGGGCGACAAGCTGCTCGGCGGCCCCCAGGCGGGGCTGATGGTGGGGCGGTCGGACCCGATCGCCGCCACCCGCGCCCATCCGTTGGCGCGCGCGGTGCGGATCGACAAGCTCTCGCTCGCCGCCCTCGAGGCCACGCTTCGGCTCTACCGCGATCCCGAGCTGGCCCGCCGCGACGTGCCGGTGCTCGCGATGCTCGACGCCGACCCGGCCGTCCTGCGCGCGCGGGCGCAGCGTCTCGCCGCCGCGTTCGGGGGCGAGGTCGCGATGGCCACGGCCAAGGTCGGCGGCGGCGCCCTGCCGCTGCTCGAGCTCGAGGGCCCCGTCGCGCGGATCGACGACCCGGCGCCCGACCGCCTGGCGGCGCAACTGCGCGCGGGCGACCCGCCGGTGATCGGCCGCATCGCGGGCGATGCGGTGCTGCTCGACCCGCGCACGATGACCGACGCGGAGGTCGAGAGCCTCTGCCACCGCTGACCCTCGGCACCGCCGGCCACATCGACCACGGCAAGACCGCGCTCGTCGGCGCGCTGACCGGGCGCGACACCGACCGGCTCCCCGAGGAGAAGGCGCGCGGGATCTCGATCGCCCTCGGCTACGCGCCGCTCGAGCTTCCGTCCGGGCAGCGCGTCTCGGTCGTCGACGTGCCCGGGCACGAGCGCTTCGTCCGCACGATGGTCGCGGGGGCAACCGGCATCGACTTCTTCCTGATGACGATCGCCGCCGACGACGGCGTCATGCCGCAGACGCGCGAGCACGCGGCGGTGCTCGAGGCGCTCGGCGTGACGGAAGGCGTGGTGGCGATTACGAAGAGCGATCTCGCCGACCCCGAAGGGGTCAAGTCTTTCCTTGCCACACCGGGATCGGATGTGGGAAATCAAGACTTGACCCCGGTCGTGGCGGTGTCGGTCAAGACCGGCGAGGGGCTCGACGAGCTTCGCGCTGCGCTGGACCGCGTGGCCGCCCGCGTGCGCAGTCGCGCCGACCGTGACGCTCCGGCCCGCCTGCACGTCGACCGCTCGTTCACCATCAAGGGCGCGGGGACGGTGGTGACCGGGACGCTGTGGACGGGTTCGCTCGCCCGCGGGGACGAGCTCGTGGTGCTGCCGGAGGGGCGCGAAGTGCGCGTGCGCGGCGTGCAGGTCCACGACGAGCCGGCGGACCGCGCCCCGGCGGGCCAGCGAGTGGCGGTCAACCTGGTCGGCGTCGGCCGCTACGAGGTCGGGCGCGGCGACGTCCTCGCCGGCCGCGGCGCGGGGCTCGAGCCGACGTTCCGCCTCGACGTCGAGCTGAACTTCCGTCCCGAGCACGGCGATCGCGTGCAGGTCCACCACGGCACGCGCGAGGCGCCAGCGCGGCTGGCCGAGCTGGGCGGCCGCTTCTGGCAGCTTCGCCTCGAGCAGCCGCTCGTGGCGGCGCGGGGCGACCGGATCGTGGTTCGGAGCGTGGCGCCACCGGACACGCTGGGCGGCGGCACCGTGCTCGACCCGCACCCGAGGCGCCACGGGCCCTCGCGCGACACCATCGTCCGCCTCGAGCGCCGCAGCCGGGGCGAGCCAGATCCACCACCTGAACCCGCACCCAAGCCCCCAACGCCGAGCGCCCAACGCCCAACGCCGCTGTTCCCAGAGGCGCTGGCCCTCGAGGAACGGCTCCGGGAATCGGGCTTCGAGCCGCCGCTGAACCCCGAGCTCGACGAGCACGCGCTCGCGGCCCTGCGGGAGGCGGGCCGAGCCGTCCGCGTCGGGCGCCAGCTCCACTACCACCCGGAGCGATTGGCCGAGATCGAGCGCCGGGTCCGCGCCCGCATCGAGCGCGACGGCTCGATCACGCTGGCCCAGCTGCGCGACGAGCTCGGCACCTCGCGCAAGTTCGCCCAGGCCCTGCTCGAGCACTTCGACGCCACCCGGGTCACGCTGCGGCGCCCCGACGACACGCGGGTGCTGCGCCGGCGGGGGTGACGGGCAGCCGGCCCGCCTAGAGCTCGCCCCCGGCGACGGGAGGCGCCGTCGGGTCGTCGGCCTCAGCGGAGTGCTCGCGCACGAGGTACTCCTCGACGTCCATCGGGCGGGTGGCGGAGCGCTCGACCACCTTGAGCAGGCCCGACATCGTCGCGACCTCCTCGACCTGCTCCTTGAGGAACCACTGCATGAACTGCTCGGAGAGCAGGTCGCCGCCGTCGCGCGCGACCCGGGCGAGCTCCGCCACCTGGTCGGAGACACGCCGCTCCTGGTCGAGCGCGACGCGGACGGGCTCCGCGATGTCGGCGAAGTCCGTGCGGGGCGCGTCGATGCCCGGCACCTGCACGGCGGCGTCGGCGTCGAGCAGGTACTGCACCATCATCATCGCGTGGTTGCGTTCCTCCACCGCCTGCCGGTAGAAGAACGCGGCCAGGCGCGGGAGCGTCTCGCCGTCGTAGTGGACCGCGTTGGCGACGTACTGCTGATGCGCGGCGAACTCGTTGGCAATCTGCTCGTTGAGCCGCTCGACGAAGGCGGAGTCGGGCATGGTGCGCAGGCTATCCTCCGGCGCCGATGAGCACGTGCCTGGTCACCGGCGGCGCCGGCTTCCTTGGCTCCCACCTGTGCGACGAGCTGCTGCACCGCGGCCAACGCGTCATCTGCGTGGACAACCTCGAGACCGGCACGCTGGCCAACATCGAGCACATCCGCTCGCCCGACTTCGTCCACCTCAACGTGGACATCACGCAGCCGTACTACGTCGACGAGCCGATCGACTTCGTCTACCACCTGGCCTCGCCGGCATCGCCCATCGACTACCTGCGCCTGCCGTTGCACACGCTCAAGGTCGGGTCGCAAGGCACACACCACACGCTCGGCGTGGCCAAGTTCAAGCGGGCCCGCTTCCTGCTCGCCTCGACCAGCGAGGTCTACGGCGACCCCCAGGTCCATCCCCAGCCCGAGTCCTACTGGGGCCACGTCAACCCGATCGGCCCGCGCGGGGTCTACGACGAGGCGAAGCGTTACGCCGAGGCGCTGACGATGGCCTACCACCGTCATCAGGGCGTTGACACATGCATTGCGCGCATCTTCAACACCTACGGCTCGCGAATGCGCCCACACGACGGGCGCGCCATCCCGACCTTCCTGCGCCAGGCGCTTCAGGACAAGCCATTGACGGTGTTCGGCGATGGCAGCCAGACGCGGAGCTTCTGCTTCGTCGAGGATGAGATCCGGGGCCTCGTGGCGCTGATGGAATCGGAGGTCCACCTGCCGATCAACATCGGTAACCCCGGCGAGTACACCCTCCTCGAGCTGGCCGAAGCCGTGATCGAAGTCACGGGGTCACGGTCCGAGATCGTCCATGAGGCGCTGCCGATCGACGACCCACAGGTCCGTCAGCCGGACATCTCGCTGGCCCGCGAGGTGCTCGACTGGGAGCCGCAGATCGAGATTCGCGACGGCCTACGGTCGACCATCGACCGCACCGGCGTCGAGCGGCTGATCGGCAGCGGGT
>JBJMKX010000027.1:0-18079 GCA_045805605.1 Solirubrobacteraceae bacterium
GACCGACTTCTCGCAGCTTGACCCGATGGTCACCGCGACCCTGGCCGAGCTCGAGCGGGCCGGGAGCGATCAGCGGCCCGAGACGGTGGCCGCCGACGCCGGCTACTGGAACGTGCAGCACATCGACGAGGTCGTGGCCAACAAGCACATCCCGGTCCTGGTCGCGCCCGACAAGGGCACCCGCGGCACTCCGAAGCGCTGACTGTCCTCAGGGCGCGCGTCATGGATGCGCAGCGTGCTTGGCTCAGAGCACCGCCAACAACGCTATCGAAAACGCAAACGGACGGTCGAGCCCTTGCTCGGCAACACCAAGCACAACAGCGGCGTCTTCCGCTTCCACCGACGAGGCCGAACCAAGGTGCGCCTGGAGTGGCGATTGCTGATGATGACCCACAACCTCAACAAGATTCACCGCCACCGGCTCGCCCCCATGGCGGCCTAAACCGGCCCCCACCCGGCCACAGCGCCCCCCCACCACCAACGCGGCCACAGCGCCGCACCCACCGCCGTCGCCCTCCCCCCACAGCCGACACCTTTGAGCGACAGCCTCCGTCCTTTGCGCAAGCGATAGGAGAACGGCTCGAACCCATTGTCCTGGCGCCCTCTTCGCGAGCGCGCCGGCGTCGGCGAGGCGCCTCGCGACCGGCGCGCTCTGCCTCGAGTGGCCACACAGAAAGCCGACGTCTTCCCCGGTCGGACTACGAGAGGGCAAGGGCCCCCTCTACGTCGCGCCCGGCAGCATCACCCTCGCGCTCTACGGCGTCCTGGCCACCTGCCAGGCCAGCAACGAGTTCGGCCGCGTGCTGGCCGCGTACGGCGGCGTACTCATCGTCGGCTCGCTGCTGTGGGGCGTCGCCTTCGACGGCTTACCCCGACACCGCCGACCTCGTCGGAGCGGGCACCTGCCTCGTCGGGGGCGGGGTGATCATGTACGCCCGTTAGCCGCACCGCTGGCAGGCGACGCTCGGTCGATGACCGACCCTCGGCCGCTCGGTTCGGGCCGACGACGCCAAAACCGGCGGACTGCGACGGGACCACTCGGGGCCGTGAGCCGGCCGCCAGCTCGTACGCCGGGCAGGTGTCGACGTGGGTGTGGACGGCGTGGAAGTGGGGGCGACGTGGCTCATCTATGCGGCGTTCGTTGGCTGGTTGTTCTTCGGCCGTCGATCCGACGCCCGTGCTCGCTCGGTCTTGATGATGGGCGAGATCTGCCGCGCGGTGCTGGCGGAGTTCGCGCCCCGCACGGTCGACGGTCCCGAGCTCGAGCTCGACGCGCCGGTGCCTCGGTGGGGCGGTCGCGGACTCCGGCGGGGTGGCCCAGATCCTGCGCATCCTGCTCGACAATGCCGTGCGGTTCTCGCCGCGCGACAAGACGGTCGCGGTGCACCTCGGCGTGGAGCACGCGGCGCCCGCGCTCTCCGTGCGCGACGACGGCACCGGCGTACCGGAGGAGGACGCTGAGGTGATCTTCGAGCGCTTCCAGCGCGGACGCGACGCCGACGGCGAGCCGGGCTTGGGGCTTGGGCTGGCGAGCGCCCGCGAGCTGGCCAGTCGCATGGGCGCGCCCCTGGAGCTCGTGCACGAGGGCGAGGGCGCGCGCTTCGTGGTCGCCCTCGAGCCGGCGCCGTCCGCGTCGCTCGAGAACGCGTGACACAGTGGCGGCCTGTGACTCAGATACGCGGCGATAGCGGGAGCCGTCACTCGCCGGCTCGACGCCACCCTGCGAAATCGGCGGGCCGCCTGAAAGCGCCGCCGGGGCGGGTGCCCGCGGCTGTGGCCAGGGCACTGCTGATCGTGCTGGTGCTCTGTGGGCTCGGCGCGCTGTCGGCGTGCGGGGGTGGCGGTGGGGCCACAACCGCCCGAACGGCTGCATCTTTGAGACCCACTGCGGACTCGGCGTGCGGGAAGGTCCCGCCTGGCTCGGTCTCCTACCGTCATGTGATCTGGGTCTGGATGGAGAACCAGAGCTACGACCAGGTGATGGGCTCGCACTCGGCGCGGTACCTGAACTCGCTGGCCGAAGCCTGTGGGCTTGCGACCAACTACCACAACATCACCCACCCGAGCCTGCCGAACTACATCGCCGCCACCTCCGGCCTCGGCGGCCCCGAGCTGGACCCGTTCCGCAACGATTGCAATCCCGGCAAAACATGCTCAACGCCGGCGCGGAGCATCTTCGCCCAAGTGCCGAGCTGGCGTGCCTACGAGGAGTCGATGCCGACTCCCTGCGCCCGGACCAACACCGGCCTGTATGCCGTGCGCCACAACCCTCCGCCCTACTACAGCTCACTGACGGGCTGCGAACAACGCGACATCCGCGTTACCGCTCTCCCCGGGGACATCGGCCGCGACTCCCTACCCGCCTTTTCCTTCATCACCCCCAACCTCTGCAACGACACCCACGACTGCCCGCTCGCCTCGGGCGATCACTGGCTGGCAAACGAAATACCGCGCATCGTCCATAGCCCCGCCTACCGGGCCGCCGACACCGTGCTCTTCATCACCTTCGACGAGGGCGGCGAAGGCTCGAGCGACGCCTGCGCCACAAATCAGAGCGACGTCGGATGCCACGTGGCCACCATCATCGTCAGCCCCTCGACCCCGACCGGCCAGCGGTCCGGCGAACCCTTCAACCACTATTCGCTACTGCGAACGACGGAGGACCTCCTGCGACTCCCGCCCCTGAGGGGCGCCGACACAGCCAAAAGCATGGCCAAAAGCTTCGGCCTCACCGCTTGAGCCAGCTCAACCCACGCGACGAGCCTGTAGTGGCGATGAACACGACGGTCAGAGCTCCAGCCGGCGGCGGCGTGCCGGAGCTGGTCTCAGGCGGCCGTACCAACAGGCACATCGGTGACGACGCCGTTCGTGACGTCGGACAACGCCCTCAGGACCGAGGAGTTTTCGCTCCTCGAGCCGGGCGTTCTCGACAACAAGTGCTACGTCAAGGGCATCGGCAACGTCGCCGAGCGGACAGTGCAGGGGGCAGCGACACGCTGGACCTCGTCTCCGTCACGCACTAGGGGACGGCAGGCAAAGGGGGCGCCGGCTGGGGGCCGGCGCCCCTGGCGAACGCCCGGCCGGAACGCCCGCCGCCCCGGCAGGCCGTCAACCCGGCGTCGGTTATCCGCCAGCCGCTCGGCCTGACGCAGGTCGCACTCATGTCATCTCATCGCCGGAGCAGAGGTTGCCGTCATGCACGCAACCCAGGCGTGCGTTAGCTCTCCTGAGGCACGTCGGCTTCATCTGCATTCCCTTCTTGCTCGCGGCGGCTGCGCTGAGGGCGGCAGCGAATCGCTCGCGGCTCAGCTTCGGGGTGGCGGTCGGTGGACGGCGGATGACGCGCGTCGAGCAGGCGGTCCTGGGACCGCACGCCTGAGGGTCCGAGCAAGTGTGCCGACGACCGCGATCGGCAGTACCCACCAGGCCGAGATGCCGAGGCCGGCGACCAGGGCCGTGAGCGCGAGCGCGGCGACCACCGCGACCGCAACGGTCGCGTCGTCGCCGATGACGAAGTCGTAGAGGAAGCGCCGAAGGCGCGCAGCCGGCTCATGCGCGCGGGGGGTCGACGGCGCGCGAAGAGATTTCCGGCGTCGATCGCGCCGCGGAAGTGCGCGCCGACGCGGCACGGTCTCAGGGATGCTCAACCGGCTCGATGAGAGGCGGATGAGAACGGCGCCGGCCCTCGGCGCCGATCAGCAGCGTGAAGACGGGATGCGGCCCAGGGTTGGAGACGACCAGTGCGCCGCCCTCGGCCTCGGCGAGTGAGCGGGCGAGTGCGAGGCCGATACCGTGGCCGTTGCCGCCGCTCGCGCGGCGGACGAAGGCGGCCTCCGGGTTTCCGTCCAGTCCGGGGCCTTGATCGCTGACGTCGATCGCTGCGCCGCGCGGCGTCTCGCGTACCGTGACCGTGACCTCGCCGTGGCCATGGCGGTACGCGTTGTCGAGCAGCACGTCGAGGACCTGGTCGACTACTGCCGGGGCGGCGCGGGCCCGCGGCCGCGTGCCGGTCGGCTGGATCCGGAGGGGTCGGCCGTCGGCCGCGAGACGGCTGCGCCAGCTCGGCTCGACGGCGTCGACGGCGGCGACGAGGTCGATCTCGGCGCGGTCCCGCGGGGTGTCGCGTGCTACCGCGAGCAGGGTGGCGATGGTGGCCTCGAGACGGTCGATCTGCTCGAGGGCCCGCTCGACCTCCTCGCTGGGCGCGTCGAGCTCCATGGCCTCGAGCTCGAGGCGGAGTGCCGCCAGCGGCGTGCGCAGCTGATGCGAGGCGTCGGCGGTGAACGCTCGCTCGCGACGCAGGAGCTGGTCGAGGCGCTCGGCGGTGGCGTCGAGGGTGGCGGCGACGGCGTCGAGCTCGGGCACACCCGTGCGGGGTGCACGGGCGCTGAAGTCGCCCTCGCCCAGCCGGGCGGCGGCGCCCGCGAGCCGCTCGACGGGTCGCGTCAGGCGCCGGGAGACGGCCAGCGCGGCAAGCACGGCGATCGCGATCACCCCGAGGCCGAGTCCGGCGACGATGAGCCACGCGTCGCGCACGTCGGCGTCGAGCGCGGCCGTGGAGCGCGAGGCGCGTAACGCGCCGACCACCCGCTCGCGCGCCAGCACCGGTACTGCGACGACGAGGCGCTCGCCCGTCTCGACGGCGACCGGTCGTCCGCTGCGTAGCGCCCCGGCGACGTGCCCGTCGGCCGAGGCGGGGCCGGCCCCGGCGATGCGCCGCCCGCTGCGCCCGTAGACGGCGAGGCGGTCGTGCGAGCGTGGCACCTCGACCGGGTCGCCGCGCTGGGCCGGCAGGTCGATGGCGCGCGTCGCGGCGATGGCGTCGCGCTGCAGGCGCAGGAGCGCCTCGTCGTGGAGCTGGCGCTCGAGGACGATCGCGAGGGGGATGGCGAAGAGCACCACGCTGCCCGCCGCCACGGCACCGATCGCGAGGACCAGGCGACGCCTCATGGCGTCTCCAGGCGGTAGCCCACCCCGCGTAGGGTGGCGATCGTCTCGGGCCCGATCTTCTGCCGCAGCGAGAGGATGTGCATGTCGAGGGTCTTCGTCGACCCGTGCCAGTTGAGATCCCAGACCTCGGCCATGATCCGCTCGCGCGTGACGGCGGACCCGGCCTCGGACGCGAGCAGGGCCAGAAGGTCGAATTCCTTCGGGCGTAGCGCGAGCTCTCGTTCTGCGAGCCAGGCGCGGCGGGCCGCGACGTCTACGGTCAGACCTCCCGCACGCAGCGGCGGCTGGGCCTCGTCGGGCGGCGTGCTGCGGCGGAGGTGGGCGCGCACGCGCGCGAGCAGCTCGGAGAGGCGGAAGGGCTTGGCGAGGTAGTCGTCGGCGCCGGCGTCGAGACCCGAGACCACGTCGAGCTCCTGATCGCGCGCCGTGAGGATCAGGATCGCCAGCTCCGGCCGGGCGGCCCGAAGCGCCCGGCACACGTCGATGCCGTCGACGTCGGGCAGGCCGAGGTCGAGGATGACGAGGCCGACGTCGGGCGTCGCCTCGGCGATGGCGGTGCCGCCGCGCGCCAGTCGCTGAACCGTGTACCCCTGGCTCTGCAAGACGCGCACGAGGCCCGAGGCGATGGCCTCGTCGTCCTCGACGAGGAGCACGCCTGGCTGGCTCATGCCACGACGGTAGCGGGCGCGCCGCGACCGCACACACCGGGACCGAAGTTTTGCCGCCCGTTGACCGAGCGGGAACCGGGGGGTGACGCGGCGGGCCTACGGTCGCCGCCATGCGGATCTCACGAGTGCTCTTTGCGGGACCGGCGACGGTGCTCGCCGTGCTGGCCGGGTGCGGCGGAGGGTCGGGCGGCTCGACCTCCGCCGTCAACCCGAACGCCAAGGAGCACAGCCCGCCGGGCGACATCCCCGACAACCAGGTCTTCGTCCCCTACCGGCCGGCGGGTGGCGGCTACGTGGTCAAGGTCCCGGAGGGCTGGGCGCGGCAGGTGAACGGCAGCACCGTCATCTTTACCGGCAACCTCAACAGCGTCGCCGTCCAGTCCATGGCGGCCAGCAAGGCGCCGACCGTGGCCCAGGTGCGCAAGACCGTCGTGCCGCAGCTCCAGCGCACGACGCCGGGCTTCCGTCTGCTGGCCGTCAACACGCTGCGCCGCCCGGCGGGCACGGCCGTGCACGTCGTCTACGAGTCGTCGTCGAAGGCCAATGCGGTCACCGGCAAGCGCAGCCAGCAGACGGTCGAGCGCTACCTGTTCTTCCACCACGGCCGCGAGGTCGTGCTCACGCTCGCGGGGCCGAGGGGCGCCGACAACGTCGACCCGTGGCGGACCGTCAGCGGGTCGCTGAGGTGGACCGCGTGAGCGCGCCGCTCGAGGCCGACAGCCTCTATCGCTTCTATCACGCCGGCAACGACGAGACGCTGGCGCTGCGCGGCGTGAGCCTCGCCGTCGACGGCGGCGAGGTCGTGGCCGTGACCGGCCCGTCCGGCTCGGGGAAGTCGACGCTCCTGGCCTGCTTGGCCGGGCTCGACGACCCCGACGGCGGCACCGTCCGGGTCGCCGGCGATCGCCTCTCGCGCCGCCCCGAGCACGAGCGCGCGCGGCTGCGGGCCCGCTCGATTGGCGTCCTCTACCAGGTCGGGAACCTCGTCGAGCACCTCGACCTGGTTGCCAACATCGCGATGGTCCAGCGGCTCGCCGGCCGTTCACAGGGCGAGCGGACCGAGCCGGAGGCCCTGCTCGAACGGGTGGGCCTGGCCGCGCGCGCCGGCCACCGTCCGAGCGCGCTCTCCGGCGGCGAGCTGGCACGCGCCGGGCTGGCCGTGGCGCTGGCCAACGACCCGGAGGTCCTGCTCTGCGACGAGCCCACGGGCGAGCTCGACGGCGTCACCGCCCAGCGCGTGCTCGACCTGCTCCGCGCCCGGGCCGCGCGCGGCGGGGCGGTGCTCGTCGCCACTCACAGCCGCCAGGTCGCCGAGGCGGCGGATCGCGAGGTCCCCCTCCTGGACGGGGCGGTGCAGGAATGACGGCGCTCGTGCGCTGCGACGGGGCGGCGCGCACCTTCGGCACCGGGCGGGGCGCGACGGTCGCGCTGCAGCCCACCTCGAGCGAGGTGTTCCCGGGCGCGCGCATCGCGGTGATGGGCCCGTCGGGGTCGGGCAAGTCCACGCTGCTGCACCTCATGGCGGGCCTTGACGAACCGACCCTCGGCAGCGTGGAGTGGCCGGCGATCGGCGGCCGCGACGACCTTCGCCCCGGCCCCGTCGGCACGGTCTTCCAGGGGCCGAGCCTGCTCCCGCCGCTGACCGTCGCCGAGAACGTCGCGCTGCCGCTCCTGCTCGCCGGCCGCGACGAGCGCTGGGCCGCCGTGGCCGCGCGCCAGGCCCTGGACCGGCTCGGCCTGGCCGGCCTCGCAGACAAGCTGCCGGACGAGATCTCCGGCGGCCAGGCCCAGCGCGTCGCCGTCGCGCGGGCGCTCGTGGGCGATCCCGTCCTCGTCGTGGCCGACGAGCCCACCGGCCAGCTCGACCACCCCAACGCGAGCGCCGTGGTCGACGTGCTCCTGGAGACGGCGAGCCACACCGGCGCCGCGCTTGTCGTCGCCACCCATGACCCCGCGGTCTCCGACCGGCTGCCCGAACGCTGGGAGATGCGCGACGGGCAGCTCGTCGTCCACGAGCCCGAGCGGGCGTCCCTGCCATGACCGCCGCGCTGACCTGGCTGCGCGGCATCCTCGCCCGTCGTCCCGGCCGCGTCGTGGCCACGGCCACCGGCGTGGCGATCGCGGTGGCGCTGCTGGCCTCGATCGGCGCGTTCCTGTCGGCGACCGAGGCGAAGATGACCCAGCGGGCGATCGAGCGCGTCCCGGTCGACTGGCAGGTCGAGGCGCAGCCCGGCTCGAACGCCGGCCAGGTCCAGGCCACGACGCGCGCGTTCCCCGGCGTCAAGGCGGCGTTGCCGGTCGGCTTCGCGCCGACGACCGGGCTTGCTGCGAACGCGGGCGGCTCGTCGCAGACGACCGGCCCGGGAAAGGTGCTCGGCCTGCCCGCCGGCTACGCCAAGACCTTCTCCGGCCAGGAGCGCACCCTCGCCGGCCGCGGCGACGGCGTGGTCCTCACCCAGCAGGCCGCGGCGAACCTCCACGCGCGCCCGGGCGACATCGTGTCGATCGGGCGCCGGGGGCTTCCGCCCGCGCGCGTGCACCTCGACGGGGTGGTCGACCTGCCGCAGGCCGACTCGCTCTTCCAGCGCGTGGGCGCGCCGCCCGGAGCACAGGCCCAGGCGCCGCCCGACAACGTGATCCTGCTCCCCGACGCCACCTTCCGCGCCGTCGAGGGGCCGCTGGCGGCGAAGCGCCCCGACCTCGTCCGTACCCAGGTGCACGTCAAGCTCGTGCACAACCTGCCGGCCAGTCCCAGCGCCGCCTTTGACCGGGTGAGCAGCCAGGCACGCAACCTCGAAAGCCGCCTGGCCGGCGCGGGGCTGGTCGGCGACAACCTCGGCGCGACGCTGGACAAGGCGCGCAGCGACGCGCTCTACGCCGAGCTGCTGTTCCTGTTCCTCGGCGTGCCGGGAGCGGTGATCGCCGGCCTCCTGACCGCGACGGTCGCCGGCGCCGGCGCCGAGCGCCGCCGCCGCGACCAGGCGCTGCTGCGCACGCGCGGCGCCTCCACGCGGCAGCTGGTGCGCCTGGCGCTGGTCGAGGCCGCCGTCGCGGGCGGCCTCGGCGTGGCGGTGGGGCTCGGCGGCGCGCTGGCCATCGGCGCCATCGCCTTCGGCACAGCGAGCTTCGGCGCGAGCACGCTCTCCGCCGTCCTGTGGGCCGTGGGGGCCGCGCTGGCGGGCCTCGCCATCGCGGCCGCCACGATCGCGCTGCCGGCATGGCGGCAGGCCCGCGCGCAGACGGTCGCGCGAGCGCGCCGGGCCGTGGTGCGGCGGGACGGCGCGCCGTGGTGGGAGCGCTACGGGGTCGACTTCCTCTGCCTCGCCGGCGCCGCGCTCGTGTACTGGCAGGCGTCCCAGAACGGCTACCAGCTCGTGCTCGCGCCGGAGGGCGTCCCTCAGGTCTCGGTCAACTGGCTCGCCCTGCTCGCGCCCGTCCTCGCCTGGATCGGCGCCGGGCTCCTCGCCTACCGGCTCGCCGACCTGATCCTGGCCCGCGGCGGCGGACCGCTCCGCCGGACGCTGCGCCCGGTCGCCGGCGAGCTGTCGGGCATCGTCGCCGCCACCATGGGCCGGCAGCGCGCGATGCTCGCGCGCAGCGTGGCCCTCGTGGCGCTGACCGCCGCCTTCGCCGCATCGACCGCCGTGTTCAACTCGACCTACCAGCAGCAGGCCGAGGTCGACGCGCGCCTGACCAACGGGGCCGACGTCACCGTCAACGAGTCCCCCGGCGCCAGCGTCGGCCCGGGCGAGGCCGCGGCCCTGCGCCACGTGCCCGGCGTCGGCTCGGTCGAGCCGCTGCAGCACCGCTACGCCTACGTCGGCGCCGACCTGCAGGACCTCTACGGCGTGCGCCCGCAGACGATCGGCTCCGCGGGCCGGCTGCAGGACGCCTGGTTCGCGGGCGGCTCGGCATCGTCGCTGATGCAGCGGCTCGCCCAGCACCCCGACGGCGTGCTGGTCAGCGCTGAGACCGTCAAGGACTTCCAGCTCAGCCCCGGCGACCTCCTGCGCCTGCGGCTGCAGAACGGGACGACCAAGCAGTTCACGACCGTTCCCTTCCACTACGCCGGCGTCGTCAAGGAGTTCCCGACCGCGCCCACCGACTCCTTCCTCGTGGCCAACGCGCGCTACGTGGCGCAGAGGACCGGAAGCCCGGCCGTCGGCACGTTCCTGGTTCAGACCGACGGCACCCCGCCGCGCACCGTCGCCGCGCGCGTGCAGCACGTCGTTGGCACGCGCGCGCAGGTGACCGACATCCAGTCCCAGCGCCGCGTCGTGGGCTCGAACCTCACCGCGGTCGAGCTGTCGGGCCTGACGAAGGTCGAGCTCGCATTCGCGCTCGTGCTGGCGGCCGCCGCGACTGGGCTCGTGCTCGGATCGGGGTTCGCCGAGCGGCGGCGCACCTTCGCCATCGCGAGCGCGCTCGGCGCCCGGCGTCGGCAGCTCGGCGGCTTCGTGTGGAGCGAGTCGGCGTTCGTCAGCGGAGGCGGCCTCGTGCTCGGCGGGCTGATCGCCGCGGCGCTGGCCACCATGCTCGTCAAGGTCCTCACGGGAGTCTTCGACCCGCCGCCCGACACCGTCGCCGTGCCCTGGGGCTACCTGCTTGCGCTCGCCGCGCTCTGCGTCGCGGCCACCGCGACGGCGGGCCTACTCGTCCTGCGCGCGCTGCGCCGCCCGGCGATCGAGGAGCTGCGGGATCTCTGACCGGGTCGCGCGGTCAGGAAACGTCCAGGTGCGACCGCGTATCCCTCCCGTGGTGAAACGCACCACAGCCGCCGCACCCCTCCTCGCGGCGGCGATTTGGGCGGGATGCGGCGGCGGGGCCAGCTCGACCACGAGCCACGCCCCGCCGCCCGCACCACTGCCTCGCCACGCCGCGGACCACCGCGTCGCGGTCCATTACGCCGGCCGGCTGCCGGCGCCCGTGCAACTGCCGGCGGTCACCGCCACCGGCGACGGCGGGGTCGACGTCATCGGCGGGCTGAACTCCGCCGATGCCTCCGTCGACAGCGTGCTGGTGGTCGACCACCGCCACGCGCGGCCGATGGGCCACCTGCCCACGGCGCTGCATGACGGCGCCGCCGCCACCCTCGGTCGCCGCGCCTACTTCTTCGGGGGCGGGAGCGCGGCGGGCACGAGCGCGGACATCGTCGAGCTGGGCCGCGGCAAAGCGCACACGGCCGGTCGCCTGCCGCGGGCCGCGTCAGACGTACAGGCCGCGGTCGTAGGCTCGACCGCCTACGTCGTCGGCGGATACGACGGCAGCGCTCCCCTGGACTCGATCGTCGCCTTCGCCCCCGGCCGGCCCGCCCACGTCGTCGCGCACCTGCCCCTGCCCCTGCGCTACGCGGCGGTGACGAGCGCCGGCGGCGCGGTGATCGTGGCCGGCGGGACGTCGGGCGCCACCGCGACGCGGGGGGTCCTGCGCTTCGATCCCACAAGCGGCCGGGTCCGTCGCATCGGCAGCCTCCCGCACCCTGTCACCCACGCCGCGGCCGTACCGCTCGGAGGGCGGGTGTACGTGATCGGCGGGCGCGGCGACAACCTCAGCTCGCAGCGCTCGACGATCCTGTCCGTCGACCCCCGCACGGGCCGGGTCGCACACGCGGGCCGGCTGCCCATCGCGCTCTCGGACGTGGGGGCGACGGCGGTGCCGGGCGCCGCCCTCGTCGTCGGCGGGCGCGACTCGCAGGGCCGGGTCCATGCGGGGATCTGGCGGCTGACCCAGACCGCGGCCCGCCGACCCTCCGGGCGGGACCCGGCGTCGCGGGCCGCGTCACCGGCCGCGTCGTCGAGCAACGTCTATGCCGCGGCGGGGCCCAACGACCTGATTCCCGCGGTGCGCAACGACCCGGCGCGCGTCTACGTCCCCAACTCGCAGTCCAACACGGTCGACGTGATCAGCCAGGGCAGCTTCCGCGTGATCGACCACTTCGCCGTCGGCGCCCTGCCCCAGCACGTCACCCCGGCCTGGGACATGCGGCGGCTGTGGGTCACCAACGACCAGAGCAACAGCCTCACGCCGATCGACCCGCGCACCGGCCACCACGGCAAGCCCGTCCCGGTCACCGACCCCTACAACCTCTACTTCACCGTCGACGGGCGCTACGCGATCGTCGTCGCCGAGGCACACGCCCGCCTCGACTTCCGCTTCGCGCATTCGATGCGCCTGCACCGGCAGCTGCACGTCCCGCAGTGCGCGGGCGTGGACCACATGGACTTCACCGCGGACGGACGCTACGCGCTCGCATCGTGCGAGTTCAGCGGGCGCATGATCGTCGTCGACCTCGCGCGCGAACGCGTGCGCAAGACGCTGTCGCTGCCGGGCATGGCCAAGCCCCAGGACGTCAAGCTCTCGCCGGACGGGCGCACGTTCTACGTCGCCGACATGATGGCCAACGGGGTATGGACGTTCGACGCCCACCGGATGCGGCGGACGGGCTTCATCCGCACCGGCCGCGGCGCCCACGGCCTCTACCCGAGCCGCGACGCCCGCTACCTGTACGTGTCTAACCGCGACGGCGGCTCGATCTCGGTCATCTCGTTCCGCCGCAAGCGCGTGGTCGACACCTGGCACCTGCCCGGCGGGGGGTCGCCCGACATGGGCGGCGTCTCCGCCGACGGCCGCATCCTCTGGCTCACCGGGCGGTACAACGGCGAGCTCTACGCGATCTCGACGCGCAGCGGCCGGCTGCTGCACCGCATCGAGGTGGGCTCGGGCCCGCACGGCGCGGCGGTCTGGCCGCAGCCCGGCCGCTACTCGATCGGGCACACCGGGATCACGCGCTAGGCAGCCGCAGGGTCACGCGGCCGCCCGGGCCCGGCGCTGCCTCGACGTCGCCGCCGCAGGACCGGGCCAGGCGACGGGCGAGCGGGAGGCCGAGCCCCGCACCGCTGCCGTTGGGCCCCGCGGCGTGATGCCCGGGGTCGAAGACCGCGTCGAGGTCGCGGGCGGCCAGCCCGTCGCCGTCGTCCTCGACCCGCACGAGCACGTCGGTGTGCTTAGGGACGACGCTGATGCGGACGCTCGAGCGCGCGTGCCGCACGGCATTGTCCAGCAGCGGTTGCAGCGCTCGCGCCACGACGTCGCCCGACGTCGCGACGCGCAGTCCCGGGGCGCTGACGAGGCGCAGGCGCACCTTGCCGGCCTCCGCGGCCGGCTCGCACGCGTCCAGCGCGGCGCGGGCCACGGCGGCCGCATCGGCCGAGGCGATGCCCGGGTCGATCTCCTGGCGCCCGATCGTCAGCAGGCTCTCGATCACGCCGTCAAGGCGCTCGCTCATGGCCACCACGCGCTCGAGCGCCTCGCGCCGCCCGTCGGGACCGCTGCGCAGGCCGAGCTCGGCCTCCGCGCGCATGCCGGCCAGCGGGGTGCGCAGCTCGTGCGCGACCTCGGCCGAGAACCGCTGCTCGTGGCGCAGCGTCCCCTCGATCCGCGCCAGCAGCCCGTCGAGCGTCGCCGCCAGCCCGGTCAGCTCGTCGCGCGGCGGGCCGAGGTCGAAGCGCCGGTGCAGGTCGTGCTCGCTCCAGTCCTCGGCGTGCGCCGTCATGTCGGCGACGGGCCGCAGCGCGGCGCCGACGGCGCGCCACGCCACGATGGCGCCCGCCAGCAGGACGAAGGCCGACAGCGCGATCGTCGCCAGCAGGCCGATGTGCTCGGTGTCCTCGTAGGGCACGAGCGAGACGGCGGCGACGACGCCGCCGCGGGTGCGGCCGCCGGGCTCGACGATCGGGGCGGCGTAGAGGCGGACGTCGCCCGGCCCGTCGCGGGTCCGCGACTGCCCGGCGACGGCCAGCTGCGCGGCGGCGCGCTGCACCGCGGTCGGCCCGGGGGCGCGCTCGAGTGCCTGGCCGTTGGCGAACACCCAGGCGCGCTGGTCGAGCACGTCGTCGCGCGGGCCCTCGTGGGCGATGACCCGGCCGTGGTGCACCGACACCGTCGCCAGCTGCGCCGCCACCCGGTCGCGCAGGACGTTGCTGGCGTCGCGGTCGAGCTGGTCGGCCAGCAGCAGGTTGGCCGCGGCGATCAGGATCCCCAGGCCCAGCGCCAGGGTGACGAGCGCGGCCGCGACGACGCGACCGCGGACGCCCCACCTCATCCCTGGAGCCGGTAGCCGACGCCGCGCACGGTGGCGAGGATGACCCCGCCGCCGAGCGCGCGCAGCTTGCGCCGCAAGCGGGCGACGTAGCTGTCGAGCGTGTTGTCGTGGACGATGGCGCCGTGCGGCCAGCCCGCGGCGACAAGCTCGCGCCGGCGCACCACCCGGCCCGGGTGGGCGGCCAATGCGGCCAGGAGCCGGAACTCCGTGGGCGTCAGCGGCTCGGAGCGGTCGCCGTGGTGCAGCGCGTGACCGGCCGGGTCGAGGCGCATGCCGGCGCCGAGCTCGGTGGGGGATGCGGCGGGCGCGCGCCGCAGCAGGGCACCGACCCGGACCAGCAGCTCGACCAGCGCGAACGGCTTGGTCAGATAGTCGTCGCCGCCGGCGTGGAAGCCAGCGAGCCGGTCGACGAGCGCGTCGCGCGCGGTCAGGAACAGGACGGGCGACTCGACCCCCTGCGCCCGCAGCGCCTGGCAGACGTCGCGGCCGTCGGCATCGGGCAGCACGATGTCGAGGACCAGCGCGTCGGTCGGGCTGGTAGCAAACGCGGTGACCGCCTCGTGGCCGGTCGCCGTCGCGCGCGCATCGATGCCCTCGGCCTCGAGCGCGCGCGTGAGCGTCGCCCGCAGGTCGGGGTCGTCCTCGCAGATGCCCACCGTCGACCTGCGCATCGTCGCAGTCTCGACCGCGCCGGGTAAGCGCCAGGTCAAACCGCCGAACCGGCGTTCCGCGCCCGTGCGCCGACGCCCGGCTGGGCGGTGATCGTCGTCACCGGCAGGCCCAGGTGCGCGACGCGGTGGGGGAGGTCGACGTGCAGCCAGGACGACAGCCGATGGGGCACCGAGGAGAGGATGATCTCGTCGTAGCTGCCGGCTTGCAGCGCCTCCTCGATGGCGTCCATCGGGTCGTGACGGGTCGACACCGACCCCTCGACCGGGCGCCCGGCCGCGGCCTCGAACAGCGGCAGCGCGCGGGTCAGCTCGCGCTCGGCCTGCTCGATGCGCTCGTGCCGCTCGGGACGGCCCGGGTGCCACTCGGCGGCGGCCGGATTGGGGACCAGTAGCTGGAACCAGGCCGGGCCCCGCGCCGCGCGACCGTGGATGGCGTCGAGCAGCGCGGGCGTGGCGGCCGGGCGGTCGCTCACCACGAGCACGTGCGCCGGAGCCGCGCCCTCCACGTCAGGAGGGCGCGACGTCGGGCGCCGGCGGCGTCTGGTCCCGCCTCGAGATCGTCAGATAGGCGACGAGCGCGAGGATGCAGGCCAGGAACACGTAGCTGGTGTCGGTCGCGCCCAGACCGAGCCCGCCCGCATGCTGCGAGGACGACAGGCCGTCGCCGATCGACGCGCCCAGCGGCCGGGTCATGATGTACGCCAGCCAGAAGGCCAGGACCGCGTTCAACCGGAACGCGAAGTGACCCACGGCGATGGCGGCGATGATCCCGCCGAAGATCAGCAGCGAGCCGCCGTAGCCGAGGCTGAACTTCTCCGAGACGAGGTCGCCGGCGGCGGTGCCGAGCGCGAAGGTGAACAGGATCGCCAGCCAGTAGAAGGCCTCGCGGCGCCTGGTGAAGATCGTGTGGATCGAGAGCGTCCGCTCGCTCCACCACCACACGGCGAACACGACCGCGAGGAGCACGGCGAAGATCGGCGTGCTCGTGGTCAGCGGCACGTGATAGCCATCGGAGAGGTTGTCGGTGATGAGCGTGCCGAACACGCTGATCACGACCACCACCGCCCAGTAGACCGGCGGCACATAGCGGCGCATCCGGAACTGGACGATCAGCAGCGCCGCCAGCAGCGCCCCCGTGACATAGGTCGTGTTCGTCAGGCCGAACCCGAGGTTGATGTTCAGGTAGTCCGCGGCGGTCTCCCCGACCGTCGTGCACATGATCTTGATCACCCAGAACCAGAAGGTGACCTCGGGGACCTTGTTGAGCATCCGCCGCCCCACGGACGCGGCGTCGGCGGTCTTCGCAAGCGTGGTCATGGCCGGCGAGGGTGCCAGCCCCAACCTGGCGATTACCTGACTGCGCCCCCTGACTGGCGCTCCCGATCCAGCTATCAGCACGCCTCGCTGCTGCTTCAGGTGGGGAAGCAGCCGTCGGCTAGGAGCCGGACGAGACGAACGAAAGTCGTCCGCAGCGCAAGCGAGCGAGCGGCTCGGTCAGCCTCCCGCAATCACGCGCGGAAGCAGAGGTCCTGGCGGTTCGGCCGGGCGTACCCGGTGACGTTGCTCAACGACTAGGTGCATGCGTCCGAGCGGCGAGCCTGGGCACCGCTAGCCGGTCTTACGCCCGATCGTGCCGTGTAGGGAGCGCGCCGAGATGGGCCGTGCCAACGCGGCGAGCGCCAGGAACATGACCAGCGCGAGGAGGGCCGCCACGAGGATGTAGACGGGCCACGGGCCCATGAAGTCCAACAGCGAACCGCGCGCCGGCTTGTGGCGCAAGAACATGTAGTTGCCACCGGTCAGCAAGGTCGCAACGGCAGCGAGGCACGCGAAGGCGAGGGTGATGGCGTAGACCCGCCAGACGGCATTGGGGCGGGGCGCACGGCGCATGCCAAACACGAGCAGGCATGCGGCGGCGAGCGCGCCGGAGTGTGTGGCGAAGTAGGTGAAGAACAGCAGGTCCGGGAACGACTGCCCGACGTCGGGCGTGAGCACGGCTTGCAGCGACGCGCTGAGCGCCCAGTAGTAGACAAGCTCAACCAGCAGCGCCGATTGGGGGCGCCAGAGGGCGGCGACCGCCACAAGCGTGACGGCGTCGGAGAGCTGCAGCGGCAAGTTCACTTCCGCCGTCCATTGGCCTCGCAGCGCGTACGTGAGCTGCTCGCACACAAAGGCGGCGAGGATGACGACCGCGAGCGCGCGTCCGGCCGGGACGGCCCAGGTGTCTCCCCACCGACGTGCGGCGGCTACCAAAAGCGCCGCAACGACGGCGGTGGCGATCAGCGCCATGGCGTGCTCGCCCGACCAATGCTGCACGGTGCCCGCAATGGTTGCGCAACCGCCAACCGCGCCGTAGGCGCACCTGACACGAGAGCAGCGCCCGACTGACTAGGAAGCAGCCAACGCAAGGAGAGGGGCCCTCCCACCGCGGTGATCGGCCCCCGCCCCAGGTCCAGCCGCCGTGTGCCGTGGAGCTCGGCCCTTGTCGCCGTGGGCCCATGGTGGGACGCTGGCCGCAGCACAGGACCGACCGAAGGGAGAGCGATGTTCGCCAGAGTCGCCACTACTCCGGCGATCCCGAGGAGATGGTTCGCGGCTTTGAGCGCGCGCGCGGCGAGCTCGAGCGGATGGAGGGCTTCTCGAACGCCTACTTCTGCGTGGATCGCGGCAGCGGCAAGGGCTTGTCGATGACGCTCTGGGAGACCGAGGCGGCCCTCGAGGCGAGCGCCGAGCGAGCCCACCAGCTGCGAAGCCAAGCCACACAGCCCTCGGGCGCGACGACCGACTCCGTCACCCATTACGAGGTCGCGCTGACGGCCCAAGCGGCCCGATCAGCGACCGCGTAGGCCGGACCATCTCGCGCCGCCCCCGAAGACGGGCTCGCTGCGGCCGGCCGTCGGTTCCGCGACTAGCAGGCGATGCGCACGATCGCGTCGTGGGTTCGGCGGCTCGACGGTGAGGCGTCGCGAGAGTACCCTCGGGTGCAGAGTCGACGGAGGGACAGTCACGGCTTTTTCGCCTGGAGATCACGTCCTTGTCGAGGCGGAGACGACCGGTCGCGCCGCCCGCCGCGGTGTGGTGGAAGCGGTTGTGCGGGACGATCCCTTCCCGCGGTATCGAATCCGCTGGGATGACGGGCACGAGAGCATCTACACGCCCGCCGCCGGCGCGCTGAGGCTGGACGAGCCCGCGGGACGCTCCGAGTAGAGCGATGGAGGCCCGTCTCAGTTCGGGCGGGCTTGGAGCGGGGCTCACGGATCGAGGGCTCGGTCGTGGCGATCGTGCGGCGCGAAGTGGAGGGCCGGTACGTCGTCACCGAGGCCGAACGGGAGGTGGCCGACCTGTTGCCGATCGAGGTCGATCCGGACGTCGCTCGCGCGACCGTCAAGGAGGTGCCGTTCTGGTTTCACACCTTCGCGCTCAACCGCGCTGCGGGCATCTACACGCCCGGCGTTGCGCGCGATCACCGCTACCGCGAGCCTCCTGGCCGAGCCCTTCGGGAGCTTCGACGGCGGGCGGATGGCGGTCGTCGCCGATCCCGCCGGCGCGGTGTTCGGCTCGTTGACGCGCTGCGCGCCCCGATGGGCGCCGGGCGTCCACACACGGGAGCCCGCCGTCCCAGGGGCCCAATCGGGGGCCCAAATTGAGCGAAACTGCGCGCAGCTGGGAGCGCCGAAACCGCTCTAGCA
>JBJMKX010000028.1:0-22410 GCA_045805605.1 Solirubrobacteraceae bacterium
AGAAAGCGCTCGATGCGGCGCGCCCGCGCCACCGTGAGCTTGTCCTCGTCGGAGAGCTCGTCGATGCCGAGGATCGCGATGATGTCCTGCAGCTCCTTGTAGCGCTGCAGCACCTCCTTGACGTCGTTGGCCACGCGGAAGTGCTCATCGCCGACGATCTCGGGCTTGAGGATCGTCGACGTCGAGTCGAGCGGGTCGACCGCCGGGTAGATCCCCTTCTCCGAGATCGCCCGCGAGAGCACCGTCGTGGCGTTGAGGTGGGCGAACACCGACGCCGGCGCGGGGTCGGTGAGGTCGTCGGCGGGCACGTAGATCGCCTGCACCGAGGTGACCGAGCCCTGGCGGGTCGAGGTGATCCGCTCCTGCAGCTGGCCCATCTCCGTCTCCAGCGTGGGCTGGTAGCCGACCTGCGACGGCATGCGCCCGAGCAGTGCCGACACCTCGGCACCGGCCTGGACGAAGCGGAAGATGTTGTCGATGAAGAGCAGCACGTCCTGACCACCCTCCTCGCGGAAGTACTCCGCCATGGTCAGGCCGGACAGGCCGACGCGCATGCGCGCGCCCGGCGGCTCGTTCATCTGCCCGAAGACCAGCACCGTCTTGTCGAGGACGCCGGACTCCTTCATCTCGAGCCACAGGTCGTTGCCCTCGCGCGAGCGCTCGCCCACGCCGCAGAACGCCGACAGGCCCTCGTGCTCCTCCGCGATGTTGCGAATGAGCTCCTGGATGAGGACGGTCTTGCCCACGCCGGCGCCCCCGAACAGGCCGACCTTGCCGCCCTTGGCGTAGGGCGCGAGCAGGTCGACGACCTTGATTCCGGTCTCGAGCATCTCGGTCGTGGGGGTGAGGTTCTCGACGTTGGGTGCCGGGCGGTGGATGGGCCAGCGCTCCTCGGTTTCGACGTCGCCCTCCTGGTCGATCGGCTCGCCGAGCAGGTTGAAGATGCGGCCGAGCACGCCGCGGCCGACGGGCACCGAGATCGGCGCGCCGGTGTCGACCACCTCCAGGCCGCGCGACAGGCCGTCGGTGGTGTCCATCGCGACGGCGCGGACGCGGTCGTCGCCGAGGTGCTGCTGGACCTCGAGCACGAGCTTGTTGGTGCCCGAGCTGACGCCCTCCTGCTCCTCCTCCTGCATGATCCGCGGCCGCTCGATCTCGAGGGCGTGGTTGATCTCCGGCAGGTTGTCGGCGGTGAACGAGGCCTCGATCACGACGCCCTGGATCTCCTCGATGTGCCCGACGTTGCGCTTGCCGTCGCCGGACTGCTGCTCGGTTCGCTCCTCGGTGGTGCTGGCTTCCATGGTTCTCCTTAGCTGAGGGCCTCTGCGCCGGCGACCACTTCCATGATCTCCTGTGTGATCTCGGCCTGGCGGGCACGGTTCATTTCAAGCGTCAAATCGTCGATGAGCTCGCCGGCGTTCTCTGAGGCGTTGCGCATCGCGGTCATGCGGGCGCCGTGCTCCGATGCCGTGGACTCGAGCAGGGCGCGGAAGACGGAGATCTCGACGTAGTCGGGCACTAGGCGCGTGAGGATCTCCTCGGGGTCGGGCTCGTACTCGACGAGCGCGTGGTGCCCCGATGGTTCCCGCTCGCCGTCCTCCTGCTCGGACTCGTCCTCGCCGAGGATCGACGCCTCCTGCAGCGGCAGCAGGGTCTCGCGCCGGACTTCCTGGGAGAGCGGCGAGATGTAGCCGTTGTAGAAGATCTCGACGCGGTCGACCTTCTCGTCGACGTAGGCGGACATGAGGTCGGAGGCGATGTTGCGGGCGTCGGCGAACGACGGCCGGTCGGTGAAGCCGGTGTAGGCGCCGGCGACGTCCTGCCCGCGGAAGGTGAGCGACGAGACGCCGCGCCGCCCCGACGCGTACCAGACGACGGTCTGCCCGTGCTCGTGGTGCTCGGACGCCGCGCGGGTGCCGGCGCGCAGGATCTGCGAGTTGAAGGCGCCGGCAAGGCCGCGGTCCCCGGTGACCAGCAGGACGCCGACGTTGCGCTGCTGCTCGCGCTCGGCCAGGACCGGGATGTTCGGGACGTTCTCGGCCGCCTCCGCCGCCTGCCGGGTCATCCGCCGGATCGCATCCGCGTACGGACGCAGGTGCTGGATGCGCTGCTCCGCCCGCCGCAGGCGCGCGGCGGCGACCATCTCCATCGCGCGCGTGATCTTCTGGATGTTCTTGACCGAGTCGATCCGCTGCTTGACGTCCCGCTGGGAGCTCACGCGGCTGCCGTCTCCTCTTCACGCACGCCCTCGCCCGCAGTGCCTTCGCGGTCGGCGACGCGGTCGGACTCGCCCTCGTCCACCGGCTGGCCCTCCTCGTCGAGGTCGTGGCCGAAGTCGTCGGCGAACTCCTTGACGCCCTTGTCGACCGTGTCGACGGTCGAGTCCTCCCAGTCGCCGCCGGCGATCTTCTCCATCAGGTCGGCGTGCTCGGCGCGGAAGCGGGCGACGAGGTCGGCAAGGAAGTCGGTGACGCGGTCGACGTTGATCCGGTCCAGGTAGCCGTTGGTGGCGGCGTAGATCTGGATCACCTGCTCCTCGACGGGCAGCGGGTGGCGCTCGGCCTGGTTGAGCGTCGCCACCAGGCGCTCGCCGCGGGCCAGCGTGCGCTGCGTCTCGGCGTCGAGATCGGATCCGAACTGCGCGAACGCCTCGAGGTCGCGGTACTGGGAGAGGTCGAGCTTGAGCCGCCCGGCCACCTTCTTCATCGGCTTGATCTGCGCGTTGCCGCCGACGCGCGAGACCGAGATCCCCACGTTGATGGCCGGGCGCACGCCGCTGAAGAACAGCCGCGACTCGAGGTAGATCTGGCCGTCGGTGATCGAGATGACGTTGGTGGGGATGTAGGCCGAGACGTCCCCGGCCTGGGTCTCGATGATGGGCAGCGCGGTAAGCGAGCCGCCGCCCAGGTCGTCGTTGAGCTTGACCGCCCGCTCGAGCAGGCGCGAGTGCAGGTAGAAGACGTCGCCGGGATAGGCCTCCCGTCCCGGCGGGCGGCGCAGCAGCAGCGACATCTGGCGGTACGCGTACGCGTGCTTGGTCAGGTCGTCGTACACGCACAGCGCGTGCTTGCCGTCGTAGAGGAAGTACTCGCCCATCGCGCAGCCGGCATAGGGCGCCATGTACTTGATCGGCGCGGCCTCGTCGGCGGGCGCGGCGACGATGATGGTGTTGTCGAGCGCGCCCGCCTCGTCGAGGGTCTCGGCCACCTGGACCACGGTGGACATCCGCTGGCCGATGGCCACGTAGATGCAGATGAGGTCGCGGTCCTTGTTGTTGATGATCGTGTCGATCGCGATCGCGGACTTGCCGGTCTGGCGGTCGCCGATGATCAGCTCGCGCTGGCCGCGGCCGATGGCGGTCATGGAGTCGATCGCCTTCAGGCCCGTGTACATGGGCTCCTCGACCGGCTTGCGCTGGACCACGCCGGGCGCCTTGAACTCGGCCGGGCGGGTCTGGGTGGTCTCGATGTCGCCCTTGCCGTCCAGCGGCTGTCCGAGCGGCGTGACGATGCGGCCGAGCAGCTGCTCGCCGACCGGGATCTCGAGCAGGCGGTTGGTGCGCTTGACCGTGTCGCCCTCGACGATCTGGTCCCAGGCGCCGAACAGGACCGCGCCGACGTTGTCGGACTCGAGGTTGAGCGCGAGGCCGGTGACGTCGTGCGGGAACTCGAGCAGCTCGAGCGACAGGCAGTTCTCGAGGCCGTGGAGGCGGGCGATGCCGTCGCTCACGCTGAGGACGGTCCCGACCTCGGTCAGGTCGGCTTCGCCGACGTCGAGGCCTTCGATGCGCTGCTTGAGGATTGAGGTGATCTCGTCAGGTTTGATTTGCATATAAGTCCTTAGGCATCAGGCATCAGGCCCTTGCCAGTTGGCGTCTCACTTGTTCGAGTCGGTTTCTGATCGAGGCGTCGAGAATTGAGTTGCCAACTCGGAGGACGATGCCGCCGAGGATCTCGGGGTTGACCTCGGTGGACAGCTCGATCCGGCGGTCGGTCTGCTCGGCGATGCGGCTGGAGATCTGCTCCACGGTCTCGTCGTCGAGCTCGATTGCGCTCGTCACCTGGACCGGGAGAAGGCGGTTCTCCTCCTGCCAGCGCTCCTCGAACTGGCGGCGGATCCGGAACAGGGCCGGCATGCGGTGCTTCTCGACCAGCAGGTCGAGGAAGTTGGCGAACGCCGGGTCGGCGCCGTCGAGCACCTTGTGCAGCCCCTCCTTCTTCTCCACCGTCGAGAAGTAGGGCGAGAACAGGAACACCTGCAGGTCGCGGTTGTCGTTGAGCGCGTCGGTGAACTCTCCGAGCTGGTCCCGGATGGCATCGAGCTTGTCCTGCTCCTTGGCCACCTCGAACAGCGACCGCGAGTAGACCTGGGCAATCTCCTCCATTAGTGGTGCCGCCGGCAAGCCCGTTGTGCGACTGGCGAGACCCGGGGGCCGCCTGGCAAGGACGCAGAATCGAAGGAATACCCTGCGTATTCCGAGATTCGAGGACGCAGCCAGGCGGTCATCCGGGGCCGCCAGGCGTGCCATGGGTTTGCCGGAGGTGCCACTAGTTCTGCCGGTCCTCGGCGCTCAGCGTGGTGAAGTCGAGCTCTGAGAGGGCCTCCTCGACGAGCCGGCGCTGGTCGCCATCGTCCAAGGACTTGCGCGTCACCTTCTCGGTCGCCATGACCGTGAGGTCGGCGACCTCCTTGCGGATCTCCTGGATCGCGCGCTGGGTCTCCACCTCGATGTCGCGGCGCGCGGCCTCGAGCAGCTCCTCCCGCTTGTGCCTGCCCTCCGCGACGCTGTCGCGCTCGAGAACCTCGGCGGCCTTGCGCGCCCGCTCGACGATGTCGTCGGCCTGCTGGCGCGCCTCCTTGAGCCGCTCGCGGTATTCGCCGAGCAGCTCGTCGGCCTCGCGCCGGGTGCGCTCGGCCGCGTCGATCGACTCGTCGATGGTCTTCTGCCGGCGCTCGAGCGCTTCCTGGATGCGCGGGAATGCGAGCTTGCGCAGCAGCAGATAGGTGATGAAGAACGCGGCGAGCGTCCAGATCATCAACCCCACGCTCGGGGAGACGAGGAAGTTGCCGCCGCTTTCGGCGGCCGTGATGAGCGCTCCCGCCATCAGGACAGGAAGAACGCGATCAGGCCGAAGATGAACGCGTAGAAGACGATCGCCTCGGTCAGCGCGAAGCCGAGCCACTGGATCGAGGTGATCTCGTCGCGCATCTCCGGCTGCCGGGTCACCGACTCGATGACCTTGCCGAAGATGTAACCGACGCCCACGCCGGGACCGATGGTGCCCAGTCCGGCGCCCACGCCGAGCGCGATGGCCTTGAGGCCCTTGCTCGGATCGGCCGCCTGGGCGAAGAGTCCGACGAGGTCTGTGAGTTCCACAGGAATCTCCTTCCGGTCGCTAGTGGTGCGCCTCCACGGCGCCCCCGAGGTAGATGGCGGTAAGCGTGGCGAAGATGAAGGCCTGAAGCGTCGCGATCAGGACGACCTCGAAGGCGTAGAACGCGATCGCGGCCGGCAGGGTGATGACGCCGAGGGCCGCGACGCCGAGCAGGACGGCCAGGCCGCCGGCCATGAACAGGATGAGCAGGTGGCCGGCGAGGATGTTGGCGAACAGTCGGACCGACAGGCTGATGATCCGCACGAAGTGGGAGATGACCTCGATGGCGAAGATCGGGACCGCGGCCGCCCCGGTCACCCCGGCGGGGATCCAGCTCTTGAAGTACGGAACGAACCCCTGGGCGCGGACGCCCTCCACGTGGTAGGAGATCCACACGACCAGGGTCAGGACGAGCGTGACCGAGATGTTCGCCGTCGCGGCGTAGATCGCGAACGCCGGAATGGAGACGCCGCCGATGTTGAGGTCCTCATTGCCGGTCGGCAGCGGGATGTACCCCAGCAGGTTCGAGAACCAGATGAACATGAACAGCGTGCCCACGAACGTGAACCACTTGACCGCCATTCGGTGGTCCATGTTCCCCTCGGTGATGTTGTTGCGCATGAGGCCGTAGGCGGCCTCCATCGCCGTCTGCACCTTGCTCGGGCGGCGCTGCATGCGGCGCGCGATCCAGGTGACGGCCCAGACGGTCAGCCCGGCGCCGAGGAAGAGGTAGAGCACCGCACGGTTGATCGAGAGGTCGAGCCCACCGATCTTGATCGAGATCCACGGGTCGAGCTTGAACTCGTCCTGGGGCTTGAACTCGTCGTTGCGTCCGGCGCTGCCGGCGGCCGCGAACAGGACGATCGCGATCAACAGGTAGATGCCGCCTCCGAGCAGCAGCTTTTGCTTGGTCGACAGGCGCCGCAACCAGGCTGTCATCGGCGTTCGAACGGCCGCAGGACCATGTTGACCGTGAAGTAGAGCGTGAACAAGGCGATGACCAGGACCGCGGCGGAGAGCCCCGCTTTCCGCTCCACTAGCCCAGAGCCGAAGATGGTAAGCGCAATCAGCCATCCGCGTCCGATCATGGAGGCGGTCAGCAGTCCGGCCACCGTGCGCGGGTCCTTGGAGGCGGCCGCGCGCTTGTTGAGGAGGTCGCGGATGATGCGCTGGGCGATCCAGGCGACCGCGGCCGCGCCCCACCCGAGCAGCGGCAGTCCGGCCGCGAGGAAGATGGGGAGCGCGAGGGCGAGCAGGCCAAGGTCGGCGAAGCGCAGCCAGGAGAGCGGTCCGGTTGCCTCGGACACCTCGGGCGCCGGTGGCGCCGGTCGCGTGGAGCTCTTGCCCTTCGCCGCGTCCAGGAAGCGCTTCCCGCCCTCCCGGCCGGGATCCACCCCGTCCGGGGGTCGCTTGGCGCCCTCCGGGGACTGCTCAGAGGTCACGGAAGCGGGCATGGACGTTCCTGGGCGGTCGCTCGGTCATGGGTGGGTCGGTCGCTGTCGATCATGCGTGCTCTGTGGACGCGATGGCCGCGGGGCTGGCGGCAGCAGGCGTCTGATGGGCCCGACGGGCCCCAGCCGGCCGAGCACCAGCATCCTACGCATTTCCTGGACTTTGTAACAACTTTGTGACAGGGGGCGCGAGAATGGGCTCCGCTCCGCGTTCACTTCCGAGCGCCGCGGCGCGCTGGGCGGACCTGGGCCGAGTTAGGTCTGACATAGCGACCCAAGGCGGCCCACGTCGCTTTGCGGCGACGGACCGGGGCGACCAGGCGGCACGTGGGCTGCATCCCGTCTCATGGTGCGGCCAAATGCGGCCCACGTCCACTGCGGGCAGTTTGGCCAACCCTCTTTCATCGCCGCGGTTCGCGCGAGATGCGCTCCCAGCGGTCGGCACTGAACGCGGCTCAGCCCCGCGTGACCTCGAGGTGCGCAACCGGCACGCCGAAGCGGCGCTCGGCCTCGTCGACGAAGCCGTCCTCGAGGTAGTCGCGCTCGCCCTCGGGGTGGGTGACGACCACGACGCGGTCGGCCGGGAAGGTCTGCAGCGCGTCCTCCAGCGCCTGCAGCGGGTCGCTCTCGCCGGTGTCACCCGCCGCGTCGAGGCCCGCCTCGTCCAGCCGCTCGACCGTCTCGTCGGCGGTCTCGCGCGCATGCTCGATCGCCTCGTCGGCATCGGACGTCCAGAAGCGCAGCGGCGAGTCGGTCAGCGCCGGCGAGACCACCATCACCTCGGCATCCTCGGCGTCGTCGCCGACCGCCTCGCGGACCACGTCGGCCGACACGGGCTCGGCGGTGAGGAGCAAGAGCTTCATCGTGGCCGCGGCTACCCGTGGCGAGTCGGCTTGACACGGCGAGTACGCGGCCCACGCGCGCCGCTTTGACGGCGGCGACGAAGGAGGGTGGGGTCCGATGCGGGCGTGCCTGACCTTGAAGGTCAAGTTCGACGCGGCCCAGACGCAGCCCGTGCCCTGAGCTGAGCGTGGGCGGCCGTCGAGCCAGCGCTGAGCTAGCGGCCCTCGCCCGGCCACGGGGCGAGCAAAAGCAGCAAGCGCGCGTCGGTGGTCGCCCGCACCTCGCGCCGCTCGTGCGGGTCGAAGACCGCGAGCAGGCCCGGCGTGCCCGCGATCGACCCGCCGCCGGGGTCATGGATCTCGATCTCCCCATCGACGAGGAACAGCCAAGCGCGCTCGTGCACCTCGTGCTCCTGCAGCCGCTCGTTCGCGGGCAGGTTGATGGCGATCGCGCGGCCCTCGCCGTCGGACTGCAGCACCTCCGGGCGGTGCACCTCGATCGGCATCTCCCGCAGGTTCCAATGCTCCATGTCAGCCTCCTTGATCTTCGGGGTGCGCGCGCAGCCAGGCGGGGATGCCGCCGTCCACGACGTGGATGACCTCGCGGGCGCCGTGGCGCTTTAGCAGGCTGGCGGCAGTGGCCGCCCGTTGACCCGAGGCGCAAACCGCCGCCACCGGCCGCTCGGGGTCGATGCCGTCCGGAACGGCGTGGATGTCGTGGTAGGGCCGCTGCACGGAGCCGGCCACATGGCCGGCGTCCCATTCGGTGCGCTCGCGCACGTCGAGGACCTGCACGTCGGAGCCGGCGCCTCGGCGCTCGCGCAGCTCGTCGACGCGCAGGCGCTCGATCCGAGCGGTGGGGCGCTTGTCCTGGCGCCAGCTCGTCATGCCGCCGGCCAGGAAGCCGCCGAAGTTGCGCAAGCCGACCGCCGCGCCGAGCTGGATCGCCCGCCTCGCGTCGTCGTCGTCGCGGCCCACGACGACGATGTCGCGATCTCGGTCGGCCAGCCACGCGAGCTTGGAGCCGAACCCGGCCTGGAGGATCGTGATCGCCACGGCTCCGCGGATGTGGGCGTCGTCGAACTGCTCGGCGGTGCGGACGTCCACGAGCAGCGCGCCGGCGTCGACGCCCTGGGCGACCTGGCGCGGGGTCAGCGGCACCGCCTCGGTCGCGCGGCGGTCCAGCGGCCCGCGGTTGATCTGCACGATGGCCTGGAAGTTCGGCGGCTGGGGCGCGAGCGCGGAGATCGCCCGCTCGACGAAGCGGTCCTCGTCGCGCTCCTGCAGCATGGCGCTGTGCGCGGCCTCGTAGCCCACGGTGGAGGAGACCTTCATGTCCATGCCCGGGCCGCCGCAGAGCGAGCCGCCCAGGTGCGCCGGCCAGACCTCGGTCTCGGCCGGCAGGGCCAGCAGCTTCTCGTGCACCGAGTGGAAGATCGCATGCGCGCCGTCGCGCTTGTCGACCGCGAGGTCCGGCCGCGCGATGTCGCCCACGAACAGGCTGTCGCCGGTGAGCACCGCCCACGGCTCGGGACCGCGGGCCATGTCGACCAGCGCGAAGGCGGTGTGCTCGGGCCGGTGCCCCGGCGTGTGCATCGCGCGCACGCGCAGCGACCCGAGCTCGAGCTCCCAGCCGTCGTCGAACGGCTCGTGCTCGTAGTCGACCTCGGCCTCGCGGTGGACGTGGATGGTCGCCCCGGTCGCGACGGCCAGGCGCCCGTGGCCGGAGACGTGGTCGGCGTGGTTGTGGCTCTCGAGCACGTGATCGATGTTCACCCCGACGTACCGGGCGATGGCCAGGTACTCGTCGATCTGAAGCTTCGGATCGACCACCGCGGCGACACCGGCGTGGTCGTCGCCGATCAGGTAGGAGGCGCAGCCGAGGTCGTCGTGGACGATCTGCCGGAAGACCACTCCGGGAGCCTAGGTCACCGGCACCTCGAACCACAGGCGGGTCGAGCTCTCGGCCATCCCCCACCGCTCGGCGAGCGCATCGAGCAGGTGACGGCCCCACCCGCCTGTGCGCGGGTGCTTGACCGCTTCGAGGGTGGCGTCGAAGCCGGGCCCCTCGTCGGACACCTCGGTCCACAGCGCCGTCCCGCCCGCTCGACCCGCAGCTCGATCCGGCCGCTGCCGTGCATGACGGCATTGTTGACGAGCTCCGAGACCAGAAGGTTGAAGTCCGCGCGCCGGTCTTCCGGGAGGTGCTGGGTCACCGGGGCGATGGCGGTTCGTGCCAGACCGGCCGCGTCGAGGCTCCGTGGCAACGTCAGGGGAATCATGCGCGCGCCCCCGTCTCGCGGCGCATCACGCTATCGACCGATCGGGCGCCTCGCGACCGGCTCATACCGGATTCCGCCGCCTCCCCTCGCCTCCGCTCGGCATCGTGCTTGACCGCATGCGCGGCGCAGAAGAGGATCGATTCATCCAGCGCACGGAGGCCACCAGCATCGACGTGCTCCTCGTCGAGGACCGAGCGGCGGACGCCGCGCTGATCGAGGCCACCGTGGGCGGCCAGGGCTGGGAGGTCACCCGCAGCCCGATCCTCGCCGACGCCCTCGCCCGGATGGCGGCGCAACCGCCGGACTGCGTCCTGCTCGATCTCAAGCTGCCCGACGCGAGCGGTCTGCAGGCGCTGTTCCGGGTCCTCGAGGTGGCACCGGACGTGCCGATCGTGGTCCTCAGCGGCCACGATGACGAGGGCCTCGCGCTCGAGGCCGTGCAGACCGGCGCCCAGGACTACCTCGTCAAGGGTCGCGCCGACCCCGAGCTCCTGCGGCGCACGATCCGCTACGCGATCGAGCGGCGGCGGGCCGAGCGTCACCGCAGCGACCTGGTGGCGGCCCAGCGCGACCGCATCGCGGCCGAGGATCGGGCCGAGCGGCTGCGCCGGCTCCAGCGCCTGACCGAGGCCACGGTCGAGTCGGTGACGTCGGCCGAGCTGCTGCAGGCCGTGGCCGACGCCGTCCTGGAGGTGCTCGGCGCCGAGTGGGTCACGCTGGTCGTCGAGGCCCGGGGAGTCGAGGCGGCCGCCCCGCGCGCCGACGCCTCGGGCGGCGATGTACTGGCGGCGGAGATCGCCGGCCCGGCGGCACTCCAGCTGGCCGAGCGCGCCCGCCAGCGGGGCCTCCCCGAGACCGCGTACATCGGCGACGGCGGCGCGATGACCGCCGGACCGCCGCCGGCCGTCCTCGCCGCCGCTGTGGCGGTGCCGCTCGGGCCCCCCGATGCGCCCACCGGGGCGCTGGTGGCGATGCGCCGGCGCAACGCCTTCCTGCACGACGAGATCGACCTGGCGCAGCTCGTCGCCGAGCGCGTGGCGGTCGCGCTCGAGCGTGCGCGCCTCTACGAGCGCGAGCACGCCGTCTCCACGGCGCTGCAGCGCAGCCTGCTGCCGGCCGAGCTGCCAGCCGTCCCGGGCGCGCGCATGGCGGTGCGCTATCTGCCCGCCGGCTGGGGGCTGGAGGCGGGCGGCGACTGGTACGACGCCGTGCACCGGCCCGACGGGACCTTCGCGTTCGTCGTCGGCGACGTCGTCGGCCGCGGCGTGCCGGCCGCCGCGATGATGGGCCGGCTCCACCACGCCCTGCACGCCTACCTCGCCGAGGGGCACGGCCCCGCCGCGGCGCTCGCACGGCTCGATGCGCTGGTCGAGCAGTCGGGCCCGGGGACGCTGGCCACGGTGGCATGCGCGTGTTACGACCCCACCACCGGCGCGCTCGAGCACGCGAGCGCAGGGCACCCGCCGCCGCTCATGGCCGCGCCGGGGCAGACGCCGGAATTCATCGAGCACCCGCTCGGGCTGCCGATCGGCGTGATGCCCGACGCCACGGTCGAGCAGCGGCGCCTCGTGGTCGCGCCCGGCACGATCGTGCTGCTGTTCACCGACGGGCTCGTCGAGGACCGCGAGCTGCCGATCGGCGAAGGCCTGGAGCGCCTGCGCGCAGGGCTGACATCCGACCTCGACCTCGAGCGCTGGCTCGAAGGCACGGTCGAGCGCATGACCGCCGGCCGCACGGTTGACGACGACGTCGCCGCCCTCGCCATCCAGGTCGAGGTCACCCCTGCGGGGCTCCTCCTGCGGCGCCAAGCCGTGGCAACCGAGCTCGCCGGCATCCGCGACGCCGTCCGCTCGTCGCTGAGCGCCGCGGGCATCGCGGGCCCGGTCGTGGACGACCTCGTGCTCGCGGCTTCGGAGGCGAGCGGCAACGTCGTGCGCCACGCGTACGCCGGCGCGCCGGGGCCGCTCGAGGTGCGGATGGCCGTCGGCCCGAAGGGCGTCGATCTGGTGGTCCGCGACGAGGGCCGCTGGCGCGAGCCCGCCGATCAGGGACGCCACGGCGTGGACATCATGCGGGCGGTCATGGACACGTTCGACATCGCCACCGGCGACTCCGGGACGACCGTTCGGATGGGCAAGGACCGCTAGGCCGCCTCGGGGCCTTCCAGCATCGTCGTGCCCTCGTGCGAGTACGGCGGGGCGCACGCGCACAGCAGGACGAGCGGCACGCCGGGCGCGGCCCAGAGCTTGTGCGGCGTGCCCGGCGGGATCGCGACGCAATCGCCCGCTTCCACCTCCGTCTCCTCATCGCCCAGCCGCATGCGGCCGCGGCCGGCGATGAAGTAGTAGACCTCTTCGAAGGCGTGGAAGTGGTCGAAGGTCTCGCCGCCTGGGGGCACCGTCGCCTCGGCCAGCGTCTGGTGGCCCATGTGGGCCAGCTCGCGGATCTGCGAGCCGTCGAGGGTCGTGAACGGCTCGAGCGCGTCGCTGCGCGCGACGTGCACGCCTAGGCCGCCGCGCCCACCGCTGGCAGCGACACCCCGATGACCTTCAGCCGGCGGGTCAGCGCCCTGAACGCGAACTCGTTGACGTCGGCCGACTTGAAGCCCATGAGCTCCCACTCCTCGGTGAACGGGTCGATGCCGGGCGGGGCGAGCACGCCGGCGGCGAGCGGCAGCAACTCGGCGAGGTTGTCCTGCAGGCGCCGCGCGAGCGCCGGGTCCTTGCACTTCTGTTGCAAGAACCACGTGCCGTAGGCGACATGGCGGTGCTCGTCCTGCGAGATCCGCTTGAAGCCCTCGAGGAACCCGGGGAGGTTTCCGGTGCGCTCGCACCAGTCGGTGATCGTGTACTGCCCCGTCAGCGCGAGCGTGCCCTCGATGACCATGTGGTAGGCGGTCACGAAGTCAACCTTCGCCTCGATGTCGCGCGGGTTGGAGACAAGCCGCTGGTTGGCCTTGACCAGGTGCTCGTCGAACAGGGTGATGAAGGCGTCGGAGACGTGCCGGCGCACGTCGCGCAGGCGCTCGTCGAAGGTCATGTCGAGGCCGACTACCTGCTCGTAGAAGCGGTTGAAGTGCTGGGCGTGGCGCGCTTCGTCGACCTGCTGGGTGGTCAGGAACGCCTCCTCGCTCTGGTCCTCGTAGGCCATGACCAGGCCAGAGAACTGCGTCGTGACCCGCTCCTCGCCAATGAAGAACGACGAGAGCGACCAGACGATGTCGCCCTTGGTCTGCTCGTCGAGCTGCTGCCACTGGGCGGTGTCGGTCTCGAAGCCGATCGTGTGCGAGACCCAGTTCTGCTTCTCCCACAACTCGTAGAGCTGCTGCGGAGACATGAGCTTGACCTGCGAGAGCTTGGACTCGTCGGAGATCGTCCCGACGTCGCCCTGGGAGGTGAGTTCGAGGAGAGACGCCATGCTCGCAATTGAACACGACGCTCGGCCGCCGAGCTCCTCAGCGGTCGGGTGGAGGTGAGGGACCGCGTGAGCCGACCGGCTCGAACTCGCCCGTCTCGAGCTCGCGCTTGACCTCGTCGTCGATGCGGTGCTCGGACGTGGCCGGGTCGGTGCGCCGCAGCTGGAAGGCGCGCAGGCGGCGGAACTTGACGATCTCGAGCACGTAGACGAGGTAGAGGCTCGCCGCGATGGCGAGCAGGCCGAGCGCCCCCATGAGCAGGGCCCAGCCGGTGTGCAGGTGGCCGTGGTCGTCGGAATAGGGCACGAAGCGCAGCGCGACCGCCAGACCGGCCATGATCACCGTCCAGCCGTACAGGTAGAGCACGGTGCGCCGCTGGCTGAAGCCGATGTTCGACATGCGGTGGTGCAGGTGCCAGCGGTCCGCGACGTAGACCGGCTTGCGGTACTTGACCCGCTTGAGCACGACGAAGGTCGTGTCGACGAACGGGACGGCGAGGATCACGAGCGGGAAGACCAGGGCGATCACGGCGTTGGTCTTCAGCGTCCCCTGGACCGCGACGCAGCCGAGCAGGTAGCCGAGCAGCATCGCCCCCGAGTCGCCCATGAAGATCGATGCCGGGTTGAAGTTGTAGAAGAGGAAGCCCAGCGACGCCCCGGCGATCAGCGCCGCCAGGACAGCTGCGGCGTTCTGTCCGAGGTCGAAGGCGATGATCGCGAAGGCGATCGCCGAGATCGTGCACACGCCGGCCGCCAGCCCGTCGACGCCGTCGGAGAAGTTCACGACGTTCATCAGGAAGACGAGGCCGAGCAGGGTGAGCGGCTCGGCCGCGTCGCCGAGGTCGACGTGACCCACGAACGGCAGCGTGAAGTCGGTCACGACGACGCCGGAGAGCACCGGGATCAGCGCGGCGATCACCTGGCCGACGAGCTTGGCGCCGGCGGGCAGCTCGAAGCGGTCGTCGAGCGCGCCGATAGCGGTGATCACCGCGGCGCCGCCGAGAATCGCGCGCGTGGTGGACGTGTCGGGCAACTCGACGACGGCGGCGAGCACGACGCCGGCGAAGATCGCGATGCCGCCGAGCAACGGTACGGGGCGATCCGATAGGCCGCGGTCGCGCGGCTCGTCGACGAGGCCGGCGCGCAGCGCGATTCGGCGCACGACGGGGGTCAGGGCCGCGGAGCCGGCGAGCGCGACGACGAAGGCGGTGAGGGCGTTGAGCTCGTCGAGCACGACGAGGCGTCAGGCATCAGGCACCAGGCATCAGGCCGGGGCCCCGGCCGCGAGATGCTCATAGAGCGGGTAGCGCTCCGCGATCTCGCTTGCCCTCTGTGCCAGCTCGTCCTTCTTGGTCTCGAACTCCGGTGTCAGCGCTGTTGCCATGATTTCGCCCACTTCGGCGAAGTCCTCCTGCTGCAGGCCGCGGGTCGCCAGGGCCGGCGCGCCGACGCGCAGGCCGCTCGACACGGCGGGGGGCCGCGGATCGAAGGGGACCGCGTTGCGGTTGACCGTGATCCCCACCTCGGCCAGCCGGTCCTCGGCCTGCTTGCCGTCGAGATCGGACTCGCGCAGGTCCACCAGGACGAGGTGGACGTCGGTACCGCCGGTGAGCACGTTGACCCCGTGGCCGGCGCGGAGCAGGGCGTCGGCCACCGCCTTGGCGCCGGCGATCGTGCGCTCCTGGCGCTCGCGGAAGGCGTCGGTCTGGGCGACGCGCAGCGCGACCGCCTTGCCGGCGATGACGTGCTCGAGCGGGCCGCCCTGCTGGCCGGGGAAGACGGCCGAGTCGATCTTCTTGGCCAGCTCGTCGCGGCAGATGATCATGCCGCCGCGGGCGCCGCCGAGCGTCTTGTGGACGGTTGTGGTCACGACGTCGGCGTGCGGGACGGGGTTCGGGTGCACGCCCGCGGCGACCAGGCCGGCGAAGTGGGCCATGTCGACGAGCAGGTGGGCGCCCGACTCGTCGGCGATCGCCCGGAAGGCCTCGAAATCGAGGTGGCGCGGGTAGGCCGACCAGCCGGCGATAATCACCTTGGGCCGGTGCTCGAGCGCGAGCGCGCGGACCTCGTCCATGTCGACGAGCTGGTCCTCGGCGCGCACGTGGTACGCGACGATCTTGTAGAGCTTGCCCGACACGTTGATCCGCATGCCGTGCGTGAGGTGGCCGCCGTGGCTGAGCTCCATGCCGAGCAGCGTGTCGCCCGGGTCCATGAGCGCGTGGTAGGCGGCGGCGTTGGTCTGGGCCCCGGCGTGGGGCTGGACGTTTACGTGGTCGCCGCCGAAGACCTGCTTGGCCCGCTCGATCGCAAGCCCCTCGGACACGTCGACCCACTCGCAGCCGCCGTAGTAGCGACGCCCGATGTAGCCCTCGGCGTACTTGTTGGTCAGCACCGAGCCCTGACACTCGAGCACGGCCTGGGGCACGAAGTTCTCCGACGCGATCATCTCGAGCGTGCGCTGCTGCCGTTCGAGCTCGTGCGCGAGGACGTCGGCGATCTCGGGATCGACCTCGGCGAGCGGTCGGTTGAAGAAGTCGGGCGGAAGGTCGACGGGCATGGGGTCAAGGTACTAGGCTCGGCGGCGATGGGAGGTCGACTCGCAGTCCTGGTCCTGATGCTCATCGCCGCGGTTCCGGGCGACGCCTGGGCGCTCGCCGGCGGCGCCACCGGGTCGGGTGGCGGCGGTGGCGGTGGCGGCTTCAGCGGCGGGGGCGGTGGTGGCGGGTACTACGGCGGTAGCGGCGGCTCGGGCAGCGGCGGCAAGGGCAGCTGGATCGGGGCCATCGCGATCGTCGGCGGCGTCATCCTGTCCATGGTCCTGATCCAGATGCTGGCCCGGCGGCGCCAGCGTCCGGGCTTCCAGGGCACGAAGCGCCGCGGCCACGAGGCGCGGGCGCGGGCCAAGCGCGCCGAGAGCACGGCCAAGGCGGCGCAGGCCGACGACGGCTACTGGGATCCGGACGAGCTCAAGGCGCGCGTCCGCGAAGCGTTCTTTCCCGTGCAGTCATCGTGGTCGCAGCGCGACGTCTCCCCCTCGCGCGCGTACGTGTCCGAGGCCCTCTACAAGCGCCACGAGCTCCAGCTCGAGGGCCTCGAACGCCAGGATCGGGTCAACCGCATCGAGGACCTCGCGCTCGACGACATCGACATCGTCCGGGTGGTGAACGTCACCGACGACGGGCAGGACCGGTTCGTCGCGTTCCTCCAGTGCCGCGCGCGCGACTGGATGGAGGACACCGAGACCGGTGAGATGGTCAACGGCAACAAGCTGGCCCCCACGACCTTCCAGCAGTACTGGTCCTTCGTTCGCGATCCACAGCGCGGCTGGGTCCTCGACGAGATCCAGCAGGGCGAGGAGGGCGACTACCACATGAAGGCGAAGGACATCGACACCGACGATGGGCCTGCTCGGCCGGCTGCTCGGGCGTGAGCCGGACGCCGACCGGCGCGGCGCCGACGTCGCCGCCCGGCTGGAGGCCCTCTCCCAGCTCGATCCGAAGTGGTCGACCGAGGCGCTGCGGCGGCGGGTGCGCGACGTGTTCTTCGCGGTCGAGCGGTCGTGGATCGAGCGCGACCCGTCGGTCGGCGAGCCATTCATGGCGGCGCAGCTTCAGGCTTCGCAGCGGCTGCGCATCGAGGGGCTCGTGCGCCAGCACCGGGTCCACCAGCTCGAGAACCCGCTGATCGAGGACCTCGACTTCGTGGCGATGGAGGAGTCGCCGGCGCGCGTGACCGCGCTGCTGGACATGTCCCTGGTCGAGTCGATCCTCGACGACAACTCCGGGGCGTTGGTGGCCGGGCAGGCGGGGGTCAAGGTGCGTCGGCGCCAGTTCTGGACCTTCGACTGGGACCGCACCGCCTGGGTGCTGGCCGACGTCGAGCAGCCCGACGCGGGCGCCCGGCACCTGAACGCGCCGCTCGTGGGCGGCGACTTCGCGTCGCTCTCGCCGGAGATGATCCTGCGCGAGCGCTACGCAAGCGGGGAGATCTCGCTCGAGGACTTCGAGCGCGAGATGGCCGCCCTGCTGCAGCGCGAGCCGACGAATTGACGACGTCGACGTCGCCGTGCTCGGAGCCCGGCTGAGCGCCGCGCGGGAGGCGGGTCGGCGGGCAGCTCAGCGGACATGTCCTGGATGGGGTCGGCGTCCTGAGCTCAAGGCGCCTCGACGTCCAGCGCGCGCACCAGGGTCGCCTCGCCCACCGCCCCCTTCCGAACGACGGTCCACCGCCCCTCGCGCGCGTAGGCGCGCAGGTCGACCACCGTCGACGCGGTTCCGGGCAGTTCGCCGCCGTCGAGCACGCAGTCGGCGCCGTGGCGGATCTCGCCCGGCACGTCGGCGAGGCGCCGCGGCGCCGGCTCGCCCGCACGGTTGGCGCTGGACTGCAGAACCGGCCAGCGCATCGCCGCGAGGGGGGCCAGCGAGTCGGGCAGCGCGGGGACGCGCAGGCCGAGGGTGTCGGGGTCGGGGCCGCAGGCGAGGGGGAAGCGGCGCGCGGGGTTCGGCAGCAGCACGGTCACGCCCCCCGGCAGCAGCCGCTCGAGCGCCGCGCGGGTCCGGCGGTCGAGCTCGTGCAGCGCCGCCAGCGCGAGATCGAGCGAGAAGAACATCACCGCGGCCGGCTTGTCGGGGCGGCGACCCTTGAGCGCGTAGAGGCGCTGCACGGCGCACTCGGCATCGGGGTCGCAGGCCAAGCCGTAGACGGTGTCGGCCGGGAACACCGCCACCCCGTCGGCGTGGATGCAGCGGGCGAAGGTGGCGGAATCGGCGGTCGTGATCACGCCGGTGCCCGTCCCCAAGCGACGACCGCGGGCAGTGAGCGCTTTGCCGGCGGCGCCCTCACCGCTGCCCGACGAGCACTCGCTCGATCCCGGCGAGGTCCCGGTGGCGCTCGACCTGCGCCAAGCCCACCTCGCGCATGAGCTCCTCCACCGGGCCGGCTTGGCCGGCGCCGACTTCGAGCGCCAGCCAGTCGGTGCGCCCGGCCGCCGCTGGCACCAGCTCGCGGATGACCTCGAGCCCGTCCGGCCCGGCGAAAAGACCGAGCGCCGGCTCGTGGCGCGTGATCTCCGGCGCCAGGCGGGCGCGCTCCGCGTCGGCGATGTAGGGCGGGTTGGAGACGATCGCGTCGAAGTCCCCGGACGGTACGAGGTCGGCCACCGCAAGCTCGACGTCGAGCCCCAGCCGCTCCGCGTTCGCGTGCGCGACCTCCACCGCCCTGCGCGAGACGTCGCTCGCCGTGACCGCCAGGTCCGGCCGCTCGTGCTTGAGCGCCAGCGCCACCGCGCCGCTGCCCGTCCCGACGTCGAGCACCGTTGCGCCCGTCGGCAGCCCAAGCGCCGCCTCGACCAGCGTCTCGGTCTCGGGACGGGGCACGATCACGCGCGGGTCCACCTCGAGCTCGAGGTGGCGGAAGCCCTTGCGCCCGACGATGTACGCCACCGGCTCGCGCTTGCGCCGGCGCAGCACCATGGCCTGGAACGGCCGGACGGCATCGCCGGGCAGCTCGGCATCGGGATCGCGGTGCAGCGCCGCGCGGTCCACGCCCATCGCCGCTGCGAGCATCACCTCGGCGTCCAGCCGCGGCGACTCGACCCGCGCCGCGCGCAGCGGGATCGTCGCGCTGTCGAGCGCGTCGCGGACGGTGATGCCGGTGCTAGGCGGCAGCGCTTTCGAGTCGCTCGCGGCGCTCGAGGTCCCACAGCGCCTCGGTGAACTCGTCGAGCTCGCCGGCGAGGATCGCGTCGAGGTTGTGGGCCGTGTGCCTGACGCGGTGGTCGGTCACGCGCCCCTGCGGGAAGTTGTAGGTGCGTATCTTCTCCGCCCGCTCACCCGTCCCGACCTGGGCGCGGCGCTCGGCCGCCTCGGCCGCCTGCTGCTCGGCGAGCTTCTGCTCATACAGGCGCGCCCGCAGCACGCGCATTGCCTTCTCGCGGTTCTGCAGCTGCGACTTCTCGTCCTGCATCGCCACCACGACGCCGGTGGGCTTGTGGGTGATGCGCACCGCCGAGTCGGTGGTGTTGACCGACTGGCCGCCCGGACCGGAGGAGCGATAGACGTCGATCTGCAGGTCGTTGGCGTCCACGTCGACGTCCACATCCTCGGCCTCGGGCAGGACCGCCACCGTCGCGGTCGAGGTGTGAATGCGGCCCTGGGACTCGGTCTCGGGCACGCGCTGGACCCTGTGCGTGCCGCCCTCGTACTTGAACACCGAGTAGGCGCCGTCGCCCTTGATCGCGAACGTGTAAGCGCCGTCGGCGGACTCGAGCGGCTCGACCTTGAAGCCGCGCCGCTCGGCGTAGCGGCTGAGCATGCGGTAGAGATCGCCGGCCCAGATCGACGCCTCGTCGCCGCCGGCGCCGGCGCGGATCTCCACGATGACGTTCTTGTCGTCGTTGGGGTCGCGCTCGAGCATCGCGAGGCGGATCTCCTCCTCGAGCTGCTCCATGCGCCGGCGGGCGGTCTCGAGCATCTCCCGCACCTCGGGGTCATCGGCGCCCTCCTCGAGAAGCTCCTCCGCGCCGGCGGCATCGTCGGCGGCGCGGCGCCACTCCTCGGCGAGCTTGGCCGCCGGCTCGAGGTCGCGGTAGGCGCGCCCGGCCTCGGCCAGGCGGGCGCGGTCCCCGATAACGTCGGGGTCGGCCATGTCCTCCTGGGCCTGCGCGTAGCGGGCCTCGATCTGGTCAACGAGCTGCTCGATCAGGGGTCTGACCCCCTCGAGGGTCCTTGTGGGTTTGCTGCTTGCGAGTGTATGTGCCGTGCCGACCGCTCCCGCGCGCGCCGCCCTGCTCGGCAACCCGTCGGACGGGTACGGCGGCGCGGTGGTGGCGTTCGCGTTTACCGACTTCGTCGCCGGCGTGGAGCGGTGCGAGGGCATCGACGCCCATCCCGATGCGGTGCCGCTCCTGCGGGCAGCCGCCCGCCGCGCCGACGCCGCCGACGCGGGGCTGCGGCTGCGCACGACGATCCCGCGTGAGGTCGGCCTCGGCGGGTCGAGCGCGATCGTCATCGCGGCGCTGCGGGCCCTGGGGGTCGACCTGCCGCCGGACGAGCTGGCGCGGGTGGCGCTGGCGGTCGAGGCCGAGGATCTCGGGATCGCCGCCGGCCTGCAGGATCGGCTCGTCCAGGCACACGGCGGGGTGCTGGTGATGGACTTCGGCGCGGGCACCGTCGAGGCGCTCGACCCGGGTCTGCTGCCGCCGCTCTACGTCGCCTGGCGAGAGGATGCGGGCGCGCCGTCCGGGCGCTTCCACGGCGACCTGCGTGCGCGGTTTCAGCGCGGCGAGCGCGCCGTCGTCGCCGCGATGGCCGAGCTCGCGGACGTGGCCCGTGCTGGCGCGGCGGCCCTGCGCGTCGGCGACCACACGCGGTTGCACCGCCTCGTCGACCGCACCTTCGACCTCAGGTCGTCGTTCGCCGAACTGGACCCACGCCACGTGCGGATGGTCGAGCTGGCGCGCGCGGCGGGCGCGAGCGCGAACTTCGCGGGCAGCGGCGGCGCGATCGCGGGCACGCTGCCCGACCCGGAGGCCTTCGACGCCCTGCGCACCGCCCTCCGCGCCGAGGGCTGCGACGCGATCCGGCCGAGCATCGGCCCTGGGCCATAGCGCGTCGTCGCTGGCAAGGACGCACCGGGCACGGCGAACGCCGAGGACGCCGCCAGCGGCGGCGCGAATGGCCCAGGGCTAGGCGACGACTTCGATGCCGACGAGCTCGTCGGCATCCTGCTCGCCCGGCTTCTCGACCTCGAGCACCGCGTCGAGGGCGGCGATGGCGACGGCGAGCTGGTCGTGATCGGGCTCGCGCGTCGTGAGCTTCTGGAGCTGGAGCCCCGGCCACATCACCGCGCGCACCCAGGCCTTGTTGCGGTTGCGACCGGCCCACTTGATGATCTCGAACGAAATCCCGGCGATCAGCGGCACGCCGAGGATGCGCGTGATGACGAGCAGCCACCACGCCGGCAGGCCGATCGGGGCGAAGACGAAGATGGCCACGATCATCACGATGAGCAGGAAGCTCGTGCCGCAGCGCGGATGCAGGCGCGAGAACCGTGCCGCGTTCGCCGGCGTCAGCTCGACACCGGCCTCGTAGGCCGCGATCGTCTTGTGCTCGGCGCCGTGGTATTCGAACACGCGCCGGAGGTCCTTCAGCCGGGAGAGCAGGACGAGGTACCCGAGGAAGATCGCCGTCCGCACGATTCCCTCGATGAGCCAGAACAGGAAGGCGGAGCCGATCGCGTCCTTGATCAGGCTCGTCAACCCCACCGGCACGACGAAGAACAGGCCGATTGCGAACGCCAGCGCGACGACGATCGTGCCCGCCCACATGCCGCCCGAGATCGGTTCCTCCTGGTCTGGGACCTGGGCGTTGGCAGAGATGCCGAGCGCCTTGAAGCCGATGACGAGCGACTCGGCGAGCGCGACGACGCCGCGGATGATGGGCAGCCGGTAGGCGCGGTGCTTCTTCGTCTGAGAGACGAGGGGCTCGCTGCGGATCTCGATGTCCCCGAGCTCGCTCTTGGGCGCGCCCTCAGGGCGGGGCAGCCGGACGGCGACCGCCCACGTCGAGACGCCGCGCATCATCACGCCCTCGAGCACCGCCTGGCCGCCCACGGGCTTGTCGCGGGCAGCCATCAGCGCGCCGTCGGGGAGGCGGGTGTCCTCGCTCGCGGCGGCGACGCTCACGTGGCTCGAGGCGTCTTAGCCGCGGCGGCGCTTGGCGGCGCGGCGCTGGAAACGCTCGACTCGGCCACCGGTGTCCACCAGCTTCTGCTTGCCGGTGTAGAACGGATGGCAGTTCGAGCAGATCTCGACGTGAAGCTCGGGCTTCGTGGAGCGCGTCGTGAACTCGTTTCCGCACGTGCAGCGCACGTGGGCCTCGACGTACTCGGGATGGATCTCGGTCTTCATCTCACGATCCAGTCTAGTGGGGAACCCAAGGGTCGATCAGGGCTGCGGCAGCACCTGGGTCACGGGCTGGACGATCGTCTCATCCGGCTGCTCGCACACGTCGGTGAGGGCATGCCCGCGGCGCACGACGCCGCCTCC
>JBJMKX010000029.1:0-18433 GCA_045805605.1 Solirubrobacteraceae bacterium
CCGGCCGAGGAGACCGTGCGAGGCTTCCGCGAGATCCTCGACGGGAAGCACGACGACCTGCCCGAGAGCGCCTTCTACATTAAGGGGACGATCGACCAGGTGGTCGAGGAGGCCCGCGGCGCCAAGGGTCGTGAGGAAGAGGGCGGCCAGGACGTGCTGCTCTTCATCGACAACATCTTCCGCTTCGTAGAGGCGGGCTCCGAGGTGTCGGCGCTGCTCGGCCGTATGCCTTCCCAGGTCGGCTACCAGCCGACGCTGGAGACCGAGATGGGCCAGCTCCAGGAGCGCATCACCTCGACGCGCAAGGGCTCGGTCACCTCGGTGCAGGCGATCTACGTCCCGGCCGACGACCTGACGGACCCGGCGCCGGCGTCGGTGTTCGCGCACCTCAACGCCACGACGGTGCTCTCGCGGGCGATCTCGGAGAAGGGGATCTACCCGGCGGTCGACCCGCTCGACTCGACGTCGACGATCCTCAAGCCCGAGATCGTCGGCGACGAGCATTTCCGCGTGGCCAACGACGTCAAGGAGGTGCTGCAGCGCTACAAGGAGCTGCAGGACATCATCGCGATCCTCGGCATCGACGAGCTCTCCGACGAGGACAAGCTCACGGTGGCGCGGGCGCGCCGCATCGAGCGCTTTCTCTCGCAGCCGTTCTTCGTGGCCGAGGCCTTCACCGGCACGCCGGGCGAGTACGTGCCGATCGCCGAGACGGTGCGGGGCTTCGCCGAGATCCTCGAGGGCAAGCACGACGACGTGCCCGAGGGGGCGTTCTTCCTCAAGGGCTCGATCGACCAGGTGGTCGAGGCGCGCGGCGAGGAGGAAGAGCCGGAGTCCGAGGCCGAGGAGGGCGCCGACGACCGCGAGGACGAGGGCGAGGCCGGCGATGCTGACTGAGCGCGACGAAGCGACCGTGAGCGAGCGGAGGAGCGAGCAGTAGATGGCACGCACGCCGTTCCCGGTCGAGGTCCTGACCCCCGAGGGGGAGGTCTTCAACGACGAGGTCGAGATGCTCTCGACCCGCACGACCGTGGGCTCGATCGGCATCCTCGCCAACCACCAGCCGCTGCTGGCCATGCTCGACCCGACCGAGCTGCGGCTCTACAAGTCCGAGTCCGACATCGTCCGCTTCGCCCAGGGCGAGGGCTACCTCCAGGTGGCGGACAACCGGGCGCTGGTCCTCGTCGAGGACGCCACGCCGCCCGACCGGCTCGACCGCGCCGACCTCCAGGACAAGCTCAAGCGCGCCGAGGACGCGTACGACCGCGCGCAGGACGAGTCCGAGGAGAAGCGCGCCGCCGCCCGCGACCGGAGGCGGTACGAAGCCTGGCTCGAGGTGGCGGAAGGGTCGTGACCCCGCTCTATCCTGCCCTGCCGTGCACCCACGGCCACTCGCCGAGCGGCTGATCCGCTACGACACCTCGAGCCTGGACGGCCTGCGCTCGGCGGCAGGATTCGTGAAGGGGTGGCTCGAAGCACGCGACATCGACGTGCGCGAGTACGACCACAACGGCCTGCCCGTGATCCTCGCCGACGTCGGCGCCGAAGAGGGACCGAGCGTGATCTTCCACGGCCACTACGACGTCGTCCCGGGCCGACCCGAGCAGTTCGAGCCCCAGGTCGACGACGACCGCCTGATCGGCCGCGGCGCCTACGACATGAAGGGCGGGCTCGCCGCGATGCTGTGCGCCGTCCACGACGTGGCCATGCAGACCGACGTGCGCGTGCGCTTCGTATGCGTGCCCGACGAGGAATCCGAGGAGGTCGAAGACCGCTCCACCGACGCACTCGTGGAGGGCGGCTACTCGGCCGACTTCGCGATCACCGGCGAGCCGACCGATTTGCACATCGGAGTCCAGGCCAAGGGCGTGCTCGCCATGCGCCTGCAGATCGAGGGCCGCTCGGCCCACAGCTCGACGCCGTGGCTTGGCGACAACGCGGTGCTCAAGGCGATCGACGTCTTCCGCAAGATCGAGACGCTGCCGTTCGCGCGCGAGTCGTCGGAGCTGTTCGATCGTCCCTCGATCAACCTCGGGCGGATCATCGGCGGCGACGCGCTCAACAAGGTTCCCGACTCGTGCGTGATGGACATCGACGTGCGCTACCTGCCCGGACAGGAGCCCGACGACATCCTCGCCCAGGTCGGCGCGATGGAGGACGTCGAGATCCTGCGGACGTTCAACCGCGTGCCGGCGATCGTCTCGCGCGCCAATCCGTTCGTGCGCGTGCTGAGCGCGGCGGTGTCGCGCTCGGTCGGCGGTGAGGTCATGAGCGTCGGGCGCGACGGCGCCTCCGATGCGGTGTCGTTCCTCGAGGCCGGCATTCCGGCGGTGGAGTTCGGCCCGCACGGCGGCGGGCACCATGGGCCCGACGAGTGGGTGTCGATCGACTCGCTCGAGCGCTACCGGCGGGCGCTGGGCGACTTCGTACGCGAGCTGCCGCTGGCCATGGCCGCCGAGCGGGAGCCGGCGGCGCCGCGCGAGACCTCCACGCTCGAGTCGATCGAGGGGGTCAAGCGGTGAGCGCTCCGACGGGGGAGCGCCCCCCGCGCCTGGCGCGCGGGATGTACAAGAAGTTCTTCATCGGCAGCGCGCTGGTCGTCGGCCTGACCACGATCGCGGTGTCGGCGGCGATCCTGCTCCAGGTCGGCCAGCTCGTCGACGAGTTCAACCAGGGCGCGGCCAAGGAGGGGTCCATCACCTTCGGCAAGGACGAGCTGACGCGCGACGACGTGGGCGGGGCGCAGACGATCATGATCCTCGGCTCCGACCATCGCGTGACCGACAAGGCCGAAGACAAGCCGCACTCGGACACGATCCTGCTCGTCCACCTCGACCCCGACAACGAGGCGACGACGGTGATGTCGATCCCGCGCGATCTTCGCGTCGACATCCCCGGCCGCGGCACCGACAGGATCAACGAGGCCTACACCGACGGCGGCCCGCACCTGACGCTCAGGACGGTCAAGGCGCTCTTCGCGACCACCGGCCATCCGCTCAAGATCAACCACGTCATCAACATCAACTTCCGCGGCTTCCGGCGGGCGGTGGACTACGTCGGCTGCGTGTACGCCGACGTCGACCACCGTTACTACAACCCGGCCGGCACCGGGTACGCGACGATCAACATCCAGCCCGGATACCAGCGGCTGTGCGGGCAGGACGCGCTCGACTACGTGCGCTTCCGCCACACCGACTCCGACCTCGTGCGGGCGGCGCGCCAGCAGGACTTCCTGCGCCAGGCCAAGGCGCAGATCGGGGCCAAGCAGATCTTCGACAAGCGCGACAAGCTCGCGCGGCTGGTCGGCCGGTACACGCAGACCGACCGGGGCCTGCACGACTACGACACCGTGCTCAACCTGCTCAAGCTCGTCGCCTTCTCGGCCGGGCACCCGGTGCGCGAGGTGCAGTTCCCGGCCATCATCCCGGTCGACCCGAAGGACACGTTCCTGAGCTACAGCCAGGCCCGGCTCGACAAGGCGGTGTCGCAGTTCATGGCGGGCAAGAGCGCGAGGGCGCCGAAGGAGAGCGCCGTGCGGCGCAAGCGCCGGCATCGCAAGCGCTCGACGCCGGCGGGGCTCGAACCGGCGACGCGGCTCGGCCAGGACCAGGCCATCCTCGCCTCGAAGGGCACGCCGTTCCCGGTCTACTACCCGAGGGACATCGCCGTCGGCGGCAAGTACGTCAACTCGACGCGCGTCTACCGGTTGCGCGACCTCGGCGGGGGCAAGCACCGTGCGTACCGCATGGTGGTCCGCCTCGACCAGCCGGGCGACTACTACGGGATCCAGGGCATGAACTGGACCGACCCGCCGATCCTGCGCGAGCCCGACGGCACCAAGACCCTCAACGGGCGGACATACCAGCTGTACTACGACGGCGCGCGGCTGCGCCTGGTCGCTTGGCGCAAGGGCAACGCGGTCTACTGGGTCACGAACACGCTGCTGCGGACGCTGTCGAACAAGCAGATGCTCGCGATCGCGAGCTCGATGACCCGCTTCGGCGGCTGACCCGACGCTCTAGCCTCCCGTCCCGTGCGCACGCAGGCGCGGCGGATGTACAAGAAGTTCCTGCTCGGCAGCATCATCGTGCTCGGCGCGACCACGGTGGCAGTGTCGGCGACGATCCTGCTCGAGGTCGCCCACCTCTCGGATGTGATCAAGGAGCACGGGCACACGATCCGGTCGCTCGGCGAAGGCGACGTCACGCGCGCCGGCGCGGGCGGCCCGCAGACGATCATGATTTTGGGCTCCGACCACCGCAAGCAGGACCAGCCGGGCGACCGGCCGCACTCGGACACGATCCTGCTCCTCCGGCTGGATCCCGATCGCCCGGCCACGACCGTGATGTCGATCCCGCGCGACCTGAAGGTGCCGATCCCCGGACACGGCGTAAGCAAGATCAACCAGGCCTACTTCGACGGCGGGCCGAAGCTGGCGCTGCAAACGGTCAAGAAGCTGCTCTCGACGCCGGGGCATCCGTTCGTGGTCAACCACGTCGTCGACATCAACTTCCGCGGGTTCCGACGGGCGGTGGACTACGTCGGGTGCGTCTACATCGACGTCGACCGGCGGTACTTCAACCCGGTGGGGACCGGCTACGCGTCGATCGACATCCAGCCCGGCTACCAGCGGCTGTGCGGGCAGGACGCGCTCGACTACGTGCGCTACCGCCACGGCGACAACGACCTCGTGCGCGGCGCCCGCCAGCAGGACTTCCTGCGCCAGGCCAAGGCCCAGATCGGCGCCAAGAAGATCTTCGAGAAGCGCGAGCGCCTCCTGGAGGTCTTCGCCGCCTACACCCAGACCGACAAGAGCCTGCAGGACGCCAAGTCGCTGCTCGACGTCGGCGAGCTCGCCTTCCTTTCTGCCGGGCACCCGGTGCGCGAGGTCAAGTTTCCGGCCATCGTGCCCGACAGCCCAACCGCAGCGTACGTCGGCTACAGCGAGTCGCGCCTGCCCGGCGCGATCGAGGCGTTCCTCTCCGGACGGACGGCGGCGCCGGCCCGGGCCGCTCAGCCTCGCTCGTCTCGGCGCCACAGGGGCAGGCCGGTCCCGCTGGACAACGCCGCCAGCGAGGGCCAGGACCAGGCCATCGTCGCCTCCCGCGGAACGCCGTTCCGGGTCTACTACCCGACGAAGGCGGCGCCGGGCGGGCAGTACCAGGGGCCCGGGCGGCCGTACCGGCTGCGCACGCTCGACGGCACCAAGCGGCGCGCGTACCGGATGGTCGTCCAGGCGCCCGGCGTGGGCGAGTACTACGGGATCGAGGGGATGAACTGGCTGCATCCACCGATCCTCGAGCGCGCCGACGCCACGCGGACGGTTGCGGGCCGGGCCTACTCGCTGTACTTCGACGGGGCGCACCTGCGGCTGGTCGCCTTCCGCGCCTCAAACGCGGTCTACTGGGTGTCGAACACGCTGACGCGGTCGCTCTCCAACAAGCAGATGCTCGCCATCGCCCAGTCGATGCGGCCGCTGGGGAAGGGCTAGCTACCCTTCCGCGCCTCCATGACTAAGCGCGAGCCGATCGGCGTCATCGGAACGGGCTACGTGGGCCTGGTCACCGCTGCCGGCTTCGCGGAGCTGGGCAGCGAGGTCTACTGCGTCGACATCGACGCGTCCAAGATCGCGCAACTCGAGCGCGGCGAGATCCCGATCTACGAGCCGGGGTTGGCCGAGCTGGTCGACAAGAACCGCCCGCGGATGCACTTCTCGACCGACCTTCAGCCCGCGCTCGAGCACGCCCGCCTGCTGTTCGTGGCGGTCGGCACGCCGCCCACGTACTCGGGCGACGCCGACCTGAGCGCCGTGCACGCGGTGGTCGACGCCATGCCGCCGTCCGACCGTCACGCCCTGGTGATGAAGTCCACCGTGCCGAGCGGCACCGGCGCGGCGATCAAGCGGATCTTCGCCGAGCGTGGCAAGGGCGGCTTCCGCTACGTCTCCTGCCCGGAGTTCCTCAAGGAGGGCTCGGCCGTCGCGGACTTCCTGCACCCCGACCGTGTCGTCGTCGGCGACGACGGCGACTGGGCCGGCGACGCGGTCGTCGACCTCTACGCGCCGCTGGACGCGCCGCTGGTGCGAACCGACATCGCCTCGGCCGAGATGATCAAGCTGGCGGCGAACGCGTTCCTGGCGACGAAGATCTCGTTCATCAACGAGATCGCCAACGTGTGCGAGGAGGTCGGCGCGGACGTCAACGAGGTCTCGCGCGGCATGGGCCTCGACGAGCGCATCGGCCCGCAGTTCCTGCGGCCGGGCATCGGGTACGGCGGCTCGTGTTTCCACGGATCGGAGACCGTCCTCGCGCGGCGGCACGGCCGTACCGAGCTTCTACGGCTCGACCGGCTCTGGGATCGGCTCGGGAGTGAGCACGGCGAGTGGCAGCCCGGGGTCGTCGAGCCGGAGAACCTCGAGGTCTTATCGTGGGTGCCGGGCGCCGAGGCGGCGCAGTTCCTGCCCGTGATGGCGCTGACGCAGCGCGACTACGAGGGCGACCTGCTCGACGTGCGGACGAAGATGGGCAGACGCGTCCGCTGCACCCCCGACCACCCGTGGATCGTCGGCGACGGGAAGGGCGCCGAGGCCGAGATCAAGCTCGCCGAGTCGCTCACAACCGACGACTGGGTGCCGCTGGCGCTGGGCCGGCGCGAGGGCTTCGCCGGCAGCGGCGTGATCAACCTGCTCGGCGCGGTCGAAGCGGCCGAGGTCGACCCGGGGCGCGTGATCGTGCGCATCGGTGCCGCGCGGGCCGCGGAGGTGGCGGCGCGCCCGATCGAGGAGCGACGGCGGATCTTCGCGAAGTCACCTTCGCGGATGGCGGAGCTCAAGCGTTGCGAGACGATGCGACTCGACGAGGCCTGGGCTGCAGATTTGCCCGTGGGCGATACGACGCTCGGCACGGCTCGCAATGGCGCGTTCGTGCCCACCTCGCTTCCGCTCGACCGTACGTTCTGGCGCATCGTCGGTCTGTACATCGCGGAGGGCTGCTGCACATTCAACGGTGACCGCGGTTCGCTCTTTTGGTCATTCCACCGGGAGCGCGAGCAGCACCTGGTCGATGAGGTAGTTGCGTTCTGGATGCGCAACGGCATCATCGCTCGGTCGAACCTGGTGCCGACGTCGCACAAGGTAACCGTCAACTCCCGCTTGCTCGCCGCCTGGTGGACCCAGGTCCTGGGGCTCGGCCGCAATAGCTACGAGCAGCGTCTCCCCGACCTGATCTGGGACCGGCCAGACGAAGACAAGTGGACGCTGCTCTCAGGCCTGTGGGAGGGCGACGGATCGTGGTCGCTTGTCAACGGCGGGCCGAGCGTCATCCTTGAGTTCCGCACGATCAGCGACGAGCTTGCTGACGGTGTTCATCGTCTGCTCGGCGACCTCGGCATCGTGGCCTCGCAGCGCATCAGACGGACGAAGAAGTCGACGAAGGACACCCACTGGCTGCGCATCTCCGGCGCAGACCAGGTCGAGCGGGCGATCGAGCTCGTGCCCGAGCGCGATCAGCCGGGCGTGCTCGCGAGCGTCGCCCGGCAGTCGAAGCGCATCGCCCCAACCGGCTACCGACGGTTCAACGACGGACCGGCATGGCTGCGCGTGACCGATGTGAAGCGGCAGCAGCACCGCGGCTCTGTTTACTCGCTCGAAGTGCCGGGAAGCCATACCGTGATCACTTCACACGGGATTTCGGTCCATCAGTGCTTTCCCAAAGATGTTTCGGCCCTCAAGCAGCTCGCCGGCAACTCCGGTTACCACTTCCAGCTCCTGACCGCCGTCATCGAGGTCAACGAGCTCCAGAAGCGGCGCGTCATCTCCAAGCTCCAGAAGCACCTTGGGTCGCTCGCCGGCCGCGAAGTCGCGCTGCTCGGTCTTGCGTTCAAGCCCAACACCGACGACATGCGCGAGGCGTCGTCGCTCGTGCTCGCCGGCCGGCTGGAGGCCGACGGCGCGCGGGTGCGGGCGTACGACCCCGTCGCCGAGGACGCCGCGCGGGGGCTCATGCAGGGCGTCGACTTCTCGGACTCGGCGCTCGCCGCCATCGACGGCGCCGACGCGGTCGTGCTCGTCACCGAATGGCCGGAGTTCGCCGACCTCGACTGGGCGGAGGTGGCCTCGCGCATGCGCGGCGACGTCGTCATCGACGGGCGCAACGCGCTCGACCCGGCCCGCATCGCCGGCGCGGGGCTCGTCTACGAGGGCATCGGGAGGCGCTGAGGGCATGCAGGCCCTGATCCTCGCGGGCGGCGAGGGCACGCGGCTGCGGCCCCTGACCTCTACGGTGCCCAAGCCGGTCGTGCCGCTCGTCGACCGCCCGTTCATCACCTACCTGCTCGAGTGGCTAAAGCGTCACGGCGTCGACGACGTCGTCATGTCGTGCGGCTACATGGCCGCCGGCGTCCGCAACGTGCTGGGGGAGGGCACGCAGTTCGGACTCCGCATCCGCTACGTCGAGGAGCCCCGGCCGCTCGGCACCGGGGGTGCCGTCAAGTTCGCCGAGCCGCTGCTCGACGAGCGCTTCCTGATCCTCAACGGCGACGTCCTCACCGACATGGACCTCTCGGCCCAGATCGCGCAGCACGAGCGCACCGGCGCCCGCGCGACCATCGCGCTGATCCCGGTCGAGGACCCGTCGCGCTACGGGCTCGTGCGAATCCACGACGACCGCCAGGTCAGGGAGTTCCTCGAAAAGCCGTCGATCGACCAGATCGACACCAACCTCATCAACGCCGGCGCGTACGTGCTCGAGCGCGACGTGCTCTCCTCGCTCGAGCGCGACGTGAACATCTCGATCGAGCGCGAGGTGTTCCCCGGGCTCGTGGGCGAGGGCCTGTACGCGTACCCGCAGGAGGGCTACTGGCTCGACATCGGGACGCCGGAGACGTACCTGCAGGCGACGTTCGACATCCTCGAGCGCACGGTCAAGACGACGGTCGGCGAGCGGCTCGGGAGCTCCTACCTCGAGGTCGCTCCCGACGTCCAGGCCGACGGCCGGATCATCCCGCCGGCGCTGGTCGGTGGCGAATGCAAGGTCGGCCAGGGCGCGCGCGTGGGCTCGCAGGCCGTGCTCGGCCACGGGGTCAAGATCGGCGAGGACACGATCGTCGAGAGCGCCGTCGTGCTCAACGGGGCCGAGGTCGGGCCCGGCTGCAGCTTGCGCCATTGCATCATCGGCCCGGGCGCGCGGGTCGGCGCCAACACGCACCTGGAGGGCGGCGTGGTGCTCGGCGAGGGCGTCACCGTCGGCGCGGGCAACGTGCTGCGCGCGGGCGCCCGGATCTTCCCGGGCGTCGAGCTGCCGGAAAACGCGATCTTGTTCTAGAGCGCTCGCGCGCGAGCGCGTTTGGCGCTCGGGAAGCGAGCGCGGTTGGCGCGGACCCCTAGTCGCCGGTCGGGCTGACGTCCGCCGCCTCGACCATCACGACCGTGGTGCGCCGAGGCGCGCGGGTGCGGTGCACGACCCCCTTCGGCACCGTGCAGGCCTGGTGCACGTCGAGCGTGATGGTCTCGCCGCCGGCGATGTCGATGAGCAGCTCACCGTCGAGGACGAGGAAGAACTCGTCCTGGTCATCGTGCTTGTGCCAATGGAACTCGCCGTCGATCACCCCGAGGCGGACGACGGCATCGTTGACGCGGGCCAGCGTCTCGTTGAACCACGGCTCGTGGGCGGCCGCCTCGGCCGGAACGTCGACCAGCTCGAGGTGGCCGAAGGCCTCCCCCTCGGCCAGCTCGATGTGGTGGACCCTCCGGTCGTAATCCGCGAGCACGGACTGGGCCTCTGGCTCGACCACGGCGGTTTCGAGCTCGTCGCCGGCGAAGGTGCGGATGGCGTGCAGCGACGCCCAACGCGTCACGACGACGATCTCGATGCCGGCGCCGTCGTCGCCGACGCGCTCTACCGTCGCGTCGACGAAACCATGGTCCCCTCGAGCTTGGGCCGCACCGCCTCGTCGAAGTGGGCCATGTAGGCGTCGGCCGCTGCGGGGCTGTCGGCCCACCCTCTCCAGCGCCGCGCGATCATCGCCGACATCGTTGCACGGGCTGGCGCGCCGTCGCGCGCCGCGATGGTGTTGTATCCCGATCCGTGACGGACCCGCTCTCCGTCGACGCCGTCGCCGCGGTCGACTCGACGAACCTGGTCGCCGACGTCCTCGACCTCCCCTCGCAGCTGCGCGATGCCTTGTGGCGCGTCGAGTCGGCCATGCTGGAGCCGATCGACGCCCCCGGCGGGCTCGTCGTTGCCGGCATGGGCGGGTCCGCGATCGGTGGCGCCCTGGCCCGCGCGGCGCTGGGGGACCAGGCGTCGCGCCCGATCGTGGTCACTCGCAGCTACGGGCTGCCGGCCTGGACCTCGCCCGAGGTGACCGTCCTGTGCTCCTCGTACTCCGGCAACACCGAGGAGACGCTTGCGAGCTACGACGCCGCTGGAGCGCTCGGCGCCCGCCGCATCGTCGTGACCACCGGGGGCCGTCTGGCCGAGGCGGCGCGCGAGGACCGGGTGCCGGTCATTCCGCTGCCGGGCGGGCTGCAGCCGCGCGGCGCGGTCGCCTACATGACGGTTGCCGCCATGGAGGTCGCCGCCCTGTGCGGCGTCGGCCCGGAGCTGCGCAGCGAGGTCGACGTCGCCGCCGCGCAGATGGAGGGGTTGACCGACAAGTGGGGGCCGTCGGGTGCCGACAACGCGCTCGCCAAGCGCCTCGCCCGCGGTCTTGATGGCACGATAACGGTCATCGCCGGGGCCGGCCCGACCATACCGGTGGCCTACCGCTGGAAGACCCAGCTCAACGAGAACGCCAAGGTGCCGGCGTTCTCACACGAGCTGCCCGAGCTCGACCACAACGAGATCGTTGGCTGGGGCGGCGCCGACGGCCTCGGTCCGTTCGGCGCCGTCTTCCTCGACGACACCGATCTGCACCCGCGCGAGCGGCGCCGCATCGCGCTTACCCGGGAGCTCATCGCGCCCGCCACCAAGGAGACCTACGTGGTCGAGGGCGAGGGGGAGACGACGCTGGCGCGCGTATTCTCGCTCGTCCTGCTCGGCGACCTCGTCTCGGTCTACCGGGCGGTGCTGCGCGGCGCCGACCCGAGCCCGGTCGCGGTCATCGACGAGCTCAAGGCCAAGATGGCGACCGCGGATTAGCCGGGCCCGCGGTCGTTCAGGCCATCTCCGCATCGGACCAAGGCGAACGCGCTTGAAGTGATCCAGCGGTCTACTCAGTAAACCTTTTGTGCCAAGATCGTCGCCAGCGTGCGCAGCCCCTTCACCCTGACCGACGAGGGGTTCAGCGAGCAGACCGTGTTCGTTGCGGTCACCGGCGACCTCGACCTGTGGAGCGCGCCCGCCCTCGAGCAGCGGCTGGGGGCCTGCCTCGAGCGGGGCCAGTGCTGGATCGTCGTGGATCTCTCGAGGGCTTCGTTCCTGGACTCCTCCGGCCTCGGCGCCCTGACCAACTCGATGCGGCGCATCGAGCGCAAGGGCGGGCGCCTCGTGGTCATCAACACCGACCCCCGGCTGCGCCGGGTGTTCGAGCTGACCGGGCTCCAGCGGGTCCTCAACGTCGTGCCGGACCGCGAGCAGGCGCTGGCCCTCATCGACGGAAACGGCGAGCGTCAACCTTGACATAGACGTGTTAGGGTTACGCCCCCCCGATGGACGCCCTAACGATCCACCAGGCTTCCGAAACTACGGGCTGGTCGCCGCGCATGCTCCGGTACATCGAGAGCAGCGGACTCGTCGCTCCGCGGCGGTCGAGCTCGGGTTACCGGCTCTACGGCCCTGCCGAGCTGCAGCGCCTCCGGACGCTGCGCGAGCTCCTCGAGCGCTTCGAGCTCGGGCTGTCCGATCTCGGCTTCGCGGCCCGGATGCGGGCCGACGTCGACCTGCGGCTCGCCATCGACCGCTGGTTTGCGGCCGAGCCGGCCAAGCCCGAGCACGTCGACGCCGCCGACTGGCTGCGCTGGGAACAGGAAAAGCACGAGCGCCTGCTTCAGGCGGTCAGCCCATCGCCCACCCCCGTCACGGAGAAGGCATGACCACCACCACCAAGACCGAGGACTTCAAGGTCGCCGACATCGGCTTGGCCGACTTCGGCCGCCGCGAGATCGAGCTGGCCGAGCACGAGATGCCCGGCCTGATGGCGACCCGCCGCGAGTACGCGGAGAGCAAGCCGCTATCCGGCGCGCGCATCACCGGCTCGCTGCACATGACCGTCCAGACCGCCGTCCTGATCGAGACGCTGGTGGCCCTCGGCGCCGAGGTCCGGTGGGCCTCATGCAACATCTTCTCGACCCAGGACCACGCCGCCGCGGCGATCGCGGCCGCCGGCGTGCCCGTCTACGCCTGGAAGGGCGAGACGCTCGAGGAGTACTGGTGGTGCATCGAGCAGACCCTGCGCTGGGAGGGTGGGCAGGGTGTCATAGGCCCGAACATGCTGCTCGACGACGGCGGCGACGCCACCCTGCTCGTCCACAAGGGCGCCGACTACGAGAGGGCCGGCGCCGTGCCCGATCCCGCCTCGGCCGAGTCCGAGGAGCTTGGGGTGATCCTGCGCCTGTTGCAGCGCTCGCTGGGCGAGGACCCGCAACGCTTCACGCGGATCGGCGAGGGCATCCAGGGGGTGACCGAGGAGACCACCACGGGGGTCGGCCGCCTGTACCAGATGGCCGAGACCGGGGACCTGCTCTTCCCCGCCATAAACGTGAACGACTCCGTTACCAAGTCGAAGTTCGACAACATCTACGGCTGCCGCCACTCGCTGGTTGATGGCATCAACCGCGCCGTCGACGTCATGCTGGCCGGCAAGGTCTGCGTGGTCTGCGGCTACGGCGACGTGGGCAAGGGCTGCGTCGAGTCGCTGCGCGGCCAGGGCGCGCGCGTCGTCGTCACCGAGGTCGACCCGATCTGCGCGCTGCAGGCCTCGATGCAGGGGCTTGACGTCGTGCGGCTCGACGACGTGGTCGAGACGGCCGACGTCTTCATCACCGCCACCGGCAACCGGGACATCATCACCGCCGACCACATGGCGCGGATGAAGCACCAGGCGATCGTCGGCAACATCGGCCACTTCGACAACGAGATCGACATGGCGGGCCTGGCTCGAACGCCGGGCATCGAGAAGGTCAACATCAAGCCGCAGGTCGACAAGTGGGTCTTCCCGGACGGCCACGCCATCATCGTCCTGTCCGAGGGCCGGCTGCTGAACCTCGGCAACGCGACCGGCCATCCGTCGTTCGTGATGTCGAACTCGTTCACCAACCAGGTGATCGCCCAGATCGAGCTGTTCGGGCGCAACGACGAGTACGAGACCGGCGTCTACGTGCTCCCCAAGTACCTCGACGAGAAGGTGGCCCGCCTGCACCTCGACGCGCTCGGCGTGCGGCTGACCGAGCTCACGCCGGACCAGGCGGCGTACATCGGCGTGCCCGTCGAGGGCCCGTACAAGTCGGAGCAGTACCGGTACTAGAGCGCGCGCGCATCGAGTGGGCGGCCAGGCAGATGCCGGTCGTCCGCTCGATCCGCGACCGCTTCGCGTCCGAGCGACCGCTGGACGGCAAGCGGGTCTGTGCGTGCCTGCACGTCACGGCGGAGACCGCCGTCCTCGTTGAGGCTCTCCGGGACGGCGGGGCGGAGGTTGCTCTCTGTGCCGCGAACCCGTTCTCGACCCAGGACGAGGTCGTCGCGGCGCTGACCGACGACGGGCTCGAGGTCCTCGCCGCCCGCGGGGAGGGCGCCGACGCCTACGCCGCGCACATCGCCGAGTTGGCCGGTCGGTCTCCGGCGGTGGTCATGGACGATGGCGCCGACCTCATCGAGGCGGCGCACACCGACGACGCGCTGGCCGGCGCGACCGAGGAGACCACGACCGGGTTGGTACGGCTGCGGGCGATGCCCCTGCGCTGCCCCGTGCTCGCGGTCAACGAGGCGCTGAGCGAACGCACCTTCAACGACCGCTTCGGCACCGGCCAGTCCACGCTCGACGGCATCCTGCGCGCCACCAACGTCCTGCTCGCGGGGCATACGGTGGTCGTGCTCGGCTACGGCGCCACCGGCCGCGGGGTGGCCCAGCGGGCCCGCGGCGCCGGCGCCTCGGTGATCGTGTGCGAGGTCGACCCGATGGCGGCGCTCGAGGCCCGCATGGAGGGGTTCGAGGTCATGCCGGCGCTCGCGGCCGCCGAACGCGGCGACGTGTTCGTGACCGTGACCGGCGTGCGCGGCGTCCTGGGTCGCGAGCACTTCGAGCGGATGAAGGACGGAGCGATCCTCGCCAACGCCGGGCACTTCGACGTCGAGATCGACGTGCCGGCGCTGGGGCCGGCGCGCCACGTGCGGCCGCTGGTCACCGAGCACGAGATCGGCGACCGGTGCGTGTACCTGCTCGCCGGCGGCCGCGTGGTCAACCTGTCCGCCGCCGAGGGCCACCCCGCGGCGGTCATGGACGTGTCGTTCGCGCTGCACGCGCTCGCCGTGCAGGAGCTGGTCACCCGTGGCGACGAGCTCGAGCCCGGCGTCCACCCGGTGCCCGGGGCGATCGACCGCGAGGTCGCGCGCCTGAAGCTCGAGTCCCTAGGTGTCGAGATCGACGCGCTCACCCCCGAGCAGCAGGCGTACCTGCGCCCGTGGGAGGGAAGACCGGGCGCATGATCGACGAAGCCCCCGACCGTTCCGACGAGACCGCCGGCGACCCGCCCGATGCCGCCGAGCCCGAGGTCCCCGACGCGCCGCTCGGCGTGCCTGCCGACGCCGACGAGGACGACGAGCAGCCGCCGGGCTTCCAGCAGGACGCGCCGAACGCAGGCTAAAGCCATTCTCGGCGCCCCTGGCTAGGTCCTCCGGCTTCGCCGTGCCTGGCACGGCTTCACCCGGGCGTCCCCGAGCCAGGAACGCCGAGCTATGGCTTACGCCGCTGGCCCGCCGTACCGCTCCGCGCGCGCCTCGCGGCGGTCCTCCTCACCCAGCGCGCGAACGAACAGGGTGATCAGCACGATGCCGAGAATCGTCTCCTGCTCGACCGTCATGAGCGCGCCACCGGCCTGCTGGCCCGCAAGCGGCGTCATGCCCCAGATGACGCCGAAGTGGCCGTACCAGTCGTAGAGCAGGTCGGGCGAGAACGTGATCGCCATGCCGAGCGCCCCGACGAGCAGCTTGGTGGCGGCCACGTAGGCCACGGGACCGAGGCCGCCGAGCCGGAAGCGGCTGCGGATGGGCGAGAGGAGGTGCCACCAGAACAGGAGCCCGGCGGACAGGAAGGTCAGGTGCTCGACGACGTGGACGAGCGGGTGGCGCAGCGCCGCGTCGTAGAGGGCCGGCACGTGCCAGGTCCAGATCGTCGCCGCGTAGAGCACGACCGCGAAGACCGGGTGGGCCAGGAAGCCGGCCGCCTGCTCGACGCGGTGGATGCGGCGCGTGACCGGGCGCAGCAGCACGCGGGTCAGGCCGAGGATGCAGAGGATCGGCGCGAGGTCGAGCAGCACGATGTGCTGCGTCATGTGCATGAAGAAGAGCTGGTCCCCCAGCTCGTCCACCGGCGACACGAGCGCGACCAGGATCAGCGCGAGGCCGGCCAGGAAGGAGACAAGCCGCCAGCCCCCGGCGCCCCGGGAGCCGTCGTGGCGGCGCACGCGCATCCACCGGGCGAGGTAGAGGCCCCCCACGATCCCGACGGCGGCGAGCGGGCCGGGATCGAACGTCCACGCGTAGGAGACGGCGAACAAGTGCGTGGATTGTGGCAATGCGAGCGCAACGGGTGGCACCGGCGGAGCAAAGCTTCGCCCAAGGCCCAACGCCCAACGCCCATGCACCGCGCCATCGCAGAGCTTGTTGCCACCCTCGCCCCACCGGCCTGCTGCGCCTGCGGCCGCCCGGTCCGCGATGCGACCGAGCCGCTGTGCGGCACGTGCCGCCGCGGGTTGCCCTGGCTTCGGGGTCCGCGCTGCCCACGATGCGCGCTCCCAGCGCCCTGCGGGCCGTGTCCCGGGAGCCGGCTCGCCTTCGACGCGTCCTGGGCGCCGGTCGCCCACGCCGGCTCCGCCCGCGCGGCGGTGCGGGCGCTGAAGTTCGAAAACCGGCTCGCGCTGGCCGATGCCATGGCGGCCCAGATGGCGGCGGTCGCCCCGGCCGCGCTGCTCGAACAAGCCGACGCCCTCGTCCCCGTGCCGCCCGACCGCGCCCGCGCCCGCCGGCGCGGCTTCGACCCCGCCGCGCTCCTCGCGCGCGGTCTGGCGCGCCGCACGGGGCTGCCGGTCGTGCCCTGCCTGCGCCGCACCGGCCCTGCGTCGCGCCAGCTCGGCGCGCGTGCCCGCGACCGCCGCGCCGCCGGGCGTTTGCGGATCGAGGCAAGCCGTCCCGCGCCGACGCGTGTCCTGCTGGTCGACGACGTCCACACGACCGGCGCGACGTTGCATGCCTGTGCGGGGGCGCTGCGCGCCGCGGGCGCCCGGCGCGTGGCCGCGATCACCTATTCGCGCACGCTGTGAGCGCTTACCATGCGTGTCACCGGTCCACGAGCGAGAGGGAGCCCCGATGCGTATCGAGGTCAAGGGTCGCAACACTCCCATCACCGACGAGCTCACCCAGAGGATCGAGCGGCGGTTCGACAAGGTCGCCAAGCAGGTCTCGCCGCTTGCCGAGCTGGAGGTGGAGCTGAGGGAGGAGCGGAACCCCGCCATCGCGGACTCTCAGGTGGCAGAGGTCACCCTGCACCTCAAGGGCGTGACCCTCCGGGCCTGCGATCGGTCCCGCGACATGGACCACTCGATCAAGCTGTGCGCCGAGGAGCTCTCGCGGCAGGTCAAGCGCCACCGCGACAAGCGCCGCAAGCGCCGCGAGTCCCGGGCCCAGAGCGGCATCGGCGGCATTTCGCCGGCGGCCTAGGCCATTCTCGCCGCACCTGGCTAGGTCCTCGGGGTTCGCAGTGCTTAGTACGGCTTCACCCCTGCGTCCCGACCCAGGAACGCCAAGCTATGGCCTAGGAACGCATCTGACCCAGCCACCCCATCCCCCTCGCTACGCTAGCCAGCATGTCGGTCCTCGAACGCGCCCTGCGTATGGGCGAGTCCAAGCAGTTCAAGCAGTTCGCCAAGCGGGTGGACCAGATCAACGCGTTCGAACCGGAGATGGAGCTCCTGGAGGACTCGGAGCTGCGCGAGCACGCCGACGCCCTGCGCGAGCGCGCCCGCAACGGCGAGTCCCTCGACGACCTGCTGCCCGAGACCTTTGCGCTCGTGCGCGAGGCGTCCCGGCGCACGCTCGGGATGCGCCACTTCGACGTCCAGCTCATCGGCGGCATGGTCCTCCACGAGGGCGCCATCGCCGAGATGAAGACCGGCGAGGGCAAGACCCTCACCGCCACGCTCGCAGTGGTCCTCAACTCGCTGCCGGGCACCGGCGTCCACGTCGTCACGGTCAACGACTACCTGGCCCGCCGCGACGCCGAGTGGATGTCGCCGATCTACAACGCGCTGGGCGTGTCGGTCGGCGTCCTCCAGAACATGATGAACTACGAGGACAAGCAGGTCGCGTACGGCTCGGACGTCACGTACGGGACCAACTCGGAGTTCGGCTTCGACTACCTGCGCGACAACATGGCCTCCGCGCTCGAGGAGAAGGTGCAGCGCGGCCATCCGTTCGCCGTCGTCGACGAGGTCGACAACATCCTCATCGACGAGGCCCGCACGCCGCTGATCATCTCCGGCGCCCCCGAGCAGGCCGCCGAGCTCTACGTCCAGTTCGCCAAGCTCGCGCGCAACATGGAGCCCGGCAAGCGCCCCGACGGCCTCGACCCGCGGGCGAAGAAGGACTACGTCGCCGACTTCGACTTCGAGTTCGACGAGAAGCACAAGACCGTCGCGGTCACCGAGCGCGGCGTGGCCAAGGCCGAGCGCTTCCTCGGCATCGACCACCTGTACCGCGCCGAGAACGGCCCGCTCGTCAACCACCTCCACCAGTCGCTGAAGGCGGAGTCGCTGTACAAGCGCGACGTCGACTACGCGGTGATCGACGGCGAGGTCCGCATCATCGACGAGTTCACCGGCCGCATCCTCGAGGGCCGGCGCTGGTCGGAGGGCCTGCACCAGGCCGTCGAGGCCAAGGAGGGCGTGCGCGTCCAGGAGGAGAACCAGACCCTCGCGACGATCACGCTGCAGAACTACTTCCGCATGTACGACAAGCTCGCGGGCATGACGGGCACGGCGCTGACCGAGGCCAACGAGTTCATGAAGATCTACAAGCTGCCGGTCGTGCAGGTCCCGACCAACCAGCCGATGGTCCGCGCCGACCGCAACGACCAGGTCTTCAAGACCAAGGGCGGCAAGTGGAATGCGGTCGTCAGCGAGATCGAGGAGCGCCACAAGCGCGGCCAGCCGGTCCTCGTCGGCACGATCTCGGTCGAGGTCTCCGAGCTGCTGTCGGCCGAGCTCAACAAGCGCGGCATCAAGCAC
>JBJMKX010000030.1:0-12373 GCA_045805605.1 Solirubrobacteraceae bacterium
TTCGCCGCCGCGCGCTACTTCGGCCGCTAGACCCGGCGGCGCCAAGTCATTCTTCCCCGACGCCGGGGCGAACGGACATCTCTGGCCTCCGCAGGGCGTCGCGTACTGCGGCCCCGACTCGGACACGGCGTTGGTGACAACCCCCACGCGGTTCCGATCTCGCGACCCGGCTCCGGGCTGGAGGGCCTGCGCGACCGCATCGAAACCTTGAACGGGACGCTGGAATGCGAGAGCCGGCTCGGCGGGGAACCCGTGTTGAGGGCCCGGTTGCCGATCGTCTGACCGGGACACGGCGGGCGCCCTCAACCCCACCTACACTCACAGGAGGCATGGCTTGGGGCGCTGGTTCCGCTGTCGCCGTGGCGTCGCCTCGCATGAATCGCAGGCGCCTGGTGCTCTACGCCGGGGGCGTGGCGCTCGTCACCGCGGCGTACTACGCGGCCGGCCGCATAGGCCTCGAGCTCGCCTACCTGAACGGTGCGGTCGCAGCCCTGTGGCCGCCCGCGGGAGTCGGCCTCGCCCTGCTGTTCGTCTACGGCATACGGCTCTGGCCGGGCATCGTCATCGGCGATCTCCTCCTCGGCGACTACTCGACGCCGCTCGGTACCGTCATCGGCCAGACCGTCGGCAACACGCTGGCCCTGGTTCTGGCCGCGCTCTTGCTCCGGCGATTGGTGGGCCGGCGAACCGCGCTCGAGCGCACGGTCGAGGTTGGCGCGCTCGTCGTCTGCGCGCTCGTGGCAGCGCTGGTGAGCGCCGCCTTCGGACCGCCCGCGCTGCGACTCGGCGACGTCATCGGGCCGGATCAGCTCGGTCGGGTCCTCCGCACCTGGTCGCTCAGCGACGCCACCGGTGTGCTCGTGGTGGCGCCGGTGATCCTGACCTGGGCGACGCGCGGCTTGAAGGACATCCAGCGGCGCGACGTGCTGGAGGGCCTGGTCGGGCTCGTCGTGCTCGTGGTGCTGTCCGAGCTGGCGCCCCAGCGCGACGTGCCCTACGTCGTGTTTCCCGTGCTCCTGTGGGCGGCGCTTCGCCTGGGGCCGCGCGGCGCCGCCACGGCGATCGTCGTGGTCTGCGGCATCACGGTCTGGAACACCGCCGAGCAGAGCGGGCCGTTCGTACGCGAATCGATCACCGACAGCCTGCTCGCCACCCAGGTCTTCATCGCGACGGCGAGTCTCACCTCGCTTGTCCTCGCCGCCGTGACGGCCGAGCGCACCAGGGCGGCGCGCGCCCTCGAGGCGAGTGAGGCCGCGCAGCGTGCCCTCGCCGACGAGCAGGCGGCGCTCCGCCGGGTCGCGACGCTCGTAGCGACGGAGGCATCGCCGAGCAGCCTGTTCCACCAGGTAACCGAGGAGGTGGGCCGGCTCCTCGGCCTCCCCGCTGCGTCCATCGTCCAGTACCACGGCGTGGACTCCGCGACTGCAGTCGGCGGGTGGAGCAGGGACGGCCGGCTGCGTCTGCCGGTCGGCACGACGCTCGACCTCGACGGCGACACGGTGGTCTCGAAGGTCCTGCGCACCGGCGAGCCGCAGCGGGTGGATCGCTATGAGGATGTGGCCGGCGATCTCGCGGAGACGCTGCGCAGGGCGGGCTACCGAGCCTCCGTCGCGGCGCCGGTCCGTGTCGGTGGCCGTGTTTGGGGGGCCCTCGTCGCCGCGAGTGAATCGGATGAGCCCCTTCCGGAGGACCTCGAGGAGCAGCTCTGCGACTTCGCCGACCTAATTGGACAGGCGCTCGCCAACGCCGACGCGCGCGAGAGACTGGCTGCGTCCCGCGCGGAGCTGGTCGAGGTCGGCGACGCCGAGCGGCGGCGCTTCGAGCGCAACCTGCACGACGGCGCCCAGCAGCGCCTCGTTTCCGTCGCGCTCCAGCTACGTGAGGTCGACGCGAAGCTCGACGACGACCCGCCCACGGCGGCGGATGTTCTCGCGACAGCGCGCGAGAGTCTCGGCCGGGGGCTCGACGAGCTGAGGGAGCTTGCGCGCGGCCTCCACCCCGTCCTGCTCACCGAGCGCGGGCTCGGGCCCGCGCTCCGAGCGCTGGGCGAGCGGGCGGCCGTGCCCGTCGAGATCAGCGAGCTACCCGGTGACCGGCTCGCGCCGCCGGTGGAGACTGCGGCCTACTACGTCGCGGCCGAGGCGATCACCAACGTCGCCAAGTACGCCCAGGCCTCTCGCGCGACGGTGTGCATCCGCCACTCCGACGGCTGCGCGACCGTCACGGTCAGCGACGACGGCGTCGGCGGCGCCGATCCGACGCGCGGCTCGGGCCTGCGCGGGCTCACTGCTCGGGTCGAGGCGTTCGGCGGCCGGCTCGACGTGGAGAGCCCGGCGGGCCAGGGCACCCGCATCGAGGCCCAGATCCCGGACCCGTAGCCGGGCAGCGCGCTCACTGCGAGCGGAGGTAGGTCAGCACGGCGAGCACCCGGCGGTGGTCTCTCGCCGCCGGCGACAGTCCAAGCTTGTCGAAGATCCGGCTGATGTGCTTCTCGACCGCGCTCTCGGTGATGACGAGTCGCTTGGCGATCGCGTAGTTCGTTCGTCCTTCGGCCATGAGCGCGAGCACTTCGCGCTCGCGCCGGCTGAGCGCGGCGAGCGGGTCCGCGCTGCGCGCCCGGGCCACAGCTTGCGCCAGGACCTCAGGGTCGAGTGCCGAGCCGCCTGCCGCCACGCGCCCCACGGCCTCGGCGAACGGCTCCACGTCGACGACGCGGTCCTTCAGCAGGTAGCCGACGCCGCCGGTGGCATCGGCGAGCACTTGGAGGGCGTACTCCTCATCGAGGTACTCGGACAGCACAAGCACGCCTGTCCCAGGGGTGCGTCTGCGGATCTCGCGGGCCGCTCGCAGCCCGTCGTCGGTGCCCGTCGGCGGCATCCGGATGTCCACGAGCGCGACGTCCGGCTTGTGCGCCGCGGCCTTGCGCACGAGATCGTCGGCGTCTCCCGCCTGCCCTACGACCTCGATGCCGTTCTCCTCGAGCAGGCGCACGATCCCCTCACGCAGCAGCACCGAGTCCTCCCCCACGACCGCACGCATCAGAGCAGCTCCTCGATCGACTCCCTGGAGAGCTCGTGCTTGGGCACAAAGCCGCGGGCGGTGCTGTCGGCGATGAACGGCTCGAGCTCGGATCGATCGCGGCTCGAGATGACGACAACCGCGGGCGGCGCGTCGAGGTCCGCCAGGCGAGCAGCGACCTCGAAGCCGTCGATGTCCGGCAGGAACACGTCCACGAGCACCAACTGGGGCCGTAACTCGCGCGCCCGCGCGATGCCTGAAGCGCCGTCCGCAGCTTCGGCCACCACGCGGCAGCCCTCGCGCTGGAGCAGGTGGCGGGCGCAGGCGCGAAACCCGGCATGGTCGTCGACGACGAGTACGGTCATCTCTTCCATCGGCGTCAATTGTCGCCGTGCGAGGACGCGATTGACATACGGCTACCCGCACCCTCGCTGACCGGGAGGCCTCACTGGCAGCGGCGCAGCGCTGCGTCACGCTCGGTCCATGAATTCCAGGCTGACGCTCGAGATGGTTGAGGCGATGATCACGGAGCGGCGCCGCGAGGCCGAGGAGTCCCGCAGGGCGCTGGCCTCGAAGCGGGCACGCCGGGGGCGGCCTCAAGGACCCCTTCGGGTATCCCTCGACCCCGCGCGCGGGCCGAACGCTAGGTAGCCCAGTCATGGAGCAGGCGATCATCTTCTCGAGGTCCGCGATCAGCGCTCTGGCCGCACGCGACGATCTGGCCCGGCTCGAGGCCGAGCGCGTGGTCGCGGGGCGGGAGGGGCTGCTGGACGTAAGGGCGTACACGGCCGATCTCGAGGCGGAGGTCGAGTACCAGCGCGGCCTCTACGTCGCCGCCGCGGTGAGCGAGATCGCGACCCTCCGAGCGGAGCTGTTCGGGGCGCAGGAGGGGTGACCGGCCGTGAGCTTCTGGCGTCGCATCCGGCATGGGCGGCACCGGCGCAGGCGGCCCGGCGTGGCCAGGCTGATCGCACGCTCACCATCGCCCGCCTGCGGCTAGCCGTACCGCGCGACGCGCGCCATCGCGAAACAATGCGGAGGCGATGGGCGGGTTTCCATCGAGGGCAGCGCAGGACGACGGTCCGAGGCGGCGCCGTGAGAGCGAGGGCCCGTGCGCGTAGTCGTGGCCGAGGACTCGGTGCTCCTCCGCGAGGGCGTCGTTCGTCTGCTCAGGGAGAACGGCTTCGAGGTCGTGGGGCAGGCGGGAGACGCGGAGGACCTGATCCGCAAGGTCTCGGCGCACAGGCCCGACGTGGCGGTGATCGACATTCGGATGCCGCCGACCCAGACCGACGACGGGCTCCGCGCGGCCCTGGAGATCCGCAGCCGCCTGCCCGGGACCGCGGTGCTCGTGCTCTCGCAGTACGTCGAGGAGGAATACGCGGTCGATCTGCTGGGCGAGAGCGCCGAGCGGACGGGCTACCTGCTCAAGGACCGTGTGGCGGACGTCGACCGCTTCGTCGAGGCGGTGCGCCGGGTGGGCGAGGGCGGATCGGCCCTCGACCGAGAGGTCGTGGCCCACCTGCTGGGGCGGCGCCGGCGTGACAACCCCTTGGCCCAACTGACGCCGCGCGAGCGAGAGGTCCTGTCGCTGATGGCGGAGGGTCGCACGAACCAGGCGATCGCCGACCAGCTCGTCGTCAGCGAGCGGGCCGTCGAAAAGCACGTGACCAGCATCTTCGACAAGCTCGGCCTCTCCCCCGCGGTGGAGGATCACCGCCGCGTCCTGGCGGTGCTCGCCTTCTTGCGCGCGTGAGCGCCACTGGTGCGGTTTCCCCCCCGTACCGACGCCAGATAGCCGTATTCCCGGTGCGCTGCCCGCGCCGCATCCTGCCTCGACGGCACCCGACCGGGAAGGAGCAGGCCCGTGACCGAGGCAGCAACCAACCGCAGGCGCTGGATCGCGCTCGTCGTGCTCTGCGTCGGAATGTTGATGATCGTCCTCGACGCGACGATCGTGAACGTCGCCCTTCCATCCATCCAGGACGACCTCGGCTTCTCGCAGTCGAGCCTGGCCTGGGTGGTGAACGCCTACCTGATCGCGTTCGGAGGGCTGCTTCTCCTTGCCGGGCGGCTCGGCGACCTGCTCGGCCGCCGGCGCGTCTTCCTCGCCGGGCTCGCGGTCTTCATCGGCGCGTCCCTCTTCTGCGGGATCGCCCAGTCGCAGGGGCTGTTGATCGCCGCTCGCTTCGTCCAGGGCGCGGGCGGCGCGCTGACCTCGGGGGTCATCCTCGGCATGATCGTGACGACGTTCCGGGAGCCCCGCGAGCAGGCCAAGGCGATCGGCGTCTACAGCTTCGTCGCCGCCGCGGGTGGCTCGATCGGGCTGCTCGCCGGTGGTGGTCTCACCCAGGCAGTCAGCTGGCACTGGATCTTCTTCGTCAACCTGCCGATCGGCATCGCGACCGCGCTGCTCGCCCTGCGGGTCGTCGAGCGCGATGAGGGGGTCGGCATCGAGCGGGGCGCCGATCTGCCCGGCGCCGCGCTCGTCACCTCGGCGCTGATGCTCGGCGTCTACACGATCCTCGAGGCGGGAAGCCACGGCTGGGGCTCGCTGCACACGCTCGGGCTCGGCGCGGTTTCGCTGGCGCTGCTGTTCGCGTTCGTCGCCCGGCAGGCGCGGGTCTCCAACCCGCTGATGCCGCTGCGCCTCTTCCGCTCGCGCAACGTGGCGGGTGCGAACGCGGTGCAGGCGCTCTTCGTCGCAGGGATGTTCGGGATGTTCTTCCTCGGCGCGCTCTACCTCCAGCGGGTGCTCGGGTACGACGCGCTCGAGGTCGGCCTGGCCTTCCTGCCCGTCACGCTGGTCATCGGGACGCTGTCCCTGGGCTTCTCCGAGCGCCTCAACACGCGCTTCGGCCCCAAGGCGACCCTGCTTCCCAGCCTGGTGCTGATCGCGGCGGGACTCGTGCTCTTCGCCCGCGCGCCGGTGGGCGGCGACTACGTGACCGACGTCCTGCCCGGGATGGTCCTGCTCGGCCTGGGCGCAGGTGTCTCCTTCCCGTCGCTGATGACGCTGGCCATGTCCGGTGCCACTCCGAGCGACGCCGGCCTGGCTTCCGGGCTCGTCAACACGACGCTCCAGGTCGGCGGCGCGATTGGGCTCGCCGTCCTCGCCACGCTCGCGACCACCCGGACCCAGCATCTCCTGAGCGCGGGCGACGGGAGCGCCGCGGCGCTTACCGGTGGCTACCACCTCGCGTTCATCATCGCTGCTGGACTCGTGGTGGCCGCCCTTGTGGTGGCGAGCACGGTGCTCAGCTCGGGTCGCGTCGAGGAGGCGGAGGCCAGGCTGGAGGCACCGGAGCCGGCCTACTCGGAAGCTCGATGATCGCCCTTCCGCGGACCGCCGTGCGGGTGCTCGCGTCGCGGCGGATTGCGTCCGCGGCCCTGCTGGTGGCGATGGTGGTCGCGTTGCTGCTGGCGGTGCCCTCGCTCGGCGACATCTTCGACCGGGCCGACGACATGCGCCCAGGCTGGGTGGTGGCTGCGCTGCTGCTCGAGTTGCTCTCGTGCCTGGCCTTCGTCGCGGTGTTCCGCTTGTTCTTCGGCTCGGTGGCGCCGGCCGTGGCTCGCCGTGTCGCCTGGACCGAGATGGCATCGGGCGCCCTGCTGCCGGGCGGCGGAGTCACCGGCCTGGCGGCCGGTGGGTGGCTTGTGGGTCTCGCGGGCAAGCCCTCGGGATGGATCGTGCGGCGCAGCAGCGCGCTGTTCTTCCTCACCAGCGGGGTCAATGTCGCGGCGCTGGCCGCCGGCGGCGCGCTGCTCGCCACCGGGATCTCGGGCGGCCCGCACGACGTGCTGCGCGCCGGGGTGCCCATCGCCGTCGGCCTCGGTGCAATCGCCGTCGCGCTCGGAGTCGGGCGCTTCGTCCCCGCCCGTTCCCGCCGCGGGTGGGTGTCCGAGCTGGCGGCGGGCATCCGCGAGGCCGAGCGCGCTGCCGCGCGGCCGAGCTGGCGCGTGGCGGCGGGGATCGGCTACCTCGGCTTCGACATCGCCGTGCTCTGGGCGTCGTTGCGGGGACTCGGGTACGCGCCGGCGATCGGCGCGCTGGTGGTCGCCTACCTCGCGGGCTACCTGACGACCTGGATGCCCATCCCCGGTGGTCTCGCCGTGCTCGACGGCGGCCTGGCCGGCGCTCTGGCGCTCTACGGGATGCCCCCGGCGACGGCGGCCGCCGCGGTGCTCGTCTACCACGCGATCGCGCTGTGGGTGCCGTCGGTGGGCGGCCTGATCGCTTATGCGCTCCTGCGACGAAGGCTGGTCCAGGCCAGCCCGGATCCCCGGCCTGTCGGCCGGCCCACACTTGCCGCGAGCGACGGCGAGCGGATACGGCTCACCGCGCCAACGCCGACGTCCGCCCTGCGGGCACGGCAGCATGCCGGCAGGCAGCCCGGATCCGCTCGTGCCCCGAGCGGCTAGCGTCGCTCACCGTCAAAGCGGGTCGAGGCCGTAGCTCGTGCTGTTGCCGGCGATCACCTGGAGGCGACAACGCCGAGCAGCCGGCCGAGCGCCTTTCGCAGCCCCCCGGGGTGGGGCAGCCAGTGGTGTTCCCTTGCATGCCGGAGGTCTCCCGGCGTTTCGAGGCTAGTCCCGAACTCGGCGAATCTGACCCACGACAACCGCACCTCGCCCCGAAACCGAAACACACCAAACAAGCGCAAAAGCCCTGCCAATCGAGCAGTTCAACATCGGCAGGCCCTGGCAGCCCCAGGCTTGGAAGGTTCGATTCCTTCGCCGCTCCGCTCTAGGAATCCCGCCCGTGGGGCGGATTCCGGCATGCCCGCGGACCTCCTGTGGCGAGTCGAGCCCTCACCAGATTGGCCTCGTATGGTCAACGGCCGCTTCTCTCTCCGGGATGAAACGACGACGCGCTACATGACGCACACCGAGGTGGCGGCGCACCACGACCGCGCGTGCAGCGCGCGGACGCCCGCAGCTTAAAGGCCTGGCGCAGGGCCGCGCGCGGTCACTTTGCGGCAGCCAGCCTCGCGCCGCAGCAGCGGCGTTGCCGGTCGTGATGGAAGCCGCTCGCGGTGCGGTCGCCGCCGGCGGCGGCGAGCACGCCCTCCACGACGCCTTCGGCCAGCAGGCACATGAGCTCCGGCGTGCCCGGGGCGACCGTCGGGCACGGGCACTTGGCGAGCTGGAGCTGGTCATCCTCTACGCTCGCCTCGTAGCCCAGCTCGCGCATGACGCGCGGGAGCTCGGAGTCGATGTCGTGGCTGCCGGGGCGCCCGAGGAGGTAGCGCCCCCACTCGCTGCCCACGGCGCGCAGCTGGTCGGGGTGCAGGCTCGCGCGTTCCAGCGCGACCGCGAGCAGCTCGGCCACCCCGAGGAAGTTCGCGCTCGTCCGCTCCCACAGGTCGGAGAGTCGATAGTCGATGCCGGGGCGGCCGCGGCTCGAGGGGAGCACGCGGCGTTCGGAGACGAGTAGGCCGGCCGACTCGAGCTCGAGGACGTGCGGGCGGAGCGTGTTCGGGTGCACGCCCGCGGCTTCTGCGAGCTCGGGCAGGGACGCGCGCCCGCGCTCTTCGAGGGCGCGCACGACGCTGAGGCGGAGCGGATCGGCGATCAGCTCGAGCACCTCCCGCCGAGAGGGGGTTTTGCCGGACCCAGGCACGTTTAGACCATTTAGCGTGCGGAACTGCAGCAGAATGTAGTGCGACTGGAGGTCGCCGGACCGCTGATCAGCGGTCCCAGCGACGCATCTCAGCGTCGAGCCGCCGCGCGTCGGTCCGACTCGGCGGCGGGAGGACGGGCGGCGGCTCCGCCACGCCGCGGCCCGAGGCCCACCAGCGCACCGCGGCCACCGCCGCGCCCGCACCGAGGAGCAGGACCAGTAGCGGCACGATGTAGGCGGTCGCGTTGAATCCGCTGTCCTTGGGCAGCGCGAGCACCCGCGGTCCGTACTGGGCGACGAGCGCGGCCTTGATCTGCGCCGTCGATTGGCAGCGGTCGATCAGGCCGGTGATGAACTGGCGCTCCCGCGTGGCTTGAGGCGAGTCCGCGAGGCTCAGCGGCACGCCGCAGACCAGGCACATGACTTGGCCCTCGATGTCCGGCATGCTCGCGCGCGGGCACGCCGCCGCCGCCGCGGCCGGCGCGAGGGCGAGCACGCCCACGACACCCAGGGCGGCGACCCCGCGCCTCACGCCGGGCTCCCCAGAACGGGCAGCACCGAGCGCGACATGAAGGCATCGTCCACCACCCCGCGCCGAACGGCGGCGATGCGCCCGCGCCTGTCGATCACGAACGTCTCGGGATAGCCGGTGATGCCGAAGCGATGCTGGGAGTGGCCGTCGCCGTCGCGTAGCATCGGATAGCCGAGCCGGTAGCGGCGACGAAACGCGCGGGCGTCGGAGGTCACATCGAGGGCATCGACCCCGACGACGGTTCCGCCGCGCGCCGCGATACGACGCTGCCAGCGCGCAAGCAGCGGGCTCTCGTCGCGGCAGGGCGGGCACCACGAGGCCCAGTAGTTGAGCACCACAACCTTGCCGCGCCAGGCGCGCAGCGAAACCGGGTGGCCGCCGCCGAGCGGCGGCAGGCTGAGATCTGGCGCGGCGGGCCGCTTGCCGGCCGCCAGCGCAGCGTCGATGCCCCGCTGCGGGCTGTTGACGAGCACGCCGTAGGCCAGCAGAGCCACGAGACCGCCCGCCACGACGAGCGCCCCGACCATCGCTGGCGATCGCCGGGCACGGGTCATGTGGGGTCGCGCTCGCCTCGCGCCGCGTCGAGCCGGCGCAGCAGCTCGAGGGCCTCTGCCCGGAGGGCGCGGTTGAGGGCGCGGAAGTCGTCGCGCGACAGCTTGCCCGTCCGGAAATCGTGCTCGGCGTCGCGGATCTCGCGGAACTTCGCCTCCTTGGCCGCCTCGAGCGCCACCGGTTCGCCGTCGTCGCCCGCGTCCGCGCGCCGGCGCCAGATCAGCGGCGAGGCGATCAGGGTCGCCGCGAGGCACATGACGAGCATCACGAGGATCAGCTGCATCTCATGCCTTCGAGAGCTCCTGGCCCAACCGGGCCGCCCACGAACGCGCCGGGGCGCGGCGGTGTGCGGCCCGCGGCGGCGGCCAGATGGCGATCAGCCCGCCGATCCCGAGCACGATCCCCCCCAGCCAGATCCACTCGACCAGCGGGGAGACGATCAGCCGGAAGGCGGCCGGCGGCGGTGCGCGCACGTAGCGCTGTGCGATCGCGTCGAGCAGGAAGCGCTGCGTGTCGCCCTGCGCGAGCGGGAAGCGCTTGTCGATGCCGCTGATCATGCGCTGCATCGCCCCGACGTCCGGCTGCACGGCCGTCCAGATGTCGCGCTTGAGGCCCGCCTGGAGCCCGACCTCGGTGGTCGAGTCGCCGTCGAAGTACTGGGAGACCGGGCCCGCAGTGCGATCGGAGCTGGGGTAGTAGCCGCGCGTGGTGTGCAAGGTGGTGACGTGATGCCCTCGCCGCGACACGTCGAGCACCGCCCCGAGCGTCACCTTTTCGGGCGTCACGGCACCGGTCGCACGGACGTAGCGGACCTGGTAACCGCCGATGTCAGCGCTCTGGCCAGGCGACAGCCGCGCATCGCGTATGTGCTGGAACGCCGACGAGGCGGCTACCCCCACGAACAGCAGCGCGATACCGACGTGCACCACGTAACCCCCGTAGCGGCGGCGGTTGCGACGCACGAGCGCCACGAGCGCCACGGGCACGGGCTCGCGTGAGGTGGCACGCCGCACCGCAATGCCCCGCCACAGCTCCTGCCCGACCGCGGCCGCCGCAAACGCGGCGCACGCGAACAGGACAAGGGCGGTGATGCTCCCGCCGGCGCCCAGCGCGATCAGCACTCCCATGACGACCAGCGCGACGGCGGCGGGCACCTGGAGGCTGCGACGTGCGCCCCGGAGCGTCGTCTTGCGCCAGGCCATGAGCGGTCCGAGGCCCGAGAGGAACACCAGCGCGATCGCGAGCGGGACCGTGTAGCGGTCGAACCACGGTGGCCCGACGCTCGCCTTGTTGCCCGTGACCGCCTCGGAGATCAGGGGGAAGAACGTGCCCCAGAAGATCACGAAGCAGAGCCCGACCAGCAGGAGGTTGTTGAGCAGGAAGATCGACTCGCGCGAGACCGGGGCGTACGAGCGGGCGCCATCGGGTGCAAGGGCATCGCGCCGCGACGCGACGAGCGCGACGGACCCGATGACCAGCACGGCGATGAAGGCGAGGAACGGCGCTCCGAGCGTCGAGCCCCCGAAGGCGTGGATCGACTGGAGGATCCCCGAGCGCACGAGGAACGTGCCGAGGATCGCGAGGACGCCGGCGCCCAGGACGAGCGAGACGTTCCACGCCTTCAGGAGGCCGCGCTTCTCCTGGACCATGAACGAGTGCAGGTAGGCGGTGCCCACGAGCCACGGCATGAGCGCCGCGTTCTCCACCGGGTCCCACGCCCAGTACCCGCCCCAGCCGAGCTCGGACCACGACCAGCGCGCGCCAATGAGTACTCCGATCCCGAGTAAGCACCAGGCGGCGAGCCCGAAGCGCCGCGTCGCGCGGATCCAGGCGGCATCCGTGCGCCGGGTGACGAGCGCCGCCACCGCGAACGCGAACGGCACCGTGAACAGCGTGTACCCCGAGTACAGCATCGGGGGGTGGATCATCATGCTCGGGTGGCGGAGCAGCGGTGTCAGGCCCAGGCCCTCCGCCGGCGCCGGCCGCTGGAGCGCAAACGGATCGGCGAAGAAGATCAGCAGGACCGTGAAGAAGCCCGCGAAGCCGAGCAGCACGGCCTGCGCGTACGCGGTCACTTGCCGCATCGACCGGTGCGCGAGCCGCACGGCGAGGCTCGACCACAGCGAGAGCAGCCAGACCCACAGCAGCAGCGAGCCCTCCTGCGCCGACCATGCGGCAGCCGCGCGGTAGAACGCCGGCGTGGTGGTGCTCGAGTGCTCCGCCACGATGCGCACGCCGAAGTCGGACCGCAGGAAGGCCACCTCGAGAATCGCGAATGCGAGCGTGAGCGATGCCGCGAGCGCATAGAGCGCCCGACGGCCCGACTCGACCCAGCGCTCGCGGCCGGTCACGACGCCGTACAGCGATGCGCCGATCCCGTACGCCTCGAGTCCGAGCGCGAGAACCAAGAGGATGGGACCGAGGCCGACCATCGGCTACGAGCCGTGCTTGGCCGCGAACTTCGACGGGCACTTCGTCACGAGCGAGCCGCGCTCGCCGACGAACGCGCCCCCCTTGCGCCGTACGGTGAGCACGATCTCACGGCCCTCGCGGAAGGGATCGGGGACAGGGCCGGCGTAGCGCACCGGCACCGACGCCGCGCCATCGCGGTCGCGCACGCGGAAGGCGAGCACTCCGCCGCTGTGGCT
>JBJMKX010000031.1:0-3649 GCA_045805605.1 Solirubrobacteraceae bacterium
GTACTGCAACTGCACCTCGATCCGGCGCTGGACATCGTCACCTACTGGCCCCGGCGCCCACGGCTGTCCGAGATCGACGCGGCCTCGGACGCGATGCTGCACGCCGGCATGGCGAGCGCGGAGGAGCCAGTGTTCCTGTCCACGCTGCGCGTCGACGCGGGCACGTTCGCCGCGCTGCACCCCGACATCGAGCGCGATGCCGACACAGTTCGAGTGCTGCGCTCGGTGCTCATGAAGCCCGAGCACGAGGCGTGGATCGACCCGCTGCACGAGCGGCTCGAGGAGCTCACGCAGGTGAGTACGGCGACGAGCTGACCGCGGCGGTCGCCGCGATCTCGAGCGCGAGCGCGAAGAACTCGTCGATCAGCGGGTCCTTCGTCTCGCGCCGGCGGGCGAGCACGAGCGTTGACGGCGCGGCGTCGGCAAGCGGCACGAAAGCCACCTCCGGCCACGCGTAGTACCGCGAGATCACGGCGGGGGCGGTGTCCACGCCCTCGCCGCGGCCGATCAGGTGCAGCCACTCCTCGTGCTTGTCGCCGATGTGCGGGCTGGTGCGCGGGCGCTTGCCGAGCTCGTCGACGAGCAGCCAGTGGTCGCGCCAGATCTGTGGCACCGAGCTCGGCTGCGTGACGAACACCTCGTCGGCGAGGTCGGCGGGTCGGATCTCCCTGCGGCGGGCCAGCCGGTGGTTCTGCGGCAGCACGACGACGCGCTGCTCCGTGATCAGCGGGACCATCTCGAGGTCGGCCTCCTCGAGCGGCGCGTAGAGGAAGGCGAGATCGACGTGCTTCTCGCGCAGCCCCGCGAGCGTGTCGGAGAAGTCGAACGCGCGCACCTCGACGCGCACGTCGGGATGGCGCTCCCCGAAGCGGTGCAGCAGCGGCGCGAGCAGCCCGCCCGGCGCCGGCCCGAGCGAGCCGATCACCAGTGCGCCCGTCTCCCCGCGGGCCAGTGCGCGCGCCTGCGTGAGCGCGTCGTCGGCCGCAGCGAGCACCTCTCGCGCGCTTTCCAGCAGCGACTCGCCGGCGGGCGTGAGCTCGACGCGGCGCGTGCTGCGCGACAGCAGGGGGCCGCCGATCTCGCGCTCGAGCTGGCGGATCTGCGAGCTCAGCGCGGACTGGGCGAGGTTCAGCCGCACGGCCGCGCGCGAGAAGTGCAGCTCCTCGGCCACGGCCACGAAGTACCGCAGCTGCCGTAGGTCCACGGGCGGAACGTATCGCGAAACGCGCACAATCGTGCACGAGTTGCTGTTGCATGTGACGGCGCGCACAGGGAACGATGCTCGCCGTGACCGAGCTGAGGAGAGTGAGGGTCGCGGTCGACGGCACCCCGCGCTGGGGCCGTCGCGACGGCGACGAGATCGTGCTGGACGGCGGGCGCGCCGTGCCGGAGGCCGAGGTGAGCTACCTCGCGCCGGTCGAGCCGTCGAAGATCATCGCGGTCCACCTGACGTACCGCAGTCGCATCGACGAGTACGCGGCCAAGACGCCGCCGGCGCCGTCGTACTTCATGAAGCCGCCGTCCGCGCTCAACGGCCATCGCGCCGAGATCCGCCGCCCGCACGGCACGCGCTTCCTCAACTACGAGGGCGAGCTCGCGGTCGTGATCGGCCGGCGCATGAAGGGCGTCGGGATCGACGCCGTGCTCGACCACGTCGCCGGCTACGCGCCGGCCAACGACGTCGGGCTGCACGACTTCCGGCACGCCGACCGCGGCTCGATGCTGCGCGTCAAGGGCCAGGACGGCTTCCTCCCGATCGGCCCCGAGCTCGTCCCCGCCGGCGAGTTCGACCCGACCGACTTCACCCTGCGCACGACGCTCAACGGCGAGGTCGTCCAGGAGGCCACCGCCGACGACCTGATCTGGGGCGTCGCCTACCAGCTCGCCGACCTCAACCGGCTGATCACGCTCGAGCCGGGCGACGTCGTGTTGACCGGCACGCCCGCGAACTCGCGGCCGATGGCGCCCGGCGACGTCGTGGCGGTCGAGATCTCCGGCCTCGGGCGGGTCGAGAACACCGTCGTCGACTGGGACGTCGACCTCTCCGGGCCGGGGGAGCAGCCCGCCACCTCCGCCAACACCCTGCACGTCGCGCTCGCCATCCCGGAGGACGAGGCCGAGCGCATGGCCGCCGAGGAGCGAACCACCGCATGAAGGTCCACGTCGACATGAACCTCTGCCAGAGCCACGGCGAGTGCGTCTACCCGGCGCCCGACGTGTTCGAGCTCGGCGACGACGACGTCCTGGTCTGGAAGGAGGACGTCCCGGAGGAGCGGCGCGCCGCCGTCGAGGAGGCGGTCAACGCCTGCCCGATGATGGCGATCCGCATCGAGGGCTGAGGTGCGCCGCGTCGTCGTCATCGGGGCGTCGCTGGCCGGGCTGCGCGCCGCGCAGGCGGTCCGCGCCGCCGGCCACGACGGCGAGCTCGTCGTGGTGGGTGCGGAGGAGCGGCTGCCGTACACGCGCCCGCCGCTGTCCAAGGAGCTGCTGGCCGGCGGCCAGACGCCGGACGGCTGCGCGTTCCCCTGCGACACGATCGACGCCGAGTGGCGCCTCGGCGTGGCCGCGACGGGGCTGGACCGCCACCGTCGCACCGTCGAGCTCGCGGACGGCGACCTGCTGCCCTACGACCGGCTGATCCTCGCGACCGGCTCGCGGGCCCGCCCGTGGCCCGGCGCCGGCGCCGGCCTCGTCGGCGTGCACACGCTGCGCGACCTCGACGACGCGCTGCGCCTGCGCGACGCCCTCCAGCCGGGCGCCCGGCTGGCGATCGTCGGCGCGGGCTTCATCGGCTGCGAGGTCGCCGCGACCGCGCGCAAGCTCGGCGTCGAGGTGACGCTGATCGACGTCGCGCCACAGCCGATGCTGCCGCTCGGGCCCGAGCTCGGCGCCCTCTGCGCGGACATGCACCGCGAGCACGGTGTCGACCTGCGGCTCGGCGTCGGTGTCGCCGCGCTGGCCGGCCGCGGCCGGGTCGAGGCGGTCGAGCTGGCCGATGGCTCGCGCGTCGAGGCCGACGCCGTGCTGGTGGGCCTCGGCGGAGCACCCAACACCGAGTGGCTGGCCGACAGCGGCCTCACGCTCGACCCGGGCGTCGTCTGCGACGCGACGCTGACCGCCGCCGCCGACCCCGACATCCTGGCCGCCGGCGACATCGCGTCGTGGCCGCACCCGCTGGCCGAGGCCGAGCTCGTGCGCGTCGAGCACTGGACCGTCGCCGCCGAGCACGGAATGCTGGCCGGGCGCAACGCGCTGCTCGATCCGTACGAGCGTAAGCCGCACGAGCTGCCGCCCTACTTCTGGTCGGACCAGTACGAGGTCAAGATCCAGGCTGTCGGCTTCCCCGCGCGGGCCGAGCGGCTCGAGGTCCTCGAGTCCACCCCGGAGGGCGACCGCTTCGTCGCCGCCGGCGCCCGCGGCGGCCGCCTCGTCGGCGTGATCGCGCTCAACGCCGCCAAGCGGCTGGCCTGGTACCGGCGCCAGCTCGCCGGCCGGCCCGCCTACGACGAGGTCCGCGGCGCCGTGTTGCCGACGAGAAGGCACTCGGCGCCCGGTGGCCGTGCGATGAACGCGCTGGTCCTCCAGCACGGCGACTTGGGACCTCCCGGCGTGCTCGGCGATTGGGCCGCCGCGCGCGGCATCGAGCTGG
>JBJMKX010000032.1:0-62864 GCA_045805605.1 Solirubrobacteraceae bacterium
ATGGGCGCGGCTGGTTTCGAACCAGCGACCTCTCGCGTGTGAAGCGAGCGCTCTCCCACTGAGCTACGCGCCCGGGAGAGCGAGGATTGTAGATGCGGCTGGTCAGACCCGGAGCGCTACGATGGCCGCGGACCGTGCTAGGCGGGGAGGTAGCGGTGCCCTGTCACCCGCAATCCGCTCTAGCGGGGCTGAATCCCCTCGTGGAGGGGCGAGGCCTCCGAGGCCAGTGTCGCCGGTCGCGGCGTCGATGGCTCGGGTCCCGCGCGGTGGATGCCCGTGAACCAGGTCAGGTCCGGGAGGAAGCAGCCTTAAGCGGCAGTGTCCATGCGATGCGGGGAAGCCCGGCCGGAGCCAGCAGCCGGAGGCGCGCTCGGGGTGTCGAGCCTCGACGCAGGGTGCACGGTCCATATTTCGCAACGTAGCGGAGGCGCTTCCGGCCCCCGCCTGAGCGGGCCGGGGCGGCGACTAGACTGGCCTCCCCGTGTCCGCCGGCCCGTCGCTCTACCGCCGCCACCGCCCGCGCACGTTCGCGGACGTGGTGGGGCAGGAACACGTGGTCCGCACGCTGCGCAACGCGGTCGAACAGGGCAAGGTCCACCACGCATACCTGTTTGTGGGCTCCCGCGGGACGGGCAAGACTTCGATGGCCAAGATCCTCGCCGCGTGCCTGAACTGCGTCCACGGGCCGACGACCGAGCCGTGCGGCGAGTGCGAGTCGTGCGTCGCGGTCGCCAACGCGACCTCGCTCGACGTCATCGAGATGGACGCCGCCTCCAACAACTCGGTCGACGACATCCGCGAGCTGCGCGAGCGCGTGGCCTACGCCCCCGTGTCGGGGCGCTCGAAGGTCTACATCCTCGACGAGGCGCACATGCTCTCCACCCAGGCGTGGAACGCCTTCCTCAAGACGCTCGAGGAGCCGCCGCCCGACACGATCTTCGTGCTCGCCACGACCGAAGCGCAGAAGGTGCTGCCGACCGTGGTCGACCGCTGCCACCGCTTCGACTTCGGGCGGCCGACGGTCGAGCAGATCGCGGAGGTCCTGCGCCGGGCGGCCGCGGCCGAGGACGTCACGCTCTCCGACGCCGCCGTTTCGCTCATCGCCCGCCACGCCACCGGGTCGTTCCGCGATGCGCTGGGCACGCTCGAGCAGCTCGTCACCTATTCGGGGAAGAACGTCGCAATCGAGGACGTGCTCGCGGTACTCGGCGTGGCCGACGCCGAGCTGCTCTTCGCAGCGCTCGACGCCGTCGCCGACCACGACCCCGGCGAGGCGCTGCGGGTCGCCGCGCGCCTGAGCGAGTCCGGCCGCGACCCCTCCCAGTTCTTCGGCGACCTCGAGGCCCACGCGCGCGAGCTCCTCGTCGTCCAGACCCTCGGCGACATGCCGCGCGAGCTGCGCGTCACCCCCGACCGCGACGAGCGCCTGCTCGTTCAGGCCCAGCGCCTGGATCGCGACGCCGCCACGCGGCTGCTCGACCTGCTCGCCGCCGGTATGGAGGCGATGAAGAACGGCGCCGACGCGCGCACCCAGCTAGAGCTGGCGCTGGTCAAGGCGGCGGCGCCCGACGTCGACGCCTCGACGCGCGCCTTGCTCGCGCGTCTCGAGCGGCTCGAGAGCCGGCTCGCCGGGGAGGAGGTCGTGATCGAGAAGAAGGCAGCGCCGCCGACCACCTCCGCCGCGCCGGCGGTCGCGGTCGGCGAGCAACCGGTCCGCGAGACCGGCTCCGTGGTCGAGCTCTGGCCCGCGGTGATGGAGACGATCCGGGCCGAGAACGACCTGCTCGCAGCCGCGCTGGAGCAGGGGCGCCCGGCGCCAGGCGGCGACGGCGTCGTGATCGCGTTCCCCGCCTCGGCGGCCTTCTTCAAGCGCCAGGCCGAGAAGGACGAACGGCGCGCGGCGCTGACGCAGGCGATCCGCGAGGTCACAGGACAGCGCGTTGCCGTCGCCTACGAGCTGCGCGACGACGTCGAGTCCGAGGCCCAGACCGTCACGCCGGAACAGCTGATCGAGCGCTTCAAGCACGAGTTCGACGCCGAGGAGATCTGATGCCGCAGCAGCCGAACATGAACCAGATGCTCAAGCAGGTGCAGAAGATGCAGGCCGACATGATGGCCGCCCAGGAGAAGCTCAAGGACGAGGAGGTTCAGGGCACGGCGGGCGGCGGCGCCGTCAAGGTGACGATGTCGGGCGACCTCGAGGTCAAGCAGGTCTACATCGACCCAAAGGCGATCGACCCAGACGACCCCGAGCTGCTGAGCGATCTCGTCACCGCGGCGGTCAACGAGGCCATCCGCGCCGCGCAGGAGCTGGCCAGCTCGAAGCTCGGCGCGGTCACCGGCGGGCTGGGCGGTCTCGGCCTGCCGGGCATGTAGCCCTTGTACGCCCCACCGGTCCAGCGGCTCATCACCGAGCTGGGCAAGCTGCCGGGCATCGGCGCCCGCACCGCCCAGCGCCTGGCCTTCCACCTGCTGCGCGCCGACTCCGACGAAGCGCTCGCGCTCGCCGACGCCATCCGCGAGGTCACCGAGAAGGTGGGCCTGTGCGAGGTGTGCTTCAACCTCGCCGAGGGCCCGCGCTGCCAGATCTGCGAGGACCCGCGCCGCGACGCGGGCCTGATCTGCGTGATCGAGGAGCCGGGCGACGTGGTCCCGATCGAGCGCACGCACGAGTACCGCGGCCGCTACCACGTGCTCGGCGGCGCTCTGTCGCCCATCGACGGCGTCGACCCCGAGGACCTCAAGCTGTCCGAGCTGTTCGCGCGCGTGGAGAACGCGGCGCCCGGCGAGCCGGTGCGCGAGGTCGTGCTCGCGACCAACCCGACGACGACCGGGGAGGCGACCGCGCTCTACGTCGCCGACCGCCTGCGTCGCACCGCGCCCGAGGTCACCGTCACGCGGCTGGCGAGCGGACTGCCGGTCGGGGCCGACCTCGAGTACGCCGACGAGGTGACGCTCGGCAAGGCGCTCGCCGGCCGCCGCGCGCTGTGATCGGCGCGCCCGCCGCCCTCCTCGCGCTGTCGCTGGCGTGGACGTCGCCCGGTCCGGGGATCGAGTACGGACGCAGCGCGACCACCGCCCCGAACGGCGGGCCGATCAAGGTCCACGTCCTGCGCATCGACCGCGCCGCGCTGGGGTCGCGCCGGGTGACGGTGGTGCTCGCCAACGGGCGCACGCTGCACCGCCAGCGCACGAGCGCGATGGCGCACCAAAACCGCGCGATCGTGGCGACCAACGGCGCGGTGTGGGGGGCGCTGCCGCCGGTCTCCGGGGACCCCATCGGCATCGTCATCCGCGACGGGCGGCTGGCGAGCGAGCCGATCGAGGGCCGTGCGGCGCTGCTGGTGCCGCGCGACCCGGCGGCGCCGCCGCGGATCGCGAGCCTGCACTTCTTGGGCAGCGCCACCGCCGGCGGCCGCGCGCGCGTGATCGACGGCATCGACCGCCTGCGCGGATTCATTCCCGCCTGCGGCGGGCGTGGCGGCGACCGCCCTACCGAGAGGCCCAACGGGACCCTGGTCTGCCACGACCCGAGCGAGCTCATCGCCTACGACCGGGGGTTCGGCGAGCGGACGCGGCCGGCACACGATGGCCTGGAGGTGACGGTCAGGGACGGCAAGGCGAGTGGCGCGCATCGCGGCGGCTCGACGCCGATCCCGGAGGATGGATACGTGCTCTCCGGCTCCGGCGATGCCGCGAGCTTCCTTCGGCGCGCTGACGACCTCGCCATCGACCTCGCGATCGACGCCGACGGCCAACGCATCGACGCGGCCGATTTCACGGCAGCGCTCGGCGGCGGCCCGCGCCTGCTGCGCGACGGGCGCACCGACATCCCTCGCGCCGCCGAGGGCTATGCGCCGCCCAACGATCCGGGCTGGGGGCGGCGGATCTCCGACCGCAACCCGCGCACGATGGCCGGCGTCGACGCCGACGGCCGCCTGATCATGGCCACGGTCGACGGACGCCAGCCCGGCTACAGCGTCGGGCTGAGCTACGTCGAGGGAGCGGAGCTCATGCGCTCGCTCGGCGCCCGCGACGCAGTCAACCTCGACGGCGGCGGCTCGGCGACGATGGTGATCCACGGGCGCGTGGTCAACTCGCCGTCCGACGACGAGGGCGAGCGCCCGGTGGCAGATTCGCTCGAGGTGGTGCCGTGACGACTGACCGCCCGCTCGCGTACGTGGTGCCGTGATCGCGATTCCGCTGATTGCGGCCGCCGCGGCGACGGCCACGCTCTGGGCCGCGGGCGACGGCGCCAACGGCAGCGCGCCGTCCAAGGCGGTGGCCGCGATGATCGCCCGCGACCACCCCGACCGCTTCCTCTACCTCGGCGACGTCTACCCGGTCGGCAGCGCGGAGGCCTTCCGCACCGCCTATGACCCGGTCTACGGCCGCCTGGCGGCGCGCACCGCGCCCACGCCCGGCAACCATGATTGGGGCCCGCGCGCGGATGGCTACCTCCCCTACTGGAAGCGCAAGCGCGGGCACCGGCTCGCGGCCTGGTACGCGTTCGACCTCGGCGGCTGGCGGATCCTGTCGCTGAACTCCGAGGCGCCGCACGGCCCGGGCTCGGCGCAGCTCGGATGGCTGCGCCGGGAGCTCGCCGGGGAGGGTGGGACCGGGAATTGCCGGCTGGCCTTCTGGCACCGTCCGCGCTTCTCCGCCGGCACCGTCCACGGCGACCAGCGCGACATGGCGCCGCTGTGGGGCGCCCTGCGCGGCCATGCCGCGCTCGTGCTCAACGGACACGAACACGACCTACAGCGCTTCGCGGCGCGCGACGGCCTGGTCGAGGTCGTCGCGGGCGCCGGCGGCAACGGCCACTACGCGCTCGATTCCCGCCGCCGCGGCCTGGCCTTCGGCGATGCCACCCACTACGGCGCCGCCCGCATCGCGCTCCAGCCCGGAAGCGCGCACGTCGAGCTCGTCGCCCGCGGCGGGAAGGTGCTCGACCGGACCGACATCAGCTGCGACTAGACCAGGTCGACCAGCTCGTCGATCGCGGCGTCCAGGCGCTCCGCCAGCAGGCCGGCGTCGGGCAGCGTCGCCCGGTCGGCGTAGAGCCCGAAGCAGGCGTCGTCCAACACCGTCGTCATCCCGATCGAGACCGCGTGGCGCTCGGAGAGCGGCACCACCGGATAGGCCTCCTCGAGCCGGCAGCCGCGCAGGTACAGCGGGATGCGCGGCCCGGGGATGTTGGAGACGACGAGGTTGAACGTGCGCGGGCTCGCGATCAGGTGCGACAGCACCCGCTGGATCGGCTGCGGCATGTAGCCGGCGGCGCGCATGACCGCGTCGCCTTCTTCGGGCACCCCTTCGCGCTTGCGCTCGGCCGTCTGGCCGTGGACGTCCATCAGCCGCATGAGTGGGTCGGGGTCCGAGCACGGCAGCTCGACGAACATGAACGAGATCCGGTTGCCGAGCTCGCCCGCGTCGCCGTTGCGGACGTTGACGGGCACCATGGTCTTCAGCCGCATCGGCTCGCGCCCGCGCGCGAGCAGGAAGTCGCGCGTCGCGCCCGCGCACGCCGCCAGCACGACGTCGTTGACCGTCGTGCCGAAGCGCGCCTTTACCCGGCGGAGGTCGTCGAGCGGGCGTCGCAGCGTCGCCAGGTGGCGCAGCGGCGAGGAGGCCTCGTTGAACGGCGTCGCCGCCGGAGCTGGGATGACCGCATCCCCCACCGCCCAGAGCGTGCGCAGGACGCGGCTCGGCAGCTCGAGCAGCCGTCGGGGCGAGGCGGCCAGCTCGAGCGGCGTCCGCACCAGGTCGAGCTGCTCGCGCGCCCGGTCGGCCAGGCCGCGGGCCAGAAGCTCGGTCGGGGCCGGCTCGGGGCCGGCCCGCCAACGGTCGGACGAGGGCGTGTCGGCCTGCGGAACGGGGTCGAGGAGGAGCGTCGAGAGCTCGACCGCCGCGATCCCGTCGACCATGCAGTGGTGCGCCTTGCCGACCATGCCGATGCGGCCGTCGGCGAGCTCGTCGGCGATCCACAGCTCCCACAGCGGCCGGTCGCGGTCGAGGGGGCGCGAGAGCACGTCGCCCACCAGCGCGTCGAGGGCGCGCGCGTCGGAACGGCGGATGTGCGCGGCCGGATCGAAGCCGGGGTCGTCGATCCACTCCGGCTCGTGCACGCCGAGGGGCACCGGCGCCAGTCGCTGGCGGTAGCGCGGCGCGCGCGCGATGCGGCCGGCGATGTGGTCCAGCAGGTCGTCGAAGCGGGGGCGCGGACTGTCGTCGGGTGGCGTGAAGGTCGCGGCCCAGCCCACGTGCATGTGGGCAGTCGCGCTCTCCACCTCCAGAAACGACGCATCCAACGCCGACAAGCGGGTCGTCGGCACGGCTCTCCTCAGCGTCCGGGGCTGAGCCCCAACGTAGCGCCGTGCAGGCGATCAGCGAAGCAATCCGTATGCGCGCTCGAGCGCGAGCATCCGCCGCGCCGAGACGCGCAGCCGCTCATCCCTGGCCGTCTCTATCGTTGGCCGCGATGTCGGGGATCGTGGTCATGAAGTTCGGCGGCACGTCCGTCGCGGACGCCGAGCGGCTCAAGCGTGCCGCGCGGCGCATCGTCAAGGCCCGCGAGGAGGGCCGCCACGTCATCGCCGTCCTGTCCGCACGCGGCACCACCACCGACGAGCTCCTCGCGATGGCCGAGGAGGTCTCCCCGCACCCCGATCCGCGCGAGCTCGACATGCTGCTCTCGACGGGCGAGCGCATCTCGTGCGCGCTGTGCGCCATGGCCATCAACGACCTCGGCCACCGGGCCATCTCCCTGACCGGCTCCCAAGCCGGAATCGTCACCGATACCTCCCACACAAAGGCGCGCATCCTCGACGTCCGTGCGGATCGCATTCGGCAAGCGCTCGACGAGGACAACATCGTGCTCGTTGCCGGCTTCCAAGGCGTCAGCACCGCCCGCGACGTCACGACGCTCGGCCGCGGCGGCTCCGACACCACCGCGGTCGCCGTCGCCGCTGCGCTGAATGCCGAGGTGTGCGAGATCTACACCGACGTCGACGGCGTCTTCACCGCCGACCCGCGGCTCGTCCCGGATGCCCGCAAGCTTCCCTTTGTCTCCTTCGAGGAGGTGCTCGAGATGGCGAGCTCGGGCGCCAAGGTGCTGCAGCTGCGGTCCGTCGAGTACGCCCGCACCCACGGCGTGCGCATCCACTGCCGGTCCGCCTTCCACGACCGCGCCGGTACCGTTGTCCTCGGCGAAGAGGAGACCATGGAGCACCCGCTGATCACCGCCGTGACCCACTCCACCGAGGAGGCCCGGGTCACCCTCACCGGGGTCCCCGACACGCCCGGCGTCGCGGGGCGGATCTTCGGCGCCCTCGCCGACGCCAACGTCAACGTCGACATGATCGTCCAGAACGAGCCCGAGTCCGAGGGCGCGCAGGCCGACATCTCGTTCACCGTGCCGCGCTCCGACCTGCGCGAGGCGCGCGAGACGCTTGCACCGCTGGCCGGCGAGCTGTTCGAGCGCATGGCCGAGGACGCGGACATGGGCAAGGTGTCCATCGTCGGGGCCGGCATGCGGTCGCACCCCGGCGTGGCGGCCAAGGTGTTCGGCACGCTGGGCGAGGGCGGGATCAACATCGAGATGATCTCCACCTCGCCGATCAAGATCTCGTGCGTGATCCGGGGCGAGCACGTGCCCGACGCGGTCCGCGCGCTGCATGCGGCGTTCGAGCTGGGCGCGGGCGGGATCAAGGCCGAGCGGCCCTTCGAGGCGCCGGTATGAGCTATCGCGTCGCCCTCGTCGGCGCCACCGGCGCCGTGGGCACCGAGATGCTGCGGCAGCTGCACAAGCGCGGCTTCCCGGCCTCGGAGATCGTGCCGTTCGCGTCCGAGCGCTCGGCGGGCCGGCCGCTTGACGGCACGAGCGAGCCGGTGCGCGCCCTCGTGCCCGGGGCCGACATCTCGGGGTTCGACCTGGCCCTGTTCTCGGCCGGCGGCTCGCGCTCGCGCGAGTGGGCCCCGCGCTTCCGCGACGCCGGCGCGATCGTGGTCGACAACTCATCGGCGTGGCGGATGGATCCCGCGGTGCCGCTCGTGGTCACCGAGGTCAACCCCGAGGCCCTCGACGGCCACCGCGGCATCGTCGCCAACCCGAACTGCACGACGATGGTCTGCATGCTGCCGCTGAAGGCCCTCGACCGAACCTTCGGCCTCGAGGCGATCGTCCCGACCTCGTTCCAGGCGGCCGGCGGGGCCGGGCAGAAGGGGATGGACGAGCTCTACGCGCAGTTCCCGGCGCTGCTGGCCGATCGCGAGCAGCTCGTGGTCGACGGTGAGGCGGCGCGGGGCAAGGTCTCCCATGCCATCCACGAGGACACGCTGGCGATGAACGTCGTGCCGCTGCTCGGCACCCTGAACGACCAGGGCTACACCGACGAGGAGCTCAAGCTGCAGAACGAGTCGCGCAAGATTCTTGGCCTGCCCGACCTCCGCGTGTCGCCGACCTGCGTGCGCGTCCCGGTCATGGTCGGGCACGCGGTCGAGATCCGGGCGCAGTTCCGCGACGCCGTCGACGTGGCGTCCGCGCGCGAGGTGCTCGAAAGCTTCCCCGGCATGGTGCTCGACGACCTGCCGACGCCGCTCGCGTACGCCGGGCGCGACGAGGTGGCGGTCGGGCGCCTGCGCGCGGACCTCGCGGATCCGCATGCGCTGAACCTCTTCGTCGTCGGCGACAACCTGCTCAAGGGCGCGGCGCTCAACACCGTCCAGATCGCCGAGGTGCTGCACGAGCGCGGCCTCGTGCGGGCGGCGCAGCCCGTGCGGGCCTAAAGGCGGTCGCCCGGTCGCCCGCCCTCCGGCGGCCGCCGGCTCGACCGCTCTACCTCTAGCTGAGGACGGTCGGACGCTCGTTGAGGGGGCGCGCATCGGCGCGCCCCCCCTTGCCGCCTACGTCCGGATGGGCCGCTCTTCCTCAGTCGTCGCGCTGCACAACCAGGGATCGGTTGCCCTCCGGGTCCTTGAACCAGAACATCGGCGGTACCGGATCGGGCAGCGGCAGAATGTCCTCGACATCGACGCCGCGCGACTTCAGCTCCGCATGCGACGCCTCGACGTCGTCGCTGGACAAGCCGATGCCCGTCTCCCGCTTGCCGGTCTCGCCGTTCTCCGGCGGCGGCGCGAGGGCGACGGTCGTCTGCGCCCCCGACGGCGCGACCTCGATCCAACGGAAGCCGTCGCCGTAGGCCTGGTCCTGGCGTAGCTCGAACCCGAGCTTCTCGGTGTAGAACGCGAGGGCTGCGTCCTGGTCGGCGATCGGGATGATGACCGTCCCGACGTGGCTGATGTGGGTCTGTGTGGATGTATCGCTCATGGCCGCGACGCTACGCGGCCGGGCGCCGCCTGTCTTCTCCAAACGTGCTCAGTCGGCGCCCACGCCCGCCACCACCGACTCGGACCAGTCGATCACCGAGGTCGGCTTGACCACGTGGCGGCTCATGCCGAGCTCCTTGGGCTCGAGGCCCAGCGCGAGGCCGACCAGCTGAGGCAGGTGCAGGACCGGCATCCCCAGGTCGCGCCCGACGACCCGCTCGGCCAGCGGCTGCTGCAGGTCCAGGTTGAGGTGGCAGAGGGGGCAGGGCGTGACGAGGCAGTCGGCCTCCGCGTCCACCGCGTCGCCGAGGTGCGTCCCGGCCTGGCGCAGCGACGCCTCCTTGTTCATCGTGATGATCGGGAAGCCGCAGCACTTGTACATGCCGGCGTAGTCGATGACCGTGCCGCCGAGCGCCTCGATGAGCCGGTGCAGATAGCTGTCGCGCGGCGCGTCGGGGCCGATGCCGAGCCGGTCGCGTGGGCGGACGATGTAGCAGCCGTAGAACGGGCCGACGCGCAGGTCGCGCAACGGCCGCTTGACCCGCGAGCGCAGCTCTTCGAGCCCGATGTCCTCGACCAGCACCCAGAGGAAGTTCTTGTTGGTGACGCCTCGCTCGTAGCGCAGGCCCTCCTCGCGCAGGTTGTCGTTGATGAGGTCGCGGTACGCGCCGTTGGCGTCCAGGCGCTGCTGGCACTCGCTCTGCGACCCCTGACACGTCGAGCAGATGTTCATCATCATCGTGCCGTCGGTCCGCTGCGCGAGCGCGAAGGTTCGGGCGTTGAGCGTGTCGGCCAGCTCCTGGTTGTGCTCGGCAATCACGCCGGCGCCGCAGCAGTTCGCGCGGTCGAGCTCGACCAGCTCGATGTCCAGCAGGGGCGCCACCCTGGCCATGGCGCCGTGGAGCTCGGGGGTGAAGCCGCGCGAGACGCAGCCGGGCCAGTAGGCGACCCTCATGCGCTCGATCCCTGCGACTCGGCAGCGGCCTGGGACTCGCTCTCGCCCGCCGGCTCGTCCTCGTCCTCGAATCCGGTGATGTAGAGGTTGAGCTCCAGGCGCTCGTCGCGGCCCTCGACGCGCTCGTAGATCCGCTCGACCTGCGCGCGGTCCTCCTTGGGGATCTTGTGTGGGCGCAGGGCGCCCATCGGGGTGACCTTGCGGCGCATCAGCGCGCGCACGATGGACGGCAGCGAGTCGGCCAGCTCGAGCCCCGCCGCCGGGGCGAACTTGCCGAAGAACGAGTCGCCGCCGTAGGAGCGCGGCAGCAGCTCGGCCTCCCAGAGGATCCCGTTGTCGCGAACGAGCGAGGTGAACGCCTTCTCGTGGCGGTGCCCGTTGTTGCGGTCGACGATCTCGTAGTCATCGCCCGCCATCCGGCGCAGGCGCATGATCTGGTTCATCGGCGCCACGCCCTTCGGGCACGCCTCGATGCAGTTGAAGCAATGGGTGCAGTCGTAGACGCCGGCCGGGTCCTCGGAGAGGTCCTTGAGCCGCTCCTCGTGCTGGCCGTCGCGCGGGTCGCCAACGAACCGGTAGGCCTTGGCCAGGGCCGCCGGCCCGATGAAGTCCGGGTCGACCTCCATCGACAGGCAGTCCGACACGCACGCGCCGCACTGGATGCAGGCCATCGACTGGGTGACGTCGACCATCGCCTCGTGGGGGACGACGTACTCGCGTTCGGGTGGTGGCCCCTCGGGCAGCAGCCACGGGGTGACGCGTTGGATCTTCTTCCAGTGGACCGCGTCCATGTCGACGATGAGGTCCTTGAGCACGGGCATGTTGCCCATCGGCTCGACGACGATCTCGTCGTCGGACTGCGAAGACTCGAGTGCCTCCTCCAGGTGCGTCTTGCAGGCGAGGGCGGCGCGGCCGTTGATGCGCACGCCGCATGAGCCGCAGATGGCGGCGCGACACGAGCACCGGATCCCGATGCTGCCGTCCTGGTCGGCCTTCGCGGTCAGGATGCCCTCGAGCACCGAACGGTGCCCCTCGAGGTCGACGGTGTAGTCCTGCCAGTACGGCGCCTCGCCGCTCTCGGGCAGGTAGCGCCGGATCCTCAGGGTGAATTCGGGCACTAGTAGGTCCTCTCCTGGGGCTCCCACTGGGTGATGGTCACAGTGGAGTACCCGATCTCGGGCGCGTCGCCGTTGCGGGAGATGTCGATGTGCTTGAGCCAGTCGTCGTCGTTGCGCTCGGGGTAGTCGGTGCGGTACTGGGCGCCGCGCGACTCGCGGCGCTCGAGCGCGCCGAGGACGATCGTCTCCGCCGTGTCGAGCATGTATCCCAGCTCGATGGCCGCCAGAACATCCTGGTTGAAGACCGTGCCCTGGTCGTCGATGTAGGCGGTCCTCTCCTCCTCCTTGAGCCGGCGGACCACCTCGAGGGCCTTCTCGAGCCCCTCCTGGTCGCGGAAGACCGCGACGTGCTCGTTCATCGTCTGCCCGAGCTCCTCCTTGATCGCCGAGATCCGGCGGCCGCCGCGGTCGCGGGCGATGATCGAGTCGATCCAGCGCTGCTCGTCGTTCAGGCGCGCCTGGGGAATCGACACGCCGGGCATGGTCGCCGCCTGCTCGGCCGCGTGCTCGCCGGACCGGCGCCCGAAGATCAGTGTGTCGAGCAGCGAGTTGGCCCCCAGCCGGTTGCCGCCATGAACCGAGACGCACGCCACCTCGCCGGCGGCATACAGGCCGGGCACCGGCGTGCGTCCCCAGATGTCGGTCTTCACCCCGCCCATGAAGTAATGCTGCCCGGGACGGATGTGGATCGGCTCGCGGGTGATGTCCGTGCCGGCGAAGTCGCGGCCGATGTTCACGATCTCCCGCAGGGCCTCGAGGATGCGCTTGCGTGGGACCTTGGTGATGTCCAGCGCGATGGTGCCGTCCGGGAAGCCGCGGCCCTCGTTGATCTCGGTCTGCTCGGCGCGCGAGACGACGTCGCGTGAGGCGAGCTCCATCTTGTTGGGCGCGTACTTCTCCATGAAGCGCTCGCCGTCGGCGTTGTACAGGTGCGCCCCCTCGCCGCGTGCGCCCTCGGTGATGAGGAAGCCGTTCTCGGCCAGCGTCGTCGGGTGGTACTGGATCATCTCCATGTCCATCAGCGGCGCGCCGACGCGGTAGGCCTGGGCGATGCCGTCCGCCGTGCAGATGAGGGCATTGGTGGTGGGCTTGTAGACCTGGCCGCCGCCGCCCGAGGCGAGGATCACCGTCTTGGCGGCGAAGGCCTCGAGCGTGCCCGTGCGGATGTCGCGGGCGATCGCCCCGATGCATCGCCCGCCGTCGTCGAGCACGAGCGAAGTGACGAACCACTCCTCGTAGCGGTCAAGGCGCTCGTGGCGCTTGAGCAGCTGCTCGTAGAGCACGTGCAGGAGGGCCTGGCCGGTGATGTCGGCTACGTAGTACGTGCGTGCGGCCGAGGCGCCGCCGAACGCGCGCGTACCGAGCAGCCCCTCCGCGTTGCGGTGGAACGTCACCCCCATGTGCTCGAGCTCGAGGATCTCGTTGGGGGCCTGGCGGCACATGATCTCGATTGCGTCCTGGTCGCCCAGGTAGTCCGAGCCCTTGACGGTGTCGAACGCGTGCGACTCCCATGAGTCCTCGGGGTTGAGCGCCGCGTTGATTCCACCCGCGGCGGCATTGGAGTGCGAGCGGACCGGATGGACCTTGGAGACGATTGCGGTGGACGCCCCGGCGTCGACGGCGGCGTAGGCGGCGCGCTGGCCGGCCAGGCCGGCGCCGATGATCAGGACGTCATGGGTGGGCATCTGGGGGCGCGGGAGTCTATTAAGCCGTACGTCTCAGCGGCTCGCGGCGCTCTGCAGCGCCCGTCGGACCTGGTCGGCGGTCACGACGCCGCGCAGCACGCCCTCGCCGTCGACGGCGAAAAGCGCGCCGAGGTTGCGCAGGGGCTCGGAGGCCAGGAGCTGCTCGAGCGGGGCGCTGGCCGCCACCGAGCCCTTGCCGTCGTCGGGGGCCATCAGCTCGCGCACCGGGCGCTCGCCCTGGGAGCCGCCGAGACGGACCACGTGCTCGAGCGCCGGCCGGTGGACGATCCCGATGAAGCGCCCGGCGGCGTCGATCACCGGGAACCAATCCCAGCCCTGGTAGCGCAGGAAATAGTCCTCGTAGGCGCGGTGGGCCGGCGCCGCGGCGGGCACCGTCACCGGCTCGCGATCCATGATGTCGGCCACGGTCACGTCGGCGATGCGGTCCTGGAAGTTCGTCTGCACCACGGCGCCGCGTGCGGCGCTGAGCAGGAAGAACCCGAGCACGATCCAGTACAGGCCGGTGAACGTGCCGAAGCGGATCAGCCACACCACGCCGACCGCCATCAGGATCCAGGCGAAGACCTGGCCGAGGGTGGCGGAGATCTTCGTCGCCCGCGAGCGGTCGCCGGTCACCTTCCAGGCGACGGCGCGGGCGATGCGGCCGCCGTCCAGCGGGAACGCCGGGATCAGGTTGAACACGAAGACCAGCGCATTGATCGAGGCGAGGAAGGAGACGAGCAGGACGCCGGGGTTGGACGCGGCGTCGTTCTGCAGGCGCGCGGCGTCGAAGAAGCTCGACGGGCCGACGAGCAACGACCCGATGCCGATGCACACCGCCACGATCAGCAGCGTCACGGCCGGGCCGGCGGCGCTGACGCGGAACTCCACGCCCGGCGAATCGGTGTCGCGGCTCATGCGCGCGACGCCACCGAAGAACCACAGGTCGATGCCGGCGATGTCGATGCCGTTGCGCTTGGCCACGACCGCGTGGCCGAGCTCGTGCAGGATCAGGGAGCCGAAGAACAGCAGTGCGGCGGCCACCGCGGTGAGGTACGCGGTGGTGTCCGAGCTGTCGAGCGTCTCCCGGAACGAGCCCGACAGCCAGAAGATGAAGATGAAGAGGACGAGGAACCAGCTCGGGTTGACCCCGATGCGGATGCCGAAGACCCGCATGAGCTGGATCGATCCACCGGGTCCGAGCATCTCGTCCATGGTACGGGCGCTTCATGCTGCGCTCGCGACCAACCTGAGCCGATGGGGGTAGTTAATGCGACACGAGGGCGCGCGTGGGATGCGGCGTCGGGAGATCGGCACGCACGGATGCGCGATCCAGGAGGTAGCTGTATGCGAAGTGTCCTCGTCGCCGCGGCGCTGGCCGTGGCGATGGTATGCGCGCTTGCGACGTCGGCGAGCGCGAGTTCGTTCGCCCTGACCGGGCCGACGACGGCGAGCGGGCCGAGCCCGTTCGAGCCCGGCTGCGGCGGATCGGGAGAGGCGTTTGACTCGAGCGTCCTCTACGAGAACGCCGAGGTGGAGCCCTATGTGGCGGTCAACCCGACCAACACGCGCAACGTGGTCGGCTTCTGGCAGCAGGATCGCTGGTCGGACGGCGGCTCTCACGGGCTGCTGGCCGGCGTGAGCGACGACGGCGGCCAGACGTGGTCGCACAGCGCGCCGGAGTTCAGCCGCTGTGCGGGCGGCAGCGGCGAGGCGGGCGGGTACCAGCGGGCGTCGGACCCGTGGGTCTCGTTCGGTCCGACCGGGACGCTGCACGCGATCTCGATCTCGTTCGACAACGACACGCCGCGCAACGCGGTGCTCGCCAGTCGCTCCACCAACGGCGGGCACACCTGGAGCGAGCCGAAAGTGCTGCGGTTCGACAACCCGCGCGCGCTGGGCAACAACTTCAACGACAAGGAGTCCATCACCGCCGACCCGACCAACGCGAACTACGTCTACGCCGTCTGGGACCGCCTGATCGCGCCCAGCGAGCACTCGAGCGCCAAGGCGTACGAGAACTCCGTCAGCTTCCATGGGCCGACGTGGTTTGCCCGCAGCACCGACAACGGCGCGACATGGGAGGCCGCCCATCCGATCTTCGACCCCAAGGCGATCAACCAGACCATCGGCAACCAGATCGTCGTGGAACCGAACGGGACGCTGGTCGACGGCTTCAACCTGATCAACGGAGCCAAGAACGCGCACGGCACGCGCGGCTACAACGTCGCCATCCTGCGCTCGACCGACAAGGGCCAGACGTGGGAGAAGAAGCCGACGATCGTCTCCTCGCTGCAGACCGTTGGCGTGGTCGACCCCGATCCGAACGCGCCGTGCCCGGACCCGGATGCGCAGGGCGAGTGTGATGTGCGGACGGGCGACATCATTCCCGACTTCGCCGTGGACCGGTCGAGCGGAACCCTGTACGCGGTGTGGCAGGACAGCCGTTTCTCGGGCGGCAAGCACGACGACATCGCGTTCTCGCGCTCGACCGACGGCGGCAACACGTGGTCGGCGCCGGTCAAGGTCAACAAGACCACGAACGACGCGGCCGCCTTCACGGCGGCGGTGCACGTTCGCGACGACGGGACGGTTGCGGTGACGTACTACGACTTCCGCAACGACCGAAACGGCGACGCGACGCTCGACACCGACCACTGGATGGTCCACTCGCACGACGGTGGCGCGACGTGGAACTCGGACGAGTCTCGGCTGACGCCGAGCTCCTTCGACATGCGGACCGCGCCCTACGCGCTCGGGTACTTCGTGGGTGACTACGAGGGGCTGGACAACGCGGGCAATGCGTTCACGCCGCTGTTCGTGACCGCCAACAACGGCAACACCGCCAACCGCACGGACGCGCTGTTCCGGACGGCCGGCTGATTCAAGCCTCCCGCCTCAGGCGTGGACTCGATGGCGGTCGATGATCGCCTCGAAGTCCACGCCGGCGGGGAGGGTGCCGAAAGCCCGGCCGGAGTCGCCGTCCAACCGTGAGGCCACGAAGGCGTCGGCGACTGCGGGCGGCGCGTGGCGCACCATCAGCGAGCCCTGGAGCGAGAGCGCCATGCGCTCGACCACCCGGCGCGCCCGGACCTCGAGCGTCGCCGGATCGGCGAACGCGTCGCGGGTCTGCGCGACGTAGGCGTCCAGGCGCGGGTCGGCGCCCTTGGCATGCTCAACCTCGGCGAAGAAGGCGTCGAAGGTCTCGGGCGTCTTGACCAGCGCGCGCAGGACGTCGAGCGAGATGACGTTGCCCGAGCCCTCCCAGATGCCGTTCAGCGGAGCCTCGCGGTACAGGCGGGGCATGCCCGACTCCTCGACGTAGCCGTTGCCGCCGAAGCACTCGAGCGCCTCGGCGGCGTGGGGCACCGCGCGCTTGCATGTCCAGTACTTCGCGACGGCGGTGCCGATGCGCTTGAACGCGACGTCGGCGGGCTCGTCGTAGCTGCGGGCCAGGCGCATCGCCGTCACGGTGGCGGCCTCGGACTCGAGCGCGAGGTCGGCGAGGACGTTGCGCATGAGCGGCTGGTCGGCGAGGAGCTTGCCGAACGCCGACCGGTGCTCGACCTGCCAGCCGGCCTGCTCGACGGCGACGCGCATGCCGGCCGCCGCGCCGAGCACGCAGTCCAGCCGCGTGTGGCCGACCATCTCGATGATCGTGGCGACGCCGCGGCCCTCCCCGCCCAGCCGCCGCGCGTAAGCGCCGTGGAACTCGACCTCGCTGGACGCGTTCGAGCGGTTGCCGAGCTTGTCCTTCAGGCGCTGGAGGCGGAAGGCGTTGCGGCTGCCGTCCGGCTTCCACCGCGGCAAGACGAAGCACGTGAGGCCGCCATCGGCCTGCGCGAGGATCAGGAACGCGTCGCACATCGGGGCAGAGCAGAACCACTTGTGCCCGAAGATCTCGTACTCGCCATCGCCGATGGCCGCGGCGCGCGTGGTGTTCGCGCGGACATCCGAGCCGCCCTGCTTCTCGGTCATCGCCATCCCGAACAGCACCGACTCCTTCTCGGCCGCCGGGACGAAGCGCTTGTCGTAGCGGTATACCGCCATCTTGGGCTCCCACTCGGCGGCGAGCTCGGGGTCCTTGCGCAGGGCGGGAACGGCCGAGTACGTCATCGAGATCGGACACCCGTGACCCGCCTCGACGTTCCAGGTCATGAACATCGCCGCGCGGGCGGCGTGGGCTCCGTCCTGCGGCTCGGCCCATGGGAGGGCGTGCAGGCCGTGGGCGGTGGCGTGCTCGAGCAGCTCGTGCCAGGCGGGGTGGAACTCGACCTCGTCGATGCGGTGCCCGTAGCGGTCGAACGTCCGCAGGACCGGGGGGTTCTCGTTGGCGAGGCGGCCGAGGTCGCGGATCTGCTGGTTGCCGGCCAGCTCGCCGAGCGCCAGCAGGCGGTCCTCGGCCCAACCGCCGCCCTCGCGGTGCAGGGCCTCGCGCAGCGCGGCGTGGGCCGCGAACGCGTTGTGGTCCGGCATCGGGGGCGGCTGGTTGAGCGCGGCGGTGGTGTCGCTAGACGGCGAGACGGTCGCGGACATGCGCGGGCTCCTCATCGGTCACGGATCGCAGGCAGAAGGTGGTCAGGCCGCCGATGAGCCGATCTTCGTCGACGTCGTGCGCCGCCAGCGGCCCCAGCAGCGACTCGCCGATCGCCCCGATGAGGGCGGCGGCGGTCAGCTCGGGGTCCTGCTCGGGCAGCTCCCCGCTCACGACCCCCTCGGCGATCAGCGCGGACATCTGGTCGCGGTAGGCGCGGCGGAACTCCAGGCGCTCGGCCTCGACCGCCGGGTCGACGGGCTCGGCCAGAAGTGCCCAGGCGAGCCGCCTTGCCTTGAGGGCGCGGCGAGCCCAGCGCTCGACGCCGCTCGCGAGCCGTCGCGACACCGAGCCGGCGCCGGCGTGGACCTCGGCCATGGCGTCGACCTCGCGCTGCGACGCGCGCCGGAAGACCTCGGCGAACAGGTCGGCCTTCGAGGGGAAGTGGCGGTAGACGCTGCCGGTGGCGACCCCGGCCCTATCGGCCACCGCGGCGACCGACGCGGCCCGGTAGCCGCCGGTGGCGATGAGGTCGTGCGCGGCTTGGACGATGCGCTCACGCGCTTGGGTGCGCTTCGCCTCGGTGCGGGGGGTGGGTCGGTAGGGCATAACGGCAGCGACGAAAGAGTGAAGCACGATTCAGAGCTTCACGCAAGCGCTCGCCCCGCCACGCGAGACCGCAGGAGGCCGGGCGGCGCCCCGCCACGCGAACCAGCAGGAGGCCGGGCGGCGCCCCGCCATGCGGCCCCGCAGGAGGCCGGGCGGCGCCCCGCCACGCGAACCCGGGCAACCCGCTCGCACTTACACAACAAAGCGAGCGCCACGCGCGCGCTTTGCGCGTCCACCATCCAGTCAATGAGAGACGTGGGCCGAGTTAGGTCTGACATAGCGACCCAAGTCGGCCCACGTCCCCTCGAGGGCCCCTTCGATGCTGTCGTTTCCATGCTTGCCGAGCGGCAGCATGGAGTCGTGGCGCATCGGCAGCTCATCGCGCTCGGGCTCGCGCCGGGCGCGATCAAGCATCGAGCGAGGGCCGGTCGCTGGCACTGCCTGCACCGCGGCGTCTACGCCGTCGGCCATCGGCGCCTGAGCGCAAACGGGCACCGCATGGCCGCCGTGCTCGCGTGCGGACCGGGTGCGGTACTGGGCTACCGCGATGCCGCCGCGCTCTGGGGCATTCGGCGGACCTCGCGGACCAGCGTCGACGTCATCGCTCCGCGCTCGGTCGGCTCCCGTCCCGGCATCGACGTCCACCGCGTCCGTCAGCTGCACCCCGACGACTGCACCGTCCACGAGGGCATTCCGGTGACAACGGTTGCCCGGACGTTGCTCGACCTCGGGGACGTGCTCCGTCCGCGCGAGGTCGAGCGGGCCTTCGACGAGGCCGAGCGCCTCCGGCTGCTCGACTTGCGCGCGGTCGAGGCGGTCTTCCTCCGGGGCCTCGGCCGGCACGGGCTCAAGGTGCTGCGGCACCTCCTGGCCGACCGCCGGCCGTCGCTCGTCGACGCCTGGTCGCCGCTCGAGGCCAGCTTGCTGCCCTTCTGCCGGCGCCACGGCCTCCCGTTGCCGGCGGTCAACGTCGCCGTCGGCGAGTTCATCGTCGACGCGCTGTGGCCGGAGCAGCGCCTGGTGGCCGAGCTCGACAGCTGGGAATTCCACGGCAAGACCCGCGCCGCGTTCGAGGGCGACCGGCGGAGGGACGCGACACTTCTCCTCGCCGGCCATCGAGTGATCCGCCTCACCTGGCGCCGCCTGCACCGCGAGCCCGAGCGCGTGGCGGCCGAGCTACGGGCGCTTCTGCGCGCTCGCTAGCATCGCCGCCCGCATGGCCCACGCAGTCACCCTGATCCCCGGCGACGGGACCGGTCCCGAGCTCATCGAGGCGACCCGTCGGGTGCTCGAGGCCACCGGCGTCGAGTTCGACTGGGACGAGCAGCCCGCCGGCGAGGACGTCTACGCCGAGGAGGGCACGCCGTTCCCGGACCGCACGCTCGATTCGATCAAGCGCAACGGCGTGGGGATCAAGGGCCCGACGACGACCCCCGTGGGCTCCGGCTTCCGCAGCGTCAATGTCCTCCTGCGCAAGGAGCTCGATCTCTACTCGTGCATCCGCCCGTGCAAGGCCTACGAGGGCGTTCGCACTCGCTTCCCCGAGACCGACATCGTCATCGTCCGCGAGAACACCGAGGACCTCTACGCGGGGATCGAATTCGAGAAGGACACCGACGAGGCCGAGGACCTTCGGCGCTTCCTGGAAGAGCTCGACAGCGCCGCCCACATCCGCGAGCACTCGGGCATCTCGATCAAGCCGATTTCGGTCTTCGGCTCCGAGCGGATCGTGCGCAGCGCGTTCGACTACGCGAAGGCGAACGGCCGCGGGAAGGTCACCGCGGCTCACAAGGCCAACATCATGAAGCACTCCGACGGGCTGTTCCTGTCGGTGGCACGGCAGGTCGCCGAGGACTATCCGGACATCGAGTTCGAGGACCGGATCATCGACAACCTGTGCAACCAGCTCGTCTCGCGCCCGGACGAGTACGACGTGATCGTGCTCCCCAACCTCTACGGGGACATCGTCTCCGACCTCGGGGCGGGGATGATCGGCGGGCTGGGGCTGGCGCCCGGGGCCAACATCGGCACCGAGGCGGCCATGTTCGAGGCCACCCACGGGTCGGCCCCCAAGTACAAGGGCCAGAACAAGGTGAATCCGACGGCGCTCATGCTCTCGGGCGTGCTGATGCTCCAGCACCTGGGGGAGCGTGGCGCCGCCGACCGTATGGAGAACGCGATTGCCGAGGTGATCCGCAAGGGCGAGAACGTCACCTACGACCTCAAGCCCACGCGCGACGATCCGAGCGCGGTCGGCACGTCGGAGTTCGCCGACGCCGTAATCGAGGAGATGAACACGTGAGCAACGCCGTACGGGTCGCCGTCACCGGGGCCGCAGGGGCCATCGGCTACTCCCTGCTCTTTCGCATCGCCGACGGGGCGATGCTCGGACCCGACCAGCGGGTCATCCTTCACCTGATCGAGATCCCCGACGCGATGGGTGCGCTCGAGGGCGTCGCGATGGAGCTCGACGACGGAGCCCACCCGCTCCTCGAGGCGCTCGAGCTGTTCGACGACCCGGCCAAGGGGTTCGAGGGAGTGAATATCGCTCTCCTTGTCGGTGCGCGTCCCCGCTCCAAGGGAATGGAACGATCAGATCTTTTGGAAGTTAATGGCAAGATCTTCACCGGGCAGGGGAAGGCGCTCAATGACAGCGCCGCCGACGACATCAAGGTGCTGGTGGTCGGCAATCCGGCGAACACGAACTGCCTGATCGCGATGAACAATGCGCCGGACATCCCCGGCGAGCGCTTCACCGCGATGACGCGCCTCGACCAGAATCGGGCCAAGGCTCAGCTGGCAAAGAAGGCCGGGGTCCACGCCCGCGACGTCAACAACATGACGATCTGGGGCAACCACTCCACGACGATGTATCCCGACATCTTCAACGCGACGATCGACGGCAAGCCGGCGACCGGGGTCGTCGACGACCGCGACTGGCTGGAGAACGACTTCATCCCCACCGTCGCCAAGCGCGGTGCGGCGATCATCGAGGCGCGCGGATCCTCGTCTGCGGCCTCGGCGGCGTCGGCGGCGGTCCATCACACCCGGGACTGGCTCCAGGGCACGCGCCACGGCGACTGGGTGTCGATGGCCGTGTGCTCGCCGGGCGCCTACGAGGTCGAGGAGGGGCTGATCTCCTCGTTCCCCTGTACCTGCAGCGACGGAAAGTGGGAGATCGTCGACGGACTCGACGTCAACGACTTCTCACGGGAGCGGATCGACAAGACCGTCGGCGAGCTCAAGCAGGAGCGCGACACGGTCAGGGAACAGGGCCTTATCTGAGTAGTGCGGTCGCCCGGCGCAGCCGGGCAGGCGCGATCAGGCGGGGGCCCAGCCCTTCCCGTCCTTGCGAACCTTCCCGTCCTTGGCCAGCTCGGGAAGCACGCGATACAGGTAATTCGGGGTGATGCCCATCTCCTTGCCCATCTCGGGAATGGTGATCCCGGGCTTGGACTGAACGAGCGCGAGCGCCTGTGCCGAGCGCGTGCCGCTGCCCCGCGGGCGCCCGCGGCGCCGGCGGCCGTTGGTGGACCGGGCGCGCCGGCGGGTCGTGCGGCGCGCCGGCGTCGAGTCGGGACCGAGCTTCGCAACCATCTTCTCGAGCTCGTGGTACTCGTCGACGAGCGGCTTCAGCTCCTCGAGCCGCCCTTCGATCTGCCGACGCACGTCATCGACAAGTGACATATGAGGTTCCTCCTTAACGCGGTCCCCCGGTCGGCCGCCCTCCGGCGGCCGCCGGCTCGACCGCTCACGCTTTAACGGTGAAGAGAGAGAACCTTACCGCGCTTCCAGCAAATGCTTGAGTCGCTGCAATGAGGCGTTCGCCTCGCGCTGGGGCAGATCCCCCATCAGCACGCGACTGGCGGCCGACCCGAGAGGTCCCATCGGGGCGCTGAATTCGTTGTGATAGGCGAACCGCGTGCCGTCGCCGTTCGCACGCACCTCGTAGACCGTGCGCGCCTTCGACCGGGCGGGTCCGCGCCCCTCCCACACTGCGTGGTGCGGCGGGTCGGCTTCCTGCACCGTCCAGTGCACCTTGAAGTTCACGCCGCGCAGTCCCAGGGTCTGGTCGAGCCGGTCGCCCTTCTCGAGCGGCGGATCGGCGGGGGTGTGCAGCTTGCGGTGGATCGTTACCCACTCGCGCAGCCGCGTGGGGTCCATGAGCGCGTCCCACACCGCCTCCGGCGGAGCATCGATGTCGATGGTGGCGTCGACCGCTTTCATCGGGGGCGGGGACGCTAGCGCGCCGCGAGCTCCTCCTCCGCCTCCCACTCGCGCAGCGCCCGCTCCACGGCCGCATCGAACGGGTGCAGCCGCACGCCGAGCAGCCGCTGCGCGCGGTCGTCGCGGGCGAGTAGGTCGCCCGTGAGCCCCTCCATGAGGGGGCCGACGAGGGCGTGGTCTTCGCCGGCGATCGCGGCGGCCACGTGGCTCGCCAGCGGCGTGGCGGTGAAGCCGAGCGGCAGGGTGGCGCGGCCCACGAGCAGCGCATCGCGTATCCGCGCGATGATCTCGCCGTAGGTCAGCGCCTCGGGCCCGGCGAGGTCGAGTCGCTCGCCGCCGGCGGCGTCGGCGGTGGCGGCGGCGACGAGGTAGGAGAGCACGTCGCGACCGTCGATTGGCTGGGTGCGGTAGCGCCGCCAGGCCGGCAGGGGCACCACGGGAAGCCGCTCGACCAACCGCACGAGGAAGCGGAACGAGCGCGAGTGCGCTCCCACGATGATCGACGCGCGCAGCGCCAAGGAGTCGGGCACGGCACGCAGGAGGCTCGCCTCGACCTCGACCCGGCTTGCGAGGTGCGGCGAGCTGCCCATCAGGCCACCGAGGTAGACGATGCGGCCCACGCCGGCATCCGCGGCGGCGGCGGCGAACCGCTCGGCCGCCTGCCGGTCGCGCCCCCGGAAACCGTCCGGCGACGGAGGCCCGCTCTCCATGGAGTGGATCAGGTAATAGGCGACGTCGATGTCGTCAAGCGCCTCGTCCAGACCGGTGCCGGTGACCGCGTCACCGCGTACCACCGGAACAGGAGCGCGCACGCGCGCGGGATCCCGGGCGAACGCGCGCACGGCATGGCCCGCGTCGAGCAGGCGCGGGATCAGCGCGCCGCCGACGTACCCGCTGGCGCCGGTTACCAAGATGTCCATGGAAGACGAAAACTGCGTGTTTGCGGTAGTGGGCGGTTGGGTGGATTGGGAAATGTCGCGTGTTTGCGATCTGTGCCGTTGCGTCGCCAGGTGCCGTTTGTTTGGATCGCCGTACCCCAGGACGGACCATGCTCTAACCGGGGAGGGACCTCGAGAAGATGGCGCAGGGCCGCGGCGCTGGCCGCAAGGTGACGTGTGACGACTGCTTCTTTGCGCGCAACGGTTTGTGTGCGCTGGCCGGCGGCGAACCGTGTGCGACCTTCCGCCCCGATGCTCCGGGTGGGCTGCAGCCTCCGGCACAGCTGCGCTTCAGCTTCCGCACCGAGCGGCGCACCCGCGCCGCGTGGTCGTTCCCCTCTGCTCAGGAGCAGGCCTCGCTGCACGTCTACTAGCGGGTGGCGTGGGTAACCAGGTCGGGGTCGGGGGGACGCCCACGCTCCTCCGCCTTGCGCCGCCGCTCCGTCACGCGCGCGATCCACTCCGCCCCCGGCGTATCGGTCGCCCCGTGGACCAGGATCGACGCGAACACGGTCAGCGCCGCGAGGTTGAAGATCTGCGTCCCTCCTGGGAGCGCCTGGCCGAGCACAAGCAGGGAAAACGTCATCGTCGCCACGCCCTTGGGGCCGAACCAGGCCATGAACCCCCGCGTGGGCGCGTCGGTGTCGGTGCCCGCCAGCGCGATCCCCACCGCGACCGGGCGCGCGACGAGCAGCGTAAACGCGACGATCGCCACCGCGGTCCAGCCGTCCCCGAACAGCCCGTCGAGCGTCAGCAGCGACCCGAACACGACGAAGATCCCGAGCTTGACCACCTCGACGATGTCGTCGGCACGCTGCTCGAACGCCGTGCGGACGTCGTTGCGCAGGATCCCGAGCGTGATGGCCGCGACGAACGTCGCAATCAGGCCGTTGCCGTGCGGCGAGATCACTGCCACCCCATAGGCGGCGAAGGCGACGCCGAGCGCGTAGAGCGACTTCACGTGCGGGCCCACGCTCTCCTCCAGCCCTCGCCCCCTCGGAAGCAGGCGCGAAGCGACGAACCCGACCGCCAGCCCGAAGGCCAGCCCGAGCCCGATGTCCTGGAGGACGAACTTCCACCAGACGAAGTCGGAGCGCTCGCCGACCACCGCCGCGAAGGCCAGCACGGCTGGCAGCGCGAGCCCGTCGTTGAGCCCGGACTCCAGGTTGAGCGAGTGGCGGATGACGCGGGGCACTCGCGGATTGGTCACCACCGCCGATGACAAGACCGGGTCGGTGGGGGAGAGCAGCGCTCCCAGCAGGAGCGACTGTGCCCAGTCCAGTCCGGTCAGGGCATGGGTCACCACCGCGACCAGCCCGCAGGTGATCGGCATCGCGAGCACCAGCTTGCGCAGCGGCAAGTGCCAGGCCCGCTGGAGCATCTCGCCTTCTACCTCCAGCCCGTCGCGGAAGAGGATCACCACCAGCGCGACCACCGCGAGGTCGGGAACGAAGTCCCCGCGCGCGTCGAAGTGGATGACCTCCGCGCCGCCGTCTCCGAGGAGGAACCCGGCCACGACGAAGACGGCCGTCAGCGACAGGAACGAGCGGTGGGCCAGGCCGGAGAGGAGCGCTCCCAGCACGAGCAGGCCGCCGAAGACGAGCACGGTCGTGCCCAAGTCGTCCACGGGGATAGAGTCTCAGACGAGGAACGAGGGGTCTCGCGTGTGCGCATAACCGTCCTGGGGAAGTCGCCGTCCTGGCAGGACATCGACGGCGCGTGCAGCGGCTACCTCATCGAGGAAGAGGAGACCGGGCTCCTGCTCGACTGCGGCAACGGCGTCTTCTCGAAGCTGCGGCGGTTCATCGATTACGTCGACGTCGACGCCGTGGTCCTCTCGCACCTGCACGCCGACCACTTCCTTGACCTCGTCCCCTACGCCTACGCGCTGACCTACGCGCCCCGCCAGCAACCCGTTCCGGTGCACCGCTGGAGCGGCACCGACAACCCGGCCCGTCCCGTGCTGCACGCGCCGACCGGCGCCAGCGACGTCTTCCGCCGCGTCTGTGGCGCCTGGGGTCCCGAGGACCTGATCGAGAAAGCCTTCGACCTGCACGAGTACGACACCCGCGAGGCGCTCGACGTCGGCCCGCTCCGAATGCGTTTCGCCGAGGTGCCGCACTACCTCAAGACGCACGCGATCGAGGTCTCGGCGAACGGATCCGGCCGGTTCGTGTTCGGGGCCGACACCCGCCCGACCGATGACCTGGTCGACTTCGCGAACGACACCGACCTGCTCATGATCGAGGCGACGCTCCCGCGCCCCGAGCGTCAAGGCCCGCGCGGGCACCTGACCCCCGAGGAGGCGGGCCAGCACGGACGCCGCGCCCGCGCCCGCCGCCTGGTCATCACCCACTTCTCGGACGAGCTCGACCCCGAGTGGGCGCGGTCCGAGGCGGAGCGGGGCTTCGGCGGGCCGGTGGAGGTCGCTCGCGAAGGGGCGGTCTACGACGTCTAAACGCGGTCGCCCGCCCGGCCGCCTCCGGCGGCCGCCGGCTCGACCGCTCTCGATTTTTCGCAACTTCGACCTCGCGCTTCCCGTTAGGGTCGCAACCTCACCCGCTCTGGGTGCGAGATCAACGTCTGTAGAGAGGGGTAAGCGTGCGGAAGAGAGCGTCGGTCGCCGTGCTGGGCGGCCTCGTCGCGCTGGTGGCGTTCGCGGCCTCGGCGCAGGCCCAGGTCGCCAACGGGCAGTCTGGGTGGCAGTGGGGCACTCCCACACCGCAGGGCAACTCGATCAACGACATCGGCTTCTCGGGCGGCGTTGGCTATGCCGTCGGCAATTTCGGGACGATCATCTCGACGACCGATGCCGGCGCGACCTGGAGCGGGCTGAACACCGGCATCACCGCGGACATCAACAAGGTGTCGCTTCCGGCCCCGGGCACGATCATCATCGGCGGCGGCTGCTACGACCTCATCAGCCCCAACGGCGGCGTCAGCTTCACCCAGATGCAGTTCACCGTTCCCGGCCCGAACTGCACGCCGACGGTCACCTCGCAGTCGTTCGTGACGCCGGCCCTGGGCTTCGTGCTCGCCAACACCGGCCAGGTGCTCGGCACCACCGACGCAGGCGCAACCTTCTCGGGCACGCTGGCCCCGATCCCCGGCACCCAGGCGGCCGGCGGCGGGGCGACCGCCACCGACATCGCGTTCACCTCCCCGACCAACGGCTTCGCCCTGGTCGGAGGCACGATCGTGCGCACCACCAACGGCGCGGGCAGCTGGACCACCGTCCACTCGGGCGGCTCGCCGTTGAACTCGATCTTCTTCTCCGACAACAACACCGGCTACGCGGTGGGTGCCAACTCGACGCTGCTCAAGACGACCGACGGCGGCGCGACCTGGAACAGCAAGTCGCTGACCGGCGCCGGTGGGCCGTACAACTTCCTCAAGGTCCGCTGCGCGTCCGACACCCGCTGCCTGCTCGTGGCCGAGAACAGCACCGGAGTCGTCCGCACCAACGACGGCGGAACCACTGGGTCGTTCATCTCGTTCGGCAGCACGCCGATCAACGCGGCGGCGTTCGCGAGCGCCACCCAGGCCGTGGCGGGCGCGTCCAACGGCGCGATCTTCACCTCGGGCGACGGCGGCCTGACATGGACCCAGGTGGGGTCCAGCCTCGGCCGCCAGCTGACCGACATACGCGCGCTCAACGCCAGCTTCGCGTTCGCCTGGGGCAACCTGGGGGCGATCGCGACCACGAACAACGGCGGCGTGTCGTGGGCGCCGCTGTCGATCCCGAGCTCGAATGCCGTCGACGCGGCGTCGTTCGCCGACCCGTCCAACGGGTTCGCGCTGGACTCGGGCGGCACCCTGTGGGGCACCACCAACGGCGGCTCCACCTGGGCGCGCAAGAACACGGGCGGCGGCGCCGAGCCCAACGACGTGGCCGCGATCAACAGCAACATCGTGCTGTTGATCGGTCCGCGCGGCGTGCGCCGCTCCACCAACGGCGGCGGGAGCTTCTCGTCGGTGTCGGGCAGGCCGGTGTCGACCGCGCGGCTGCTCCAGGGCGACGTCGTCTCCAACGGCGCGGTCGCCTGGGGCAGGCGGTCGATCCTCTACTCGGCCAACGGCTCGAGCTGGAAGGCGATGGACCTGCCGCCGAAGGGCAGGAGGAGCCTGGCGGTCGACGACGTGGACTGCACGAGCACGAAGGCGTGCTGGGCGCTGACCACGAACTCGCACCTGTTCCGGACCACCAACGCCGGCAGGTCGTGGACCGACGTCACGCTCGCGGCCGGCGCGAATGACCTCACCAACGACGGCGATCCCCAGCTCGCGTTCGACAGCACGTCGGCCGGGTACGTCGCCACCCAGCAGTTCTCGCCGGTGTCGGACAACCTGGGCTCGAGCCTGGGCTCGGGCGGACAGGGCTGGGTGCTGGCGACAGGCGACGGCGGCAAGACGTTCGCACCGCAGCTGATCGACTCCAATACGGTCAGCGGCCTGGCGGCGGGCGGGGGCACCGACTGGGCGCTCACCGACGCCCAGAACCTGTTCCTGACCTCCACGAACGGGAGCCAGGGGCAGACCTCGTCGCTGACCCTGACCGCGTCGCCGAAGACGATCAGGAGGACGACCACGGTGACGCTCACGGCCACGCTCCAGCCGTGCGGAGGCAACGAGCAGATCCTGATCTCGGGGCCGGGGCTCGGCAGCGACGGGTCGATCCAGTCCATCGCGTCCAACTGCACCGTGCAGGTGCCGGTGAGGGTGCGGAAGACGTCCAGCTACGTCGCCCAGTGGGCAGGCGAGGCCAACATCAACGGCGACGGCTCGAAGGTCATCAAGGTCACCAAGAAGTAGCCAAGCCCTCGCGGGCGTGTAACTGCGGCGCGCCACCACCGGTCTCCTCTAGCGAAGAGGCGGTGGCGCGCCGGCCACCGTTCTCCCGATCCCTGCACGCCCCCGCTAACGGCACGCCCTCGCTAGCCTGCGCCTCGTGCCCTCCAGACGCGACGTCTTCGTCTCGTTCGAGCGCGTGGGCCCCCGGTCCGGCTTCGCGCCCGCCGTCGACGTGTACTACGCCGACGATCCCCCGACCGCCGTGGTCAGCGTCGAGGTCGCGGGCGCAGACCCCGACGCGCTGAGCCTCGAAGTCAAGGGACGCGAGCTCGTGGTCTCCGGCGTGCGGCGCGCCGGCCAGCCCGAGGGACGCCTCTACCAGCAGCTCGAGATCGCCTACGGCCCGTTCCGCCGCGCGGTGGCCCTTGGCGCCGACGTCGACCCCGAAGGGGCCCGCGCCACCTACGACGACGGGATCCTCCGCGTCGAGCTGCCCCTCGTGGCCAGGGACCCGCGACCCCGCAGCGTCCCGATCGAGCAGAACCGATGATCGACGTCGTCGGCGCCCGGGGGGACGGCGACACGCCGCCCGACCTGTCCGCGGCCCTGCCGCGGGTGCTCCCCGTCCTGCCGCTGCGGGAGACGGTGCCGTTCCCGGAAACCGTGGCCCCGCTGGCGGTGGGGCAGCCGCGGTCGGTCGCCCTCGTCAACGACGCGCTGGGCTCCAACCGGCTGCTCGTGATGGTCGCCTCCAAAGACCCGGCCAACGAGGAGCCGGGCCAGGATGACCTGTACCGCGTCGGCGTCGTGGGGACGATCGCGCGCATGCTCCGCGCGCCCGACAACACGCTGCGCATTCTCGTGCAGGGCGGCGTCCGGGTCCGCCTCGACGAGTTCGTCCAGACCGAGCCCTACCTGACGGCGGTGATCTCCGAGCTGCCCGACCTGCTTCGCGAGTCGCCCGAGCTCACTGCCCTTGAGCGCAACGTCCAGCAGACCTTCACGGAGATCATCCAGCACGTCCCGTACCTGCCCGAGGAGCTGCAGATGGCGGTGGCGAACCTCGACGACGCCGCCGCGCTGTCGCACCTGATCGCCGGCTCCTTGCGCATCGACACCGCCGAGAAGCAGGAGCTGCTCGAGGAGACCGACGTCGCCGCCCGGCTGCGGCGGCTCTCGACCATCCTCGCCCGCGAGCTCGAGGTCATCTCGATCGGCTCGCGCATCCAGTCCCAGGTCCAGTCCGAGGTCGATCGCGGCCAGCGCGAGTTCATCCTGCGCCAGCAGCTCAAGGCGATCCAGGAGGAGCTGGGCGAGCTCGACGAGCAGGGGGCCGAGGCCAAGGAGCTGCGCGAGCAGCTCGACGCGATCGACCTCCCCGACGACGTGCGCAGGCAGGCCGAGCGCGAGCTATCGCGGCTCGAGCGCCTGCCCCCGGCGGCGGCCGAGCACGGCGTCATCCGCAGCTACCTCGAGTGGATCGCCTCGCTGCCCTGGGACAAGTCGACCCAGGACAACCTCGACCTCGACCATTCGCGGGAGGTCCTGGACACAGATCACTTCGATATCGAGCAGGTCAAGGACCGCATCCTCGAGTTCCTCGCCGTGCGCAAGCTCAAGCCGGACGCGCGCGGCTCGATCATGTGCTTCGTCGGCCCGCCGGGCGTCGGCAAGACGTCGCTCGGGAAGTCGATCGCGCGCTCGCTCGGGCGCGCGTTCGAGCGCATCTCGGTCGGCGGCGTGCGCGACGAGTCCGAGATCCGCGGCCACCGCCGCACCTACATCGGCGCGATGCCGGGGACGATCATCCGCGCCATGCGGGACGCGGGCTCGAACAACCCGCTGCTGATGATCGACGAGATCGACAAGATGGGCGCGGACTTCCGCGGCGATCCGGCGTCGGCCATGCTCGAGGTGCTCGATCCCGAGCAGAACTTCAGCTTCCGCGACCACTACCTCGACCTGCCCTTCGACCTCTCGAAGGTCATCTTCGTCTGCACCGCCAACGACCTCGATCGCGTCCCGGGGCCGCTGCGCGACCGCATGGAGGTCATCCAGCTCGCCGGCTACACCGAGGAGGAAAAGCTCGAGATCGCCAAGCGCTATCTGGTGCCGCGGCAGATCGAGCGCGCCGGCCTGACCAAGGGCAAGATCGCGTTCTCGGACCCGGCGCTGCGGGCGATCGTGCGCGAGTACACGCGCGAGGCGGGCGTGCGCCAGCTCGAGCGCGAGATCGGCTCGGTCTGTCGCAAGGCCGCGCTCGAATACGCGCGCGGGACGCGCTCGCGCCGGCTGTCCGTGTCGGAGAAGCGCGTGCACGAGCTGCTCGGCCGGCCGCGGTTCCACTCCGAGATGCGCCGCCGCACGGCCGAGCCGGGCGTGGCCACCGGGTTGGCGTGGACGCCGGTGGGTGGCGACGTGCTGTTCGTCGAGGCGACGGCGATGCCGGGCAAGGGCCGCCTCACGATCACCGGCCAGCTCGGCGACGTCATGCGCGAGTCGGCCCAGGCCGCGCTCTCCTACGTGCGCGGCCACTCGCCCGAGCTGCCCGACGGCTGGTTCGCCGACCACGACATCCACGTTCACGTGCCCGCGGGCGCGATCCCCAAGGACGGGCCGAGCGCCGGCATCACGATCGCCACCGCGCTGCGCTCCCTGGTGACCGGCCGACCGTTGCGCGACGACGTCGCGATGACCGGCGAGGTCACGCTGACAGGCCAGGTCCTGCCGATCGGGGGGCTCAAGGAGAAGGCCCTCGCGGCCCAGCGCTCGGGCGTGCGCCTGGTCATCGCCCCGAAGCTCAACGAGCGCGACTGCGAGGACTTCCCGGACCACCTGCGGGAGGACGTCGAGTTCCGCTTCGTCGAGCACGTCGAGGACGTCTTCGAGCTCGCGCTCGAGCCGCCGGCGGCGACATCGCGCAGGAGGCGCCGCCGTAGTCCGGGTATGCTCACGCCGGCAGCCGCAAGCAAGACGAGGGAGTTCAATGGCAGCGAAGAAAAAGGCGGCTAAGGCGGGCGCCGCTGCGGTGGCGCTCAAGGACAGCCCGTACGTGCAGCGGCTCGTCGAGGACGGGGAGCTGCGCGGGAACATCATGGAGGCCTACGAGTCGCTCAAGAAGGCCTATGGCCGACTGAGCAACGGCAAGGCCCCGGCCAAGGCCCTCATGGACGACAAGAAGCTCCAGAAGGATCTCCAGTCCGCCGCCATCTCGCTGCGTGATGCGGGTGAGGCGCTGCGCGAGGGGCCCAAGCGCAAGAAGCGGCATTGGGGGCGGCGACTCTTGATTCTGGCCGTCGGCGCGGGGCTGGCCCTCGCCCTCAGCGAAGGGCTGCGCCAGAAGGTGCTCGACCTGCTCTTCGGGGCCGAGGAGGAGTTCGACTACTCCTCGACCACCACTCCGGCGACGCCCGCCCCGGCCCCCGGGGCCACGACACCGGCCTGACCCAAGGGGGTCAAGTCTTTCTTGTTGCACCGAGGTGCGGCAAGGAAAGACTTGACCCCCGACTGGCCGCCCGGCCAGTCTCCCCTCTAGAGTCCCGTCCCCATGGCGGCGACGACTACCCAGCCCATCGCGGGCGACAAGGCGCAGCGGATCGTCGACGCGATGCGCGCGAGCGTCGCCAAGCGCGGCGCCGCCGGCTCGACCTTCGACCACGTCGCGCGCGAGGCGGGTGTCTCGCGCGGACTGCTCCACTACTACTTCGGCACCAAGGAGCGCCTGCTCGTCGAGGTCGTCCGGCGCGACTGCGACATCCGCATGGACATGCTCGACGTCGCGCTGGCCGACGTGCGTACGGCGGAGGACTTCGTCGACGCGCTCGTGCGCTCGCTCGAGGAGGTGCTCGAGAACGATCCGGAGTTCTACGCGCTGCTGTTCGAGATCACCACCCTGGCGCGCCGCAACGAGGAGATCGCCTCAGAGCTATCCGACCTCTACCGGCGCACGCGCGCCCACGTGGCCGACCTGCTGCGGGCCAAGCAGGAGGAGGGCGTGCTCAAGCTCGCCGACGAGCCCGAGGCGGTGGCGGCGATCCTGTTCGCACTCGGCGACGGGATCGCGGTCCAGGTGCTGCCGGCGCCCGACCGGGTGCGCGAGCTGGGACCGTGGGTGCGCGCTGGCGTGGTGTGCGCCCGGGCGCTGCTGGGCGCTTGATCCTCGCCGAGCTCGACTGGGTTTCGATTGCCGGGGTCGCCACGGCCGTGGGCACGCTCGTGCTCGCCGTTGCCACCTTCGGGGCGACGCGCTCGGCCAACCGCGCCGCTCGCATCGCGGAGGAGTCGCTGCTGGCGGGGCTGCGCCCGGCGCTCGTGCCCTCGCGTCCGGAGGATCCGGACGAGGACGTGGTCTGGGGCGACGAGCACGCGATCACGCTGCCGGGCGGCGCCGGGTGGCTGGAGGAGGCCGACGACAACGTCTACCTGGCGCTGGCGCTGCGCAACGTCGGCGCCGGGCTCGCCGTGCTGCGTGGCTACCACGTGGCGCCCGAGCGCCCCAACGCGTCGTCGCCGCATGCCGAGCAGGACGACTTCCGCCGCCAGCAGCTCGACCTCTACGTGCCAGCGGGGGATGCGAGCTACTGGCAGGCCTCGCTGCGCAACCCCGACGACTCGCTGCGCGCGGCGCTGCGCCGCGCGGCGGAGGCGAACGAGATCGTCGCGCTCGAGTTGCTCTACACCGACCATCGCGGGAGCCAGCCGACGATCACGCGCTTTGCCCTGCGGCCGGGGGAGGGGGCGCGGCGCACGCCCCGCGTGATGCGCCACTGGAGCTCGGTGGCGTTCGATCTGTCCTAGGCGGCGGCGAGCTGGCCGCCCAGGTGGCCGGGCAGCTCGTCGATCGCGACCCGCTCCTGGGCCAGCGTGTCGCGGTCGCGCACCGTGACCGTGTGGTCGTCGAGCGACTGGTGGTCGATCGTCACCGCCCACGGCGTCCCGATCTCGTCCTGGCGGCGGTAGCGGCGGCCGATCGAGCCGCCCTCGTCGTACTCGGACTGCATGAGCGGCTTGAGCGCGTGGTGCACTTCGCGCGCCAGCTCGGGCTGCCCGTCCTTGCGCACCAGCGGCAGGACGGCGACCTTGACCGGAGCAAGCCGCGGGTGCAGGCGCAGGACCGTGCGGCGCTCGCCCTCCTGCTCGTCCTCGTCGTACGCGTCGACCACGAACGCCAGCAGCGAGCGGTCGACCCCCGCGGACGGCTCGATCACGTACGGCACGTAGCGCTCGCCGGTTCCCTGGTCGAAGTACTCGAGCTTCTCGCCCGAGTACTCGGCGTGGCGGCGAAGGTCGTAGTCGCCGCGGTTGGCGATGCCCTCGAGCTCCTGCCACCCGGTCGGGAACAGGAACTCGAGATCGCTCGTCGCGCTCGAGTAGTGCGAGAGCTCGTCGGGGTCGTGCGGGCGCAGGCGCAGGCGGTCGGCGCTCAGGCCGAGGTCGAGGTACCAGCGCTCGCGCTCGGCCAGCCAGTACTCGAACCACTCGTCGGCCTCGGCGGGCGGGACGAAGAACTCCAGCTCCATCTGCTCGAACTCGCGGGTGCGGAAGATGAACTGCTTGGTCGTGATCTCGTTCCGGAACGACTTGCCGATCTGCGCGATGCCGAAAGGCGGCTTGCGCCGCGACGTCTGCAGGACGTTCTTGAAGTTGGCGAAGATGCCCTGGGCGGTCTCCGGGCGCAGGTAGACGATCGAGCCCTTGTCGCGCACAGGCCCGAGCGAGGTCTCGAGCATGAGGTTGAACTGGCGCGCCTGCGTGAGCTCGCACTCGGGCCCCTCGCCCGGGTGGACCGACGGCTTGCGCGGGCACTGCGCCTGGTCGAGCTGGTCGGCGCGGAAGCGCTGTCCGCAGGTCTTGCAGTCGACGAGCGGGTCGGTGAACGACTCGAGGTGGCCGGAGGCCTCCCAGGTGCGCGGCGCCTGCAGGATCGCCGAGTCCAGGCCGACCACGTCGTCGCGCTCCTGCACGATCGCGCGCCACCACTCGGCCTTGACGTTGTTCTTCAGCAGCGTTCCGTACGGCCCGTAGTCGTAGGTCGAGCCGAGGCCGCCGTAGATCTCCGAGGTGGGGAAGACGAAGCCGCGGCGCTTGGCCAGGGCCACGACCTTGTCCATGGTCACCACGTCCGTCATGCACTGAGAGCGCGCGGCGACCAGCCGGCCGGAGGCCGGATGGGTCGGCGAGCGTGACTGAAGGCCATTCCTATACTCCGTAAAGCGATGCCGATCTACGAATACCGGTGCGAGAACGGCCATACCTTCGAGGTGATGCAGCGTATGACCGACGATCCAGTCGCATCGTGCCAGACCTGCGAGGCGCCGGTCCGCCGGGTGTTTCACCCCGTCGCGGTGCACTTCAAGGGCTCGGGCTTCTACAACACCGACTACGGCAAGGCCAAGCGCGGGGCCGCGTCGGAGTCCTCCTCGGACACCCAGTCATCGGACGACAAGGGCTCGTCCGAGAAGAAGTCCGAGACCAAGTCCGAGAGCACCTCGTCCTCGACGTCCTCGGACGACTAGCGCGTCGTGACGCCCCGCCAGGTGGGGCTGTTGGGCCTCCTCGCGGCCATTTGGGGCGGCTCGTACCTGCTCATCAAGTACTGCCTCGAGGGCTTCTCGGCGCCCGTGATCGTGTGCGGTCGGTCGCTGCTGGGCGCGGGCGTGCTGCTGCTGGCGATCCGGCTCCAGGGCGGCGCGACGTGGGAGGCGCTGCACGACGCGCGCCGGCGACCGTGGACGGCGCTCGGCCTCGGTGCGGTGGCGATCGCGGGGCCGTTCCTCCTCATCACCGTCGGCGAGCAGGAAGTGCCGTCGGGGCTGACGGCGGTGCTCATCGCCTCGGTCCCGCTCTTCGTCGCCCTGTTCGCGCCCTTCCTGGACCGCAGCGAGCAGATCGACCGCCGGCAGGGCGTGGGGCTTGCGGTCGGGATCCTCGGCGTCGGACTGCTCGTGGGCGTCGAGTCGGTGAGCACGCTCGGGCAGTTCCTCGGCGCGATGGCCATGATCGGCGCGGCGGCGTGCTATGCGCTGTCGAGCTTCGTGGTCAAGGCCGCGTACCGCGGCATCCCGGCGATCGTGACGTCGTTCGTCTCGGTCGGCGCCGGGGCGCTGATCACGCTGCCGCCGGCGCTGGCCGACCTGCCCTCGGAGGCGCCGGGCCTGCGCGCGGTGCTGGCGCTCGTCGGCCTCGGCGCCCTCGGCACGGCGGCGGCGTTCGTGATCTTCTACAAGCTCATCGGAGAGCTGGGCGCGGGGCGCGCCGCCCTCGTGTCCTACCTCGCGCCGCCGCTCGCGCTTGCCTATGGGGCCGCGCTGCTCGACGAGCCGATCACGCCGGCCGCGATCGCCGGCACGGTGCTCATCCTCGCGGGTGTCGCGCTGGCGAGTCGGCGTCGGGCGAGGCCCGACCACCCGGTCAGCCGTTCTCGAACCGGCGGACCGCAGCCCGCTTCGACGCCTCCGACACCACCAGCCCGGCGCCACCCCCCGGCGCCTGGGCGACGCCCGACGGCTTCAGCACGCGCGTGGGCGGAGTCCCGCCGACCGCCATCGAGCTGAACAGGCCGATCAGGCCGAAGCCGCCCATGTCGGAGCGGATCGCCTTGGGCGCCTCCCACGAGACCCACGGCAGGCGGAAGAAGGTGCCCGGCGAGAACAGCTGGCCCTTGATCGACGCGAGGATCTCCTGCTGGCGGCGGGCGCGGTCGAGGTCGGTCTCGCCCGGTCGGCACCGGTTCTTGCGCACGCGCGCGACGGCGAGGGTGTTCTTGCCATTGAGGTGGTGCTCGCCCTTGCTGTAGCGCACCGACACGCCGCCGTTGCTCCGCCCGCCGTTGAGGTCGGCGATCAGGCAGTGCTTGAAGTCGAAGTCGATGCCGCCGAGGGCGTCGACGAACTTCGGGAAGTCGACGAAGTTGACTTCGACGACATGGTTGATGTCGATGCCGAGGTACTGCTTGAGCGTGGTGATGGTCAGCGCGGTGCCACCGATGGCGTAGGCCGCGTTGACCTTGTCGGGGCCGTGGCCGGGGATGTTCACGATCGTGTCGCGCGGGATCGAGAGGCGGGCGGAGTCGCCGCCACCGGTGCGGACGAGCAGGAGGGTGTCGGAGCGGCTGGGCTGGCCGACGACGTTGGCGCCGCCCTCATGCGTGCCGGGCGGGCGGGCGTCGGAGCCGATGACCAGCACGGTGTTGGCAGCGAACGGGAGCGGGCCGCCGCCGTCGAGCTGATTCTTGGCCGCGTCGGAGACCTGGTCCTGCTCGAACTGCGCCGAAACGACGAACAGCACGAACGAGAGCAGCAGCCAGGCGGCGAGCACGATCCCCAGCCACAGCAGGACCCGCTTCCAGGTGATCGGGCGGCGGCGGACGCGATCGTGCTTGGGGCTGCGCAGACTTCCGGGCCCCGAGAACACCGGCTCGTCGCGCCGGAACAGGCGCGGGCGGGAGCGGTACTTGGTGTACTCGGGTGCCGCCACGTGGCGCGCTTTATAGTGGCCGCCCATGTCTGCCTCCTGCGTCGTCGGGGTCGATCTTGGCGGGACCAAGGCACTTGCGGGGGCGATCGACGCCGACCTGCAGGTCCATCACCGCGCCCGCCGGGAAGTGCAGGGGCTCGACCAGTCAAGCGTCGTGTCGGCCGTGGTCGACGCCGTCAACGAGGTGCGCGAGGCGTCACCCGTCGAGGTCGAGGGGGTCGGCTTCGGCGTCCCGTGCCTGATGGACCAACGCGACGGCACGGCGGTGCTGGCGGTCAACCTGCCGCTCGAGAACATCCCGCTGCGCGACGTCATGGCCGAGCGGCTCGGCCTGCCTGTGTTCGTCGACAACGACGCGAACGTCGCCGCGCTGGCCGAGCACCGGTGGGGCGCGGCGAAGGGCACCGACTACTCGATCACGCTGACGGTCGGCACCGGGATCGGCGGCGGGATGGTGCTCGACGGCAAGCTCTATCGCGGGTCGGTCGGCGCCGGCGCCGAGCTCGGCCACATCACCATCGACATCAACGGACCGCCGTGCCAGGGCAACTGCCCGAACAACGGATGCCTCGAGACGATGGCGTCCGGGACCGCCCTGGCGCGCGAGGCGCGCGCGTTCGCCGAGGCCAATCCCGCGTCGAAGCTTGGGCAGGCGCTGGAGGCAGGGCGTGAGCTCAATGGGATGTACTTGACCGAGATGGCCCATGACGGCGACGGCGATGCCGTCGACCTGATCGCCCTGATCGGCCGGCGCCTCGGCGTCGGGCTGGCCAACTACGTGAACATCTTCAACCCCGAGGTGATCGTCATCGGGGGCGGCCTGCTGGCCGCGGGCGAGCTTCTCCTTCAGCCCGCGCGCGAGGAGATGCTTCGCCGCGCGCTGCCGTTCGTCCGCGACCTCGTGCGGGTCGACGCCGCCCACTTCGGCGGCGACGCCGGGTTGATCGGGGCCGCGGCCCTGGCCTTCGACGGGTTGGAAGACCGCCAGACGGTCTCGTAGGTGGCCGCCGGCCGTCTCGTCATCTGCCCGACGCCGATCGGCAACCTCGAGGACGTCACGCTTCGCGTTCTGTCGGCGCTGCGCGAGGCCGACGTGGTGGCCTGCGAGGACACGCGGCGCACGCGCGTGCTGCTGGACCGCTACGGGGTTCGCGCGACCCTGGTGTCGTACCACGAGCACAACGAGCGTGCGCGGGCCGGGGAGCTGGTGGGGCGGATGCGCGACGGAGCGGTTGTAGCGCTCGTATCCGATGCCGGGATGCCGGTCATCTCGGACCCCGGCTTCGAGCTCGTGCGGGCGTGCGTGGCGGCGGGGCTGCCGGTGGAGGTGCTCCCGGGGCCGTCGGCGGCGCTCGCGGCGCTGGTGGCGAGCGGGCTGCCGGCCGACTCCTGGCACTTCGTCGGCTTCTTGCCGCGCAAGCGGGGCGACCTCGAGCGCCTGTTCGCGATGCCCGAGACGCTGGTGGCGTTCGAGTCGCCGCGCCGGGTGGCGTCGTCGCTGGCGGTGCTGGCAGTGCGCGACCCGGATCGACCGGTGGCGATCGCGCGCGAGCTGACGAAGGTGCACGAGGAGGTGGTGCGGGGAACTGCCGCCTCGATCGCCTCCCGCTACGGATCCTCGCCGCCGAAGGGCGAGGTCGTGCTGGTCGTCGGGCCCGCCACCAGCACCGCTCCCGACCTCGTCCCTGCCGTGGACGCGCTGCGGCGCCTTGTCGACGCCGGGGCAAAGCCGCGGCCCGCGGCGCGCGTCGTCGGCGACCTGACGGGCGCCCCGGCCAACGCGCTCTACGACGCGCTGCAGAAGCGGTCGTCGTGAGCGAGCGCTGCCACGCCTTCCGCACGTCCTCGTAACAACTCTGCCGCCCCCAGGCCTCCAGGGCCGTTCCGTCCCTACGGTCAGCCCATGGCAGTTGGCTATCGGATGAGGCGGCTGGTCGGCGGATTGATCGCTTTCGTCGCTCTGCCACCCGCGGGGGCGGAGGCGTGGACCTGGCCCGTCCGCGGTCCGGTCATCGGGCGGTTCGCCTACGCGCGCGCGAACCCGTTCGCGGGCGGCCAGCGGCGGGGCATCGACATCGCCGCGTCACGCGGCACGCCGGTGGTGGCGGCGTGCGGAGGGCGGGTGCGGTTTGCCGGCCAGATCGGCACGTCGGGGCGGACGGTCTCGACGGCGTGCGGCGCCTACGTCGTCTCGTACCTGCACCTCGACCGGATCACGGCGCGCCGTGGCGCTCAGGTGCACGCAGGCGACCCGATCGGCACCGTCGGCACGACGGGCCGGCGCCACGAAGCCCGCCCGCACGTCTCCTTCGGCGTGCGCAGGGCGAGCGACGGCTGGGGCTACGTCGACCCGCTGCGGCTGCTGCCGCGGGAGCGCGCGTCGCCGCCCGACCTCGCCCCGCTGCCACGGCGCCGGCTGCCGCGCGACACCCCGCTGGGGCCAGCTCCGGCGCCAGCGCACCGCCCAGCTCCCGCACCGGCAAGGCGATCCGGTCTGATCGGCGGAGCCGCCGAAGTGGATCCGGACGGACTCTGGGTTCCCGCCGGCGGGGTGCTCGTTCTCGTCGCCGCCGGTGCGCCGCTCGTCACGCTCCAGGTTCGTCGTGCGCGGCGTCGTCCGATCCCTCGAGGGGAGGCGGCCGCTCGGCCGGCGCGCGCATGACTAGCCTTCGGCCCGCTCGTGGCCTATTACGTCACCACGCCGATCTACTACGTCAACGCCGCGCCCCACCTCGGGCACGCGTACACGACGATCGCCGCCGACGTGATGGCCCGGCACATGCGCCAGCGCGGGGAGGAGGTCTTCTTCCTCACCGGCACCGACGAGCACGGCGAACCCGTCGCGCAAGCGGCCGAGCGCGAGGGGGTCACCCCGAAGGAGCTCGCCGATCGCAACGCCGAACGGTTCAAGGGGCTCCCGCCGGTGCTCGAGGCTTCGAACGACTTCTTCATCCGCACCAGCGACCCGCAGCACACCGCCAAGGTCCAGGAGGTGCTCCAGCGCGTCCACGACAACGGCCACGTCTACAAGGACCTCTACGAGGGCTGGTACTGCCCGCGCTGCGCCGACTTCAAGTCCGGCAACGAGATCGGTCCCGACAACACCTGCCCGATCCACGGCATCCCGCTCGACTGGGAGCACGAGGACAACTGGTTCTTCCGCCTGTCCGAGTTCCAGCAGCCGCTCGAGGACCTCTACGAGCGGCGGCCCGACTTCGTCGCTCCGCGCGCTCGCTACAACGAGGCCAAGGCGTTCATCGACCAGGGACTGCAGGACGTCTCCCTGTCGCGCGCCAAGCTCAGCTGGGGCGTCCCTGTTCCGTGGGACGACAAGCAGGTGTTCTACGTCTGGTTCGACGCCCTACTGAACTACTACACGGCGCTGTCCTACGCCGACGCGGGCCGCGACCTCACCGAGACGTTCTGGCCCGCGACCTTCCACCTGATCGGCAAGGACATCCTCAAGTTCCACGCCATCTACTGGCCGGCGCTGCTCATGGCCGCCCAGGTCGAGCCCCCGCAGCACCTCTTCGTCCACGGCTTCCTCCTGCAGGAGGGCCAGAAGATGTCCAAGTCGCTCGGCAACGTGATCGACCCGCTGCAGGTCGTCGAGACCTACGGCGCCGATGCGCTGCGCCACTACCTGCTGCGCGACGTCACCTTCGGCCAAGACGGCTCGGTCTCGACCACCGCGTTCGAGGGCCGGTACGAGACCGAGCTCGCCAACGAGTACGGCAACCTCGCCAGCCGGACGATCGCGATGGTCCACCGCTACCGCGACGGGACGGTGCCGCGAGCCGAGCTCGATGCGCAACTCGGCGAAGCGCTGATGATCGACGAGCGGGTCGCCGACCTCGTCGACAAGGCCGACCTCACCGCCGCGCTCGAGACGATCTGGATCGCCGTTCGCCGCCTCAACCGCTATGTCGAGGAGCAGGCTCCATGGCAGGTTGCCCGCGACGAGCGCCGCGCCGGTGACCTCGACCGCATCCTGGGCTCGCTCGTCGAGGGGCTGCGCGTCGTCACCGTGCTGCTGCACGCCTACATGCCCGCAGCCACCGAGCGCGTGCTGACGGCGCTCGACCAGCCCAACACCGACTACGGGCACGCGCGATACGGGGCCGGCGGGGGCGGCTCGAGCCTCGGCCGGCTCGAGCCGCTGTTCCCGAAACGGTGACGCAGAGGGGCGGCGGAGGCCGGCGGTGATCGACAGCCACGCGCACGTCGACCTGATCGAGCGGCCGGCCACCGACGTCGTCGCCGACGCCGAGGCCGCAGGGGTGCGCCGCATCCTCAGCGTCGGCATCGACTCGAGCTCGTGCCGGCTGGCGTTGCAGCTCGCCGAGGACTTCCCTCAGATCAAGGCCGCCATCGGCCGCCACCCGAACGGCGCCACCGGCTTCGACGACGCCGACGCCGCCGAGCTCGCCGCCCTGGCCGCCCACGACGACTGCGTGGCGGTGGGCGAGACCGGCCTGGACTACTACCGCGACCGCGCTCCCCGGGCCGACCAGGCACGCGCGTTCGAGGCGCAGCTCGACCTCGCCCGCGAGCTCGACAAGCCCGTCGTCATCCACACCCGCGCCGCCGAGGAGGAAACCCTCGCTGCCCTCGACCGCCACGGCGCCGGCCTGCGCGTCGTCCTCCACTGCTTCTCGATGCCCGACCGCCTCGACGAGTGCCTGGAGCGGGGCTACTGGATCTCCTTCGCGGGCAACGTCACCTATCCGAAGGCGCCCGAGCTGCGCGATGCCGCCGCCAGCGTGCCGCCCGACCGCCTGCTCGTCGAGACCGACAGCCCGTTCCTCGCGCCTCAGCCCGTCCGCGGCAAGCCGAACGAGCCCCGCCACGTGACCGCGACCGCGGCGATCGTGGCCGGAGCACGCGGCATTCCCTACGAGCAGCTCGAGGCCGAGGTCGAGCGCAACGCGGCGGCCCTGTTCGGGTGGTGAGGGTCGCGGCCGAGCCCGTCCAGCCGAGCCTGCGCCGGCTGCGCGCCTTCGACGTGCGCCCCAACCGCGAGCTCGGCCAGAACTTCCTCGTCGACTCCAACCTCCTGGGCGTGGTCGGGCGAGCGGCCGAGCTGGCACCTCCCGACGTCGTGCTCGAGATCGGCGGCGGCCTCGGGGTGCTGTCCGAGTACCTGGCCGAACACGCCGCCCATGTGCACGTCGTCGAGGTCGACGCGCGGCTCGAGCCCGCCCTGCGCGATGCGCTCGACCCGCATCCCAATGCGACGCTCCATGTCACCGACGCCCTCCACCTCGATCTCATTGCGCTCGAGCCGACGCCCACCAAGGTCGTCGCCAACCTTCCCTACGGCATCGCGGCGACCGCCATCCTGCGCACGATCGCCGAGCTGCCCAGCGTCAGCCGCTGGGTGGCGATGGTGCAGCGCGAGGTCGGCGAGCGCCTTGCGGCGTCGCCCGGCACCGCGGCGTACGGGGTCCCAAGCGTGCTCGCCCAGCTCGCGTGCGAGGTCAAGGTGGTGCGCCCCGTCTCGCGCACCGTGTTCTTCCCGGTCCCGAACGTCGACTCGGTGCTGGTCGAGCTGCGGCGCACGGGCCCGGCGGCGGACCCCGCGGTCCGTGCGCTCATTCAGCACGGGTTTGCGCACCGCCGCAAGGCGCTCCCCCGCTCGCTTGCCCTGGCCACCCACGACGGCGAGGTCCGCGAGCGGGCGCGCGCCGCGCTCGAGGCGATGGGCCTGCCGCCCGACGCCCGCGCCGAGCGGCTCTCCCCCGATCAGTTCGCGGAGCTCGCGAGGCGCCTGTGACCGTCCTGCGCGCCCGCGCGCCCGGAAAGGTCAACCTGAGCCTCTACCTGGGTCCGCTGCGCGAGCGGGACGGCAAGCACGAGCTCGTGTCAGTGGTCGAGCCGGTCACCCTCGCCGACTGGATCGAGATCGGCCCAGCGCGGGGCGACGCCGACGAGGTCGTCTGCCATGGGGTCGATGGGCCGAATCTCGCCGCCGAGGCGCTGCGGCGCTTCCGCGCCGCCGCCGGCTGGGACGGCGCGCCCGTCCGCCTCACCATCTTCAAGCAGGTCCCGGTGGCCGCCGGCATGGGGGGCGGCTCCGCCGACGCCGCGGCGGCGCTGCGCCTGGCGAGCAGGGTCAGCGGCCTCCCCGTGCCGACCGGCATCGCCGAGGAGCTGGGCGCCGACGTCCCCGCCGCCCTGCACGCCGCCCCCGCGCTCATGGCCGGCGCGGGTGAGCGCCTGACACCGATCGACCCCCCGCCGTTGCACGCCTTCGTCGTGCTCCCCGCCGATGCGGGCCTGTCGACGGCGGCGGTCTATGCGGAAGCCGACCGGCTGGGCCTGCCCCGCAGCGCCGACGACCTCGACGAGCACCGGACCCGCCTCCAGGCCGGAGAGCTCACGTTCCACAACGACCTCGAGCCGGCCACCCGCTCGCTCTACCCACCGACCGAGGACGCCCTCGCCGATCTGAGCAAGGCCGGCGCCGAGCACACTCTCGTCTGCGGCTCCGGTCCTACCGTCGTAGGGGTGTTCCCTACCTTGGACGACGCCAAGCTCGCCGCCGCCGCCCTCCGCGAGCGCCACCCCAAAGCCGCCGCCGTCGCCCCCGCTCCGGCCGGGTATGCGAAGCCAAGGTCGTTCGCATGAAGCCCTTCTGGATCGTCGTCGCCGCCGCCATCGTCATCGCACTCGTCCTGCGCTGGCGCCGCTTCAGCACCGAGCGCCGCATCTTCGCGGTTCTCGCCGCCGCGGCCGCCGCGGTCTACGGCGCCGGCCTCGTGCACCTGCCCAACATCGAGAAGGTCATCGAGGACGTCGGCACGGCGCTCGGCACCTGGACGTACGCGCTCGTCGGCGTGTTCGCGTTCCTCGAGACCGGCGCCTTCGTCGGGCTGGTCCTCCCCGGCGAGACCGCGCTCCTCGTCGGCGGGGTCGTCGCCGGCCAGGGCCGCATCTCGATCGTCGTCGTCATCGCCATCGCGTGGGCGGCGGCGGTGCTGGGCGACACGGTGTCGTTCCTCCTCGGCCGCCGGCTCGGACGCGGCTTCCTCGAGCGCCACGGCCCGCGGTTCAAGATCACCGAGGAGCGCCTGACCCAGGTCGAGGGCTTCTTCCACCGCCACGGCGGGCCGACCATCCTCATCGGGCGCTTCATCGGGCTCGTCCGCGCGCTGGCTCCGTTCATCGCCGGCTCGTCGAAGATGTCGTACGCGCGCTTCCTGCCCTACGACGTCGTCGGGTGCGGGCTGTGGGCGGCCGCCCTGCTCCTCCTCGGCTACATCTTCTGGCACTCGTTCGACAAGGCGCTCGAGATCGCCAAGCAAGGCGCGCTTGCGCTCGGCCTGGTCATCGGCGTGGTGGTGGCGATCGTGGTCGCCTGGCGCCACTGGCGCCAGCCGGAGAACCGCGAGAAGACGCGCCGCTGGCTCGACGAGCAGGCACAGCGCCCGGCCGTTCGGCCGGTCGTCACCGCGCTGCGCCCCGTGGTGCGGGCGCTTGGCGGGCCCTCTCGCTTCGTCGCCGGCCGACTGACGCCCGGCGGCCTCGGGCTCGAGCTGACGTCGCTGCTGGCCGTCTTCGCTGTCGGCGCGTTCATGTTCGTCGGTCTGGTGGTCGAGGTCGACCAGGGCGGGACGATCGACTTCGACCCCAAGGCGTTTGACTTGGGTGACGAGCTGCGCACCCGCTGGCTCACCGACGTCGCCAAGGTCGTCAGCGACCTCGGCTCGCTGCCGGTCGTGGCCACGGTCGTCGTCGCGGGCGTGGCCTTCCTCGCCTACCGCCGCGATGTCATCGACGCTGTCGCGCTGGCCGCGGGGTCGCTGTTGACGTATCTCGCCGTCCACGTCGCAAAGGCGGCCGAGGACCGCGCCCGCCCCGTCGGCGAGCTCATCGACACGAGCGGCTCCGCCTTTCCGTCCGGTCATGCGGCGTACGCGGTCGCTTACGTAGCCCTGGCGGTCGCAATCGCACGCGCCGTGCCCAACTGGGCGGGTCGGACGACGCTCGTCGCTGGCGCGATCGTGCTGGCGGCCGCCGTCGGGCTGTCGCGCGTGTACCTGCGCGCACACTTCCTCTCCGACGTCCTCGCCGGCTGGTCGTTGGGCGCGGCGATCTTCGCGTTTTGCGGCATGGTTGCCTTGATCGTCGCCTTCATGCGGCAGAATGAGGCCGCGCGCGCATGAGCAAGACCGCGATCACCTACCTCATCGTCGCCTGCTGCGCTGTGTTCGGCGTGGCCGCCTTCGGGGCCCTGATCGTCGCCCCGGCGTGGTCGGCGTACACCAAGCTGTGGCAGCGCGTGGCGGCCACCTTCCTGTCCCTGTACGTCCTCGCGGGGCTGCTGGTGATCGGGGCCGGGCTGGGCTTGCTCGTGGTCCTCCTCTGGGACCGGGTGTTCTGACGGCGCCTGGCGCCGCCTCGCTGCGTCCTCAGTCGCTCGCCCGCGGAGCAGGCCACGCAGGGTGGGCTTTGTGCGATTCTCTTGCGAGGCGACCCCAGTCGCTCGCCGAAACGGCCGCACCTATCCTTCGGCCGCACTGATGGAGGGATCGGTTCATCCGCTGCCGGCGCGGCCGGCCACGAGCTCGGCGTCCGCGAACCCGGGCGGCTTCGAAGACCTCTGCACGGCGCTCGAGCAGGGCGCCGGCATCCCCGAGGTCCTGCGGGCCGCGGCCCGGACGCTCGAGGCGAGCCTTGTCCTGATCGACCCGTCGAGCTCGGTGCTCGCCGTCGCGACGCGCTCACCGTCGGAGGAGCGCTCGCTCATGACGCGCGCGGCCGGGGTCGAGGCGACCGAGCTGCGCATCGCCGGCGATGTCGTCGGCCACCTTCGGCTGCGGTCGCACATGCGGGCGCCCGTCCCGGCGGACCGCCTCCTCGTCGTGCGTGCGCTGCTGGCGGGCGAGCTGGCGCGCGTGCGGGCGCCCGAACGGGCCTCCGAGGAGGCCTCTGCCTCCTTCGTCCGCGCGGTGCTCCGGCGCGAGGTGACCGACCGGGATGACCTCGTCGCCCGCGGCAAGGAGCTCGGCATCGACCTCGAGCGCGGTGCGAGCGTGCTCGTCGCACGAGCCCACCCCATCGCCGCCCACGAGGGGGACTGGCGGCGCCGGATGCTCACCATCGCGGAGCGCGCCGGTCGCGGCACCGCTCGTGGGGCGCTCGCCGCCCTCGTCGAGACAGCCGCCGCCGAGGACCCGGCGGGCCCTCGCGACGAGGTAGTCGTTCTCATCCCCGGCGCCGAGGAGGCGATCGCGGAGCGCGTCACCGCCGTCCTCGTGCGCGAGCTCGAGGCCACCCTGCCCGGCTTCGGCTTCGCCGTGGGGCGCTCGCGCGTTGCCGCCGACCCGGTCGACCTCCACCGCGCCGCCAACGAGGCGCTGCTCGCAGCCAACGTCGCCGAGGGCGACCAGCGGATCGTTCTCGCATTCGAGGAGACTGGCGCCTACCGGCTGCTGCTGGCCTCGATGAGCGAGCACCCCGACGAGCTGCACCGCTTCTACGCCGACACCCTGCAGAAGGTCGTCGCCTACGACGAGCAGTACGACACCGACCTGGTGACCACGCTCGAGACCTACCTCGAGGCCGACGGCAACGTGGCCGGCACGGCTTCGAAGCTCTTCACCCACCGCCACACGATCCGGTACCGGCTCGAGCGCGTGCGCGACCTCACCGGGCTCGACGTCGGCTCCAGCGACGGCCGCGAGAAGCTCTCCCTTGGCCTCAAGGCGATGCGTGTGCTCGGCATCCCGCCCCGGCGCGGGCCCGCCGACGAGGTGGGCGCCGAGGCGGGTCGCGTGCCGCGCGAGGCCAAGGACCGGCGCTAGTTACGCACGCCGGCCCGTCCGGCCTGCGGCCGGCCAGCCGTCGAGCGCACTCGCGCCGCTCAGGCGAGCGGCAGCAGCTCCTGCAGCTTGAGGTTCTCGATCGGGTCGAGCACCGCGTGCTGCACACACGCGGGCACGAGCTCGCCCGACTCCGGATGCGCCATCGCATACGAGCAGGCCTGCAGCCGCTCCTGCGCGGCCCGGACCTCCGGCTGGTCGGAGCGCTCGCCGCGCTGCAGCCCGTCCCACGCCGGCCGCACGAGATGGGCGTCCATGAACGAGTGCATGACGAAGGTGACCGGCCGCGCGCCGTGGCGTACCAGCGGCACGAGCCCCGCGCGCCGCGTGAACCGTCCGAGCCACCGCGCCCCGACGCTCAGTGACCGGGGCCGGCGGGCGCATACGCGCGCCAGCTTGGCCGCCAGCAGCGCCGGCGGATGCTCGAAATCCATGCCCCCGAAGGTGTCGACGAAGGCGTCGCGGGCAGCGAGGTCGCGTGGGTCGCGCTCGTCGAGGAGGTTGTGGTAGCGCTCGCCGACGTAGGCGCCGTAGGCGGTGCGGTTGCAGCGCGCGTCGCCGATCTGGAACGTCCGATGGACGAGGCGGCCGCCGGCGCCGCGCTCGATCTCCCGCCATACGGCGTCCCCGCTGAGCTCGTGGTAGTCGTCCTTCCAGCGGTTGCGGTTGCCGACGAACGCGGCGGGCTGGAAGGAGAACATCCGGAAGCCCATGAACCGGCACGCGCGCACGACCTCGGCGATCTGATCCAGGTTGCGCGGGGTGACGGTCATGTTGTGGGCGAGGTATGACTTCACGCCGTGCTCCCGCTCGAGGCGAGCGAACATGGCGCAGAAGCGCTGGCGGTAGGAGTGCAGGTCGGTCTCGCGCCGCGCCCGCTTGATCCCGCGCCGCCCGAACATCATCGAGTCGAAGTGGCCGGCGAAGCTGAGGCTCTTGAACCGAGGCTTGCCGTCGGGCCCGATCGCCAGCCGCTCGAGATACTCGTAGTCGAAGTCGCCATGCGACATCGACATCGGCTTGCGCCCGTGCCTGCGCATGACCGCCAGCGCCTCGGCGTGGTCCTCGGGCGAGAGCAGCGTGACCTCGCCGCCGATGAGCTGCGCGTACTGCCCCGGGCCGCGCCGCCGGCGCAGGAGCGCCATCTGGGCGTCGATCTCGCCGATTGTGTGCGGGCCGTCGATGCGCACGCGGTTGGCGTCGCCCGAGTGGTAGCAGGGCGTGCAGGCGAGGTTGCAGCGTGGAAAGACGCCGTGCGTGCCCTCGCAGCCGGCGGTCCGGCGCCCGAGCATCTGCCCGTCGTGCTTGGCGTGCGCAGGCAGCTCCGCCCAGCGCCGCTCGAGCGCCGCCTCGGTGTCCGGGTGGACGGGGCGGGTTGCGAGCTCGAGCGCCCGCAGGTGGTTCCGGATCATCGCTTGGCGTCCAGCATCCCGAAGACGTCGTCGCAACCCGCGCTCGTCCGCGGCCAGCGCCGCCTTCAGCCCGAGCGGACCAGCGCCGACGATCGCGACTCGGGGCGGCTTGTGCGGCAACTGGGTTCTCCTCTCCCTGCGGCTCGCAGCCTAGCCTGATCCACGCACCCCAGTCGGGCCATATGGTGTGGCGCGTGACCCGGATCGCCGTGTGCGGTGGCGTCTACGCCAACCCCTACGCGCTACGGGCGATGTTCGACCACGCCCGCCAGGGCGGGTGCTCGCGGGTCGTCTGCCTCGGCGACCTCGGGGGGTTCGGCGCCGAGTGCGACGCAGTGTGGCCGCTGCTGGTCGACCACCAGGTCGAATGCATCGCCGGCAACTACGACGTGGCCATCGGACGCGGTGACGAGGACTGCGGTTGCGGTTACTCCGACGCGCGCGACAACCATTTCGCGCAGCTCATGTACGACTACGCGCGCGCGAACACGTCGGCCGCATTCGCGGCGTGGATGCGCGGGCTGCCGCTGGCGCTGAGGGAGGAAATCGACGGCGTCGACGTCCTCTGCGCCCATGGCTCCCCGCTCGCCATCAACGACTTCCTGTGGGAGTCGCTGTCCGACGACGAGCTGCGAATGCGGCTCCCGGATCCCGCGCCCGACGTCCTGCTGTGCACGCACACCGGGATCCCGTGGCAGCGGCGGATCGACGACACGCTGATCGTCAACGTGGGCACGATCGGGCGGCCGGCGAACGACGGGCGGCGCGAGGGGTGGTACGCGGTTCTCACGGCGGAGGACGGACGCGCCGCGGTCGAGCACGTCCCCGTCGCCTACGACTGGCAGGCGCACGCGGCCTCGATGCGCGCCGCCGGGCTGCCCGAGCCATTCGTGGAGACGGTCGAGACAGGGTGGTGGACGACCTGCCTCGAGGTGGTGCCTCCGGCCGAGCGCGCCCGCGGCCGCTACCACCTCTACCGCGAGGCGCTGCCCTCACTGGCGGTCGAGTCTTTCGCTGCCACACCGGAACCAGGTCTTGTGGCAAGGAAAGACTTGACCCCTGCCGTGGGGCTGTTCGGCACGGCGGTGTTCCCGCCTCGGTTGTGGGTCTACTCGAACTTCCACTGCAACCTGGCCTGCGACTACTGCGTGGTGGCGTCGTCGCCGGGGGCGCCGAAGCGATCGCTCGGACTCGAGCGCTTCCGCGCGGTGGTCGACGAGGCGGTCGCCGAGGGCTTTCACGAGATCTACGTGACCGGAGGCGAGCCGTTCGTCGAGCCCGACATCGTCGCCATGCTCGAGTACGCGTCCGACCGGCTGCCGACCGTCGTGCTGACCAACGCGATGCTGTTTCGGGGCCGCCGGCGGTCTGAGCTCTCGCGCCTGGCGGGGCGCGCCAACCTCGTGGTCCAGAGCTCGGTCGATGGCGCCCGACCCGAGACGCACGACGCCCGGCGCGGCGCCGGATCGTGGGCGAAGGCGATGGAGGGGCTGGGCTACGCGCGCTCGCTCGGGCTGCCGCTGCGGGTGGCGATGACCGAGACGCCGGAGAACCGCGACGAGGTCGACGAGCTGCGCTCGCTGCTGGCGTCGCTGGAGATCGTCGGGGACGCGTTCGCGGTGCGGCCGCTGGTCAAGCGCGGGTTGGCGGCCCACGTCGAGGGCGCGATGGTGGTCGACGAGGCCGTGATGGTCCCGGAGCTGACCGTGACCGCCGATGGGATCCACTGGCATCCGATCGGCGGCGACGTCAACGCCTCGCCCGACATGGTGGTGGCGCGCGGGCCGGTGTCGCTGGCCGAGGGCAAGCGGCGGATCGTGCAACGGTTCCTTGAGCTGCGGCTCGAGGACGGGTCGCTGCCGGCCCCGTTCCAGTGCGCGATCTAGCGCCCACGCCCGGCTTCGCGCGGGGCAATCGCGGTAGGGTCGCGCCCGTGAATGCCGAGTCCGCCGTCAAGGCCCTCGCCGGTTCCCGCGGGGCTGGTCTTCGCTCCGGCGATCGCACCCGTCGAACTGGGCCTGACCGCGCTCGACGGCGCGGACGCTGCGCCTGAATGATCGGGATCATCACCGGCACGGGCACCTACGCCCTCCCCAGCTTCGACGGCACCGTGCACGAGGTCGACACGCCATGGGGGGCGGCGTCGGTCAGCGTCGGCAGCTTCGCGGGGCGCGAGGTGGTCCACCTCTCGCGCCACGGTGAGGGGCATGTCCGGCTCTCCTCGCACGTCAACCACCGCGCGCACATCTATGCGCTGCGGCAACAGGGGGCGCGCGCCATCCTCGGCACGACCGCGTGCGGGGCGACGGACCCCGGCATTGCGCCTGGCACCCTGATCGTCTTCGACGACCTGCACTTCCCGTCCAACCGGCTGCCGGACGGGTCGCTGTGCTCCCTGTTCGACCGGCCGGGTGAGCCCGGCCGGGGGCACTGGATCTACGACCGCCCGTACTCGGCGGCGCTGCGGTCGACGCTGCTCGAGGGCGCGCGCGAGGCGGGCCACGTGGTCCGCGACGGAGGGACGTACGGGCACGTCGACGGGCCGCGGTTCAACACGGCGACCGAGATCCGCCAGCTCGCGGCGGCCGGGGTGACCGCGGTGTCGCAGACCAGCGGCCCCGAGGTGGTGCTGTGCGGCGAGGCCGAGCTTCCCTACGCGTCGATGGGCTTCGCGACCGACTACGCCAACGACGTGGCCGAGCCCACGCCGATCGAGGAGCTCGTGCGGCTGATGGGGGAGAGCACGCGGATCTTCGCCGACGTGCTGCGCGGCGCGCTGCGACGGATCGACCTCGACGCACTCGAGCCGACCGGGATCCTCTACCGGTTCGATTGAGCGAGCCGCTCTCCGTCGTCGTCATGGCCCGGGCGCCGCGCCCCGGCCGGGCCAAGACGCGGCTCGAGCCGCTTCTGGGGCCGGAGCGGTGCGCGCGGCTGCAGGCCGAGCTGATCCGCGTGGCCGTGCGGTGGGCGGGGACGGTGGGTCGGGTGTTCGTGGCGGTCTCACCTCGCGACGCGCTAGACGAGGTCGACGCGCCGGGCGCGGAGCGCTTCGGCCAGGAGGGTGCGAACCTGGGCGAGCGGATGGCCGCGGCGGTCGAGCGGGTCGGCGGGCCGGTCGTGGTGATCGGGACGGACATGCCGACGCTCGGAGGGTTTCACGCGCGATCGGTGCGCGCCGACCTCGACGCCGGCGTCGACGCGGTCTTCGGTCCCGCGCACGACGGCGGCTATTACCTGGTGGCGCTGCGGCAGCCGAGGCGCGACTTGTTCGCCCTGCCCGCCGACGCGTGGGGCGGGCCGGAGGTGCTCGCGCTGTCGTTGGCGCGGGCCGCCGAGGCGCGGCTCGAGGTCGGGCTGCTGCGGGGCGAGCGCGACCTCGACACGCCGGCGGACGCCCGCGCGCTACTGCTGCACCACGCATTGCCGCCCGGCGTGGCCGCGATCCTGCGCGGTCAATGAGCGCGCCGCTGCTCGCGATCGTCGTTCCCGTCCTCGAGGAGGAGCAGGCTCTGGCCGGCGTGCTCGACCATCTGCCCGTCCGTCCGGAGGTGGAGGTCATCGTCGTCGACGGCGGCTCGCGCGACGACACCCTCGCCATCGCGCGCAGGCACCCGCTCCGCCCGCGCGTCCTCGTCGAGCCGGGCGGACGGGCGCGCCAGCTCAACCTCGCCGCGGAGGTCACGCGCGCGCCGCTCCTCTGCTTCCTGCACGCCGACAGCCGGCTGCCGCCGGGCGGGATCGCGTCGCTGCTCGGCGCCCTGCGCGACCCGGCGCTGATCGGCGGCAACTTCGCCCTGCGCTTCGACGGCGCCGACCGGTTCTCGCGCGTGCTGACGGCCTGGTACTCCGTGCAGCGAAGGGCGGGGATCTACTACGGCGACTCGACGGTGTGGGTGCGAGCGGCGGCCTTCGCGGCCCTGGGCGGCTATCGCGAGCTGCCGATCATGGACGACTACGACTTCGTGCGGCGGATGGAGCGGCACGGGCGCACGGCATGCCTTCCCGGGCCGGCCACGACCTCGTCCCGCCGGTGGCGGGCCCTCGGCGTACCGCGGACGGTGCTGTCGTGGCTCGTGATCCGCTGGCTGTGGATCGCCGGCGTCCCGGCGGAGCGGTTGGCGCGCCTGTACCGCACGGTTCGATGAGCGACTCCGGGGGCGCCGGCGCAAGCCGGGACTTCGCGGACATCGCGACGACGATCGCCCTCGAGCCGCACGGCGCTCGGGACGCCGCTCGTCGCGGACATCGGCGTCGTCTCCGAGCAGTTCAACACCGCCACCGACGGCACCCCTGAACGTCCCCGACCGAGTACCTGCTGACGGTCGCGACGAAGTAGCCGCTCCTCCTAAACTCACGGCCCGTTGGGGAGTGGTGTAGTCGGCTAGCACGCGGGATTTTGGTTCCCGAGGCGGTGGGTTCGAGTCCTCCCTCCCCAGTGAAGGCGTCCGGGCCCCATGCGAACATACGTTCGTGCAATGGAGGCGCCGGTACACCGAGGCAGAACTGCGGGTCGCTGTCGCTGCGTCCTACAACTGGACCGAGACGCTGCGACGGCTGGGCCTGCGCCCGGCGGGCGGCAACTTCGCGTCGATCAAGCAACTCGTTCGCACGCTCGGGATTTCCACGGAGCACTTCGACGCGAACATCGCCCGGGCCGCTGCGCTCCGAGCTGCGCACCGCCCCAAGCCGCTCGATGAGATCCTCGTCGTCGGATCGACGTACCACCGCGGCCATCTGAAGCAGCGGCTGTACGCCGAGGGCCGCAAGCGGCCGCTGTGCGAGTTCTGCGGACAGGACGAGATGTGGCGCGGACGGCGGATGTCCCTCATCCTCGACCACGCCAACGGCGACGCCACCGACAACCGGCTCCAGAACCTCCGGATCCTGTGCCCGAACTGCGCCGCGACGCTCGATACGCACTGCGGCAAGACGAGTCGCCGTCTGCGCGCCGAGCGAACCTGCCTAACTTGCGGCACGCTCTTCTACCCTCGCTACGAGGGTCAGGCGTACTGCTCGCACCCCTGTTACGTGATGACCAAGGTCGGCGTGGCGCAGCCCGAGCGGCGGATCGTCGCGCGCCCTCCACTCGCTCAGCTCCTCGCCGAGATCGAGGCGTCGAGCTGGTGCGCCGTCGGGCGCAAGTACGGCGTCTCCGACAACGCCGTGCGCAAGTGGGTCCGGCAGTACGAGCGCGAGCGCGAGCGGGAGCGTGGGCCGCCCGCGGCACCGCCGGGTCAGCCCGAGTTGCTCGGCGGGGCGGCGGCAGCGACTACGCCCCGACCGGCCATGAACGCTCCGATGTAGGCCGCGAGGAAGCCCGCCCCGGCAACGATCTCGACCGTGCCGGCTGCGCGGGCCGTGCGCGACTCCGCGACCACGTCCGGTGGCGGGTTCGCGAAGCCGATGTTCACCGCGTAGTAGACGAAGTCGCCCAGGATCGGGTGGGTGCCCAGGCCGACGAAGGCGCCGTTGCAGCGCGAGGTGGCCACGGCGCAAGCGGTCGGCTCGGCGGCCCAGATCACCGCGTAGAGCAGCGCCCAGGCGGTGAAGAACGCGAGCGCCGGGACGGCGATGCCGAGGGCGCGCATCAGGGTTCCGACCGTGCGCACGTCGCGCGTCACTGCCGACGCCGGCAGGGAACGGCCGAGCAGCTGCAGATCGTCCACCGCCCGCGTGCGCAATCGGAACACGACATGCCGCACGCGCGTCAGCGCCAGGAGCGCCAGGGCGGACAGGCCAGCGATGCCGACCACGAGCGCCGACGTCTGGTGGAGGTGGATCGGCACCAGGAGCAGGACGGTCAGCGCGACCAGGAGGATCGCGAAGCGGCCGATGCGGGTCCCCCACCAGTGAACGGGCTGCGAGCGAACCGGCGGGTGCTCGGGTGGACCGCTCACGCTCGCGCGAGCGTACGGATCGGTCAGGACCGAAGCCGCTCGTTCGGGAGGTCGAGCACGAGCATGCGGCCGGGCGCGTGCGTGAGCATCCACGGCGGCGACGACGCTAGGGCGACCGACCGGGGCGTCACACCGCAAGGCCTGCGCGAACCCAGGACGGTGGTCGGCGGTCGTCCCGACGAAGCGCCCGGCCCGCGCCTCGGCGCGCAGGGGCACCCGGCTCGACATGGCGCTAGTGCGTATCGACGGCCAAGCGGGAAGCTTTCCCCGCTCCATGCGTCGCAAATCGCAGCGGCGCGGGGGGACGCGCGCCCCGGCTGGGGCTACGATGGCTCCCCCATGGCCGGGCCCGTTGTCGTCATCCTCGCCGCGGGACATGGCACGCGCATGAAGTCTCGGACCCCCAAGGTCCTGCACGACCTCTGCGGCAAGCCGCTCGTGCGCTGGCCGATCGACGCTGCGCTCGCGGCCGGCGCGAGCAAGGTCGTGGTCGTCGGCGGGCCCGACCGCGCGATCGAGCCCCACCTGCCCGACGGCGCCATCCTCGCCGTCCAGAACGAGGCCCGCGGCACCGGCCACGCCGTCCTGGCCGCCGCCGACCAGATCGCGACCGACGACGACGTCGTCGTCATCAACGGAGACGTGCCGCTCATCACCGCCGAGGCGATCGCCGACCTGGCGGCCGTCCACGCCGGCGACGGCGCCGCCGCCACGATGGCGACGATGGTCCTCGACGACCCGACCGGCTACGGCCGCGTCGTCCGCAACGGCGATGGATCCGTCGAACGCGTCGTGGAGACCAAGGGCGCCGGCGACGCCTCCGCCGGCGAGCTCGACATCGCCGAGGTCAACACCGGCGTCTACGCCTTCAGCGGTGGTCCCCTGCTCGAGGCCCTTCACAACGTCCGCCCCGACAACGCCCAGAGCGAGGTCTACCTCCCCGATGCGCTTCCCGTGCTCAAGGCCGCCGGCCGGCGCATCGCGGCCTACGAGGTCGATGACCCGACGCTCACCCTCGGCGTCAACGACCGCGCCGACCTCGCCGAGGTCACCGCGCTCGCCCGCCGCCGCATCCTCCGCCACCACATGCGCAACGGCGTGACCATGCTCAGCCCGCAGACGACGATCGTCGACGCCGGCGTGACCATCGGCGCCGACACCGTCCTCGACCAGGGCTGCACCCTGCGCGGCGAGACGCGGATCGGCGAACGCTGCCGGATCGGGCCCCACGCCACGCTCACCGATGCTCGCTTAGGGGACGAGGTCACGGTCCGCCACGCCTACGTCGAGGGCGCGACGGCCGAGGATGGCGTCATCGTCGGCCCCTACGCCCGCCTTCGCCCGGGCACCATCCTTCGACACGGCAGCAAGGCGGGCACGTTCGTGGAGATCAAGAACTCCGACGTGGGACCGAAGACGAAGGTTCCCCATCTCTCCTACATCGGTGACACCGACATCGGCGAGGAGTCCAACCTCGGCGCCGCCACCATCACGGCGAACTACGACGCCAGGACGAAGCGCAAGACCCGCACGAGGCTGGGCAAGCGCGTCAAGACGAGCGTGGACACCACCCTCGTGGCGCCCGTCGAGCTCGGCGACGACGCCTACACCGCGGCCGGCTCGGTGATCACCGAGGACGTGCCCGAGGCGGCCCTCGGCATCGCCCGCGCGCGCCAGCGAAACGTCGAGGGATACGCCCGGAGGAAGGGCTAGAGTCCGCAGCGAAGCCATGAGCGTCATCGAGCCCCAGCCCGCGACGCTGCGGACGAGCATCGAGGCCGGCTACGACAAGCGGCTCATGCTCTTCTCGGGACGCGCCAATCCCGAGCTCGCCGCCCGCATCGCCGGCAAGCTCGAGGTCGAGCTCGGCCCCGTCGAGCGCCGCACGTTCTCCAACGGCGAGGTCTATTGCCGCTACCAGGAGTCGATCCGCGGCTCGGACGTCTTCATCGTCCAGCCGACCTGCGGCAACCCCGAGATCGGCCTGACCGCCAACGACGCGCTGATGGAGCTGATGGTGATGGTCGACGCCGCGATCGGCGCCTCCGCGCACCGCGTGATCGCCGTCACGCCGTGGTACGGCTACAGCCGCCAGGACAAGAAGTCGGCCCCGCGCGAGCCGATCACCGCGCGTCTGGTCGCCCGCATGCTCGAGTCGGCCGGCGTCGACCGCGTCCTGACCATGGACCTGCACTCGGGCCAGATCCAGGGCTTCTTCCAGAAGCCGTGTGACCACATGACGGCGCTGTTCATCCTCACGCAGTACATCCAGGACCTGGGGCTGAACGACCTCGTCGTCGTCGCGCCCGACGTCGGCCGCGTCAAGCTGGCCGAGAAGTTCCGCGACAAGATCGGCGCCGATCTCGCGGTGCTCACGAAGGAGCGCCCGGCGCAGCAGGTTGCCGAGATCAGCTACATCATCGGCGATGTCGAGGGCAAGACCGCCGTCCTGGTCGACGACATGATCGACACCGGTGGCACCCTGAAGGCAGCCGCCCAGACCGTCCGTGATGCCGGCGCCAAGCGCCTCTTCGTCGCCGCCACCCACGCGGTCCTGTCCGGGAACGCGTTCGAGAACCTCGCCTCGAGCGGCTTCGAGGAGATCGTCGTCACCGATACCATCCCGCTCCGCCGAGGCGCCCCCGACAACATCCGCGTCCTGAGCTGCGCCGAGCTCCTGACCGACTCGATCCGCCGCATCTTCACCGACGACTCGGTCTCCGAGGTCTTCGGGGGCGAGAACCAGTTGTTCTAGCCGCACGAGGGCGTGAAGGGCCCCCGACGTGGGGAAGACCCAAGCGGTGGCCGCCGTGGATGTGCCCTTCGCGCCGGATGTCACCGCACCCGGAGCGGCGCGGTCCGAGTTGCGTGCGCTTCGGTTGAGCCCCGGCGAACGCGACATCGTCGCCCTGTTGGTCAGCGAGCTTGTGACCAACTGCGTGCGGGACGCGGCGCTTGGGACGCGCCAGCGCATCAGGATGTGGGCCCAAGTCACCGACCGGGCCATTCGCGTCGAGGTGATCGACGGCGGTGCCGGCGTCGCCCTCCGCAGGACTGCACCCCCGGACGAAGGCTGGAGCCTCCAGCTCGTTGAGGAGCTCGCCGATCGGTGGGGGATCACTCAGGCAGCCGGCACCCACGTCTGGTTCGAGCTCGAACGCGGCGACGTCGACGCCTAGCGCGCTCGGCTCTCAGCTGCGAGCCCTTCACCGCTACAGCCCAGGGATACCGCCGCCCAGCTTGGAGAGCACGTCTTGCGGCCGGATCCCGAACTTCTCGAGCAGCCCTGCGTGTTGCTCGGGATCGACCTTGTCCGGTAGCTCCTTGTCGGCCTCGGCCGCCTGGTCGGACTTCCCCTCCTGATGCAGCATGTCGAGGATCTTGTCCTTGGGGATTTCCATCGCTCGTCCTTTCTCCTGTATCGGGTTCAGTGGGAACCCTCGACGTCGATCCGCTCCTTGCGGACCTGCTCGGATACCTGTTCCTCGCCGGTCTCGACGTCCTTCTCCAGGCGCACCCGCTCCTTGGGCACCGTCCGCCTTTCGACCACCGGCTCCTCCTCCTTGAGGGTCACCTCGTGCTCGGACTCGGTGATCTCCGGGCCCGCCATCGCCTCGTCGATGTTCTCGTCCGTGATCGGCTCGCGCTCGACGCGTGCCTCCTCGCGGCTCACCGGCACGGTGTGCTGGACGTCTTCGGTCTCGACGTACTTCTTCAGCCGGGTGCGGCCGCGCTCCCGCTCGGCCGTCCCGGCGCGGACCTCCTCCTCGGAGCGCGTCATGGCGTCAGCGCTGCTCTGGGACCCGCCGCTGGTGTCGCGAGTCGTCCCTTCGGGCAGGCCGCTGGCCGAGCCGAACTCCGAGTACTGCAGCCCGTAATGCCGATAGAGCTGCTCCTCCTCCTGCTGGGAGAGTTCGCCGTCGGGATCGACGCTCGGGGCGTCCTTGACCTGGCCCTTGGCGTGCGCGACTCGCACGTCATCGTCGGCCGGCGCGGCACCCTTGAGCGGCACGAAGGACGACTTGGTGCCGAGCAGGCCTGTTTTGACCAGCGCCCACTCGGGCTCGTGCGTCTCGCGGTCGAGATAGATCTCATCGAGCTTGCCGATCTTCTCGCCATCGCGGTCGACCACCGTGCGGCCGCGCCACTCATAGACCTCCGCGACCTTGCTCATGGCACGCCTCCTTCGTTGCTTCCTGGGCGAGCGCACCGCGTGCTCAGCCCTGTAGCGTGGTTCTTCGCGTACCCGCGCGTCTGGCGACAACAAACGCGCGTCCGCGCGTCGGCAGCCCACGATGGGACACGAGTCCAGCGTAGTGACAACGGCATGTCCCACGGGGACTGCGGGCGACCCGCTCCCCCGAACAGCGCTGGTATCACGGGGCGATGAGCGACGAGCCTGAGGCTGGATCGAGGCGGGGCGCCGACGATCGGGACACTCGGGCCGACATCCTGAGGGCTACCGCCGGACTCCTGCGCGAAGGGCGGCCGCCGACGATGCGAGCCGTCGCCGAGACCGCCCGCGTCAGCCGCTCGACCCTCTACCGCCACTTCGCAAACCCGGCCAAGCTGCAGCGCGCAATCCAGCAGGAGGCGCTCGCCAGGGCCCGCAGTGCCATCGAGCGCGCACTCGGCGAGCAGCGGCCGCCGTTGGCCGAGCTGCGGAGCATCCTGTCCGAGCTTGTCTCGATCGGCGCGGAGCTGCCGATCGACGTGCTCACCGGCCCCGCGCCGGAGGAGGCCCTTGTCGCTGCCAGCGGCGGGCTGCGCCCACTCGCCGGCCGGCTGGCGCGAGCGGCCGGTCTCGCCCCGGCGCCCGGCGGGTCGTGGCTCACCACCGGCATGGGCCACCTCGTCGAGACCTGCCTTCGCGCCGGCTGGAGCGACCCACACGAGACCGCAGCGACGGTCGAGCGGCTGCTCCGCCTGATCACGGGGCCCCTTGATCGTGGGCTCCTGCTGCTCGACTCCGACGGTGCCCTCGTCGCCGTCAACCCCGAAGCGCGGGTCGCACTCGGCGACGAGCCCATCGAGCCCGGCGGGCGGACGGTCGTCCCCGGCGCGGGGCTCTACGAGGACGGCTCGCCCGCTGCGCCCGAAACCCACCCCGTAAGCGCGGCGCTCGCGGCTGGAGAGGCCCAGGAGGGCGTCAGGGGGCAGCGGTCGCCCGCCGGGGACGTGCGCTGGTTCTCCATCGAGGTGCGACCGCTGCGCTGCCCGCCGCGCGTTGAGCTCTATGGCTTCGTCGCGGTCCTCACCGACGTCACCGAGGAGAAGCGCTTCGAGCTCGCGCAGCTGAGACCCCCGGGGCAATTGGCCGCCACCGCTGCGCCGCTGCTGGACATCGTCCGCGCGCTCGACGAGGTTCCGCCGCCGCTCCTGGCCGAGCAGCTGGTCGCGGAGGCGATGCGTCTCGTGGGCGGGTCGGTCGCCCTCTACGTGCTCGACATCGACGGCTCACACCTGCTGCGCCTGGCCGGGCACGAGCAGTTCCCGGCCCGCCTGGAGGCGCCGCTCGCGGTCGGCCCAGAGCTCGCAGAGGACGGCCTTCCCGACCTGGTTGCGCAGCTCGCGCGCGAGCTGCCCGGCACGGTGATGGCGCCGATGTGGCTGCGCGGCCGTGCGGTCGGCGTGCTGCTGACGCTGCGGAACTCCGAGGCCGGTCTGCAAGAGGTAGCCCAGCTCGGCGCCGCGGCGCTCGAACTGGCCAACGGCTACACCGACGTGATCGACGCCGCCCGCCGTCGCAAGGACATGAACCCCGCGGCGGAGCTGCAGCAGAGCCTGATCCCGCCTCGGATCGTACGCATGGGCAGCGACGAGCTCGCCGGCAGCGTCCTGCCCAGCTACGACGTCGGCGGCGACTGGTTCGACTACGTCGAGAACCGCGACGGCGCCTGGATCGCGATCGCCGACGCGGCTGGGCGCGGTCCTCAGGCGGGCGGGCTCGGGGGCGTCGCCCTCGCCGCCCTGCGCGCTGCCCGCCGCAACAACGCCACGCTCGAGCAGGCCGTGCAAACGATGCACGAGACCATGTGCGATGTCGGCGGCCCGGAGTTCTTCCTGACCGCAATCGTCGCCCGCTGGCACCCCGTCTACTCGGTGTTCAGCTGGATCAACTGCGGTCACCCACCGCCGCTGCTGATCCGCGCTGACGACACCGTGGAGGAGCTCGCCACGCGGCCCGATCTGCCGCTTGGCGTCTTGGAGCCCAAGCGCGCCGTCCACCGCCACCAGCGCCGCCTCCTCGACGGCGATCGCCTCGTCCTGTACTCCGACGGCGTATCCCGGCGCTGCACCGGCGACGCGGCGTTCGGCGCTGGTGGAATCGCCAGGGCCGCCACCGCCTCCCACGGGCGGTCGGCCACGGCGACGAACCGGGCGATCCAAGAAGCCGTCGTCAGCGCATCAGAGGACCCGCTGCCCGATGACGCCGCCGTGGTCGTCCTGGCCGTCAACCCCGACGCCGCGGGGCATGGCACCCGGGCCGGCTGACGTCCAGAGGACTCGCGGACCTCGCCCGACGCGATCCATCACTCGTCGTTGGACTCGGCGGGCGGCTCGCGTTCGAGGCGCACCTCTTCGCGCTTTACGGGGATCTTCTTCTCGACGTAGTCGGTGACGACGTATTTCTTGAGCCGCGCGCGCCCGCGCTCGCGCGTCCGCTTGCCGATGCGAACCTCTTCCTCCGAGCGCGTCATCGCGTCTTTCCCGCCCGCGACCGCCCCGCCTTCGCCCGGGGTGTCGGGGTCCTGCCGCTGCGGTTCTCTCCCGGCCGCGACCGCCCCGCCTTCTCCCGGGGCGTCGGGGTCCTGCCGCCGCGGTTCTTCGGCGGCCTGGGCCTGCTCGTCGCTCGCGCCGCCGGTCGTGCCGTAGTGCGTATACAGCCGCTGCTCCTCCTCAGGCGTCAGCTGCACATCCGGATCCATGTTCGGGGCGTCCTTGACGTGCTCACGCGCGTAGGGCACTCGCAGCTGGTCACCCTCGAGGCGCGCCTCGGGGAGGGGCACGAGCGTCTGGCGCAGACCGAACAGCGCCGTGTGAATCGAACCCCAGCTCGGGCGTTCAGCCTCGTCGAGATAGATCTCCTTGAGCGTCCCGATCTTCTCGCCGTCGCGGTCGATGACGGTGCGTCCCCGCCACTCGAGTGCGGTCTCGATGTCGAGTGTTCCCACTGCGCCTCGTTTCCCGTTCCGCTCGCAGTGACCATCGGTCTACCCGGCCGGAGCGCCCGCTGAACCGGCCGGGACCGCCGGCGCGCCTGGGTGGAGTCGAGCGCGCGCGGGTAGAACCCGAATTGGCATGAGTACCGCCCTGATCATCATCTTGATCGTCGTCGCCCTTGGGGTGCTCGCGTTGCTGCTGGTCGGCGGCGCCCGCACCCGCCGCCGCCGCCTCAGCCAGCGGCGCGTCGAGGCACGCGGCCGAGGCGCCGAGGCGCAACGGCTCACACAATCGGCTCAGCGCAAGGAGTCCGAGGCGGATGCGCAGGCCGCCCATGCGCGCGAGCTTGCAGCGGAGGCGGAAGAGCGCCGGCGCACCGCCGAGATGGAGCGGCGCACTGCCGAGAAGGAGCGTGCAGTCGCCGAAGAGCACGCGGAACGGGCGCGCGACATCGACCCTGACCGCTAGCGATACCACCGGCCCCTTTGGTGCGGGCCGGTGGTGCCCGTCGACGGGACACCCAACCGGGCCGGAGGACGAGGCGTGTCCCGCTACCCGAATCGGGTGCATACGAGGCGGGTACGGCGGTAACGGACGTTGGAAACGAGAGGGGAGATCGATGGCCGATAGTCCGATTGCCATTGCGGCGCCTTATGTGGAGCGGTTGGCGGTCAACGAGTACGTGCAGGACCGCCTTTTTGAGGCCGCGCAGCAGCTCCAAGCTGCGTACGCCCGAGGTTCACGACGCTCAGCGCGCAAGGCGGCCCAGGACCGGAAGGTCCAGGCGCGAGTCAAGCGTGGACTCGAGGCGCTCGGTGACGCGACTGTGGCTTTGCGAACGGGACGGAAGCGCAAGCGGAGGTCGGTGCGTCCGCTCGTGGTCGGCGGGGTCGCCGTCGGTGCGGCCGGCGCCGTTGCCGCCGGCGTGCTGCTCCGGCAGAAGAGGGCGAGCGGGGACGCACCCGAACGACTTGAGTCTTCGCCCGAGGCAGATACCACGGCGCCCGAGGCGACGCCGAGCGCGGCCTAGTCAGGGAGGAGGCTTCCATGGCCGAGGACCAGATGCAGCCGCAGCAGGGAGTCCGTAACGCCGCGTCGGATGACCGCGCGCTCGCCGACCTGATGCGGGACTTGTCGCAGCAGTCGACCGAGCTCATCCGCCAGGAGATCGCGCTGGCCAAGGCCGAGCTGCGCCAGAAGGGCAAGGCGGCCGGCATCGGCGCGGGCATGTTCGGCGCCGCGGGGCTGATCGCGCTGTTTGCGGTGGGCGCGCTGACCGCGTGCTTGATCCTGGCGCTGGCGACGGCGATGGACGCGTGGCTGGCGGCGCTGATCGTGGCGGTGGTCTACCTCGCTGCGGCAGGCGTCGCTGCGCTGGTGGGCAAGGGCAAGGTGCAGGAGGCGACGCCGCCGGCACCGGAGCAGGCGATCGAGAGCACGAAGGAGGACGTGCAGTGGACGAAGCACCGCGCACAAGCAGCCCGGGAGTAGAGACCGACACGTCCGAACAGCAGCGCTCCCCGGAGGAGATCCGGGCCGACATCGAGCGCACCCGCGAGCAGCTCGGCGACACCGCGGCGGCCGCGGCGCAGAAGGCCGACGTCAAGGCCCAGGCCAAGGCCAAGGTCGACGAGACCAAGCAGCGTCTGGCCGAAAAGAAGGACGAGTTCGCCGGCCAGGCCGCTAACACGGCGAAGGAGAACCCGGTTCAGGTTGCGGCCGGCGCGGGCTTCGTCGCCGGATTCCTGCTCGGCCGGCTCTCCGGCCGCCGTTCGTGAGCAAGATCCTCTTCACCCCCGTCAGCATCGTCGCGGGCCTCGTCGGGGGGCTGATCGGCAAGAAGCTCTTCGAGCAGCTTTGGGGTCTGGTCGACGACGAGGAGCCGCCGGATCCCAAGCACCG
>JBJMKX010000033.1:0-7122 GCA_045805605.1 Solirubrobacteraceae bacterium
GCTCCTGTGGGTGGTCGAGGGGAGGCCGAAACGGCCGCAGACGAGCTGATAGCCGGGCCGGAGGACGCCGGACTCCGGCTCGACGCCTTCCTGGCCGCTCGCGGGGCCGCCACGTCACGCGCGGCGGCGCAGCGCCTGATCGAGCGGGGCGAGGTGACGGTCGACGGGCTCGTGCGCCCGAAGAACCACCGCGTGCACGACGGAGCGCGCGTGGCGGTCGCCCCACCGGCGGCCCCCGCGCCGCCGCCGGACCCCGGCGCGGTGGCCTACGACGTCGTATACGAGGACGAGTGGCTGATGGTGGTGGACAAGCCGGCGGGCGTGGTCACGCATCCGGCGCCCGGCCACCACGGGGTGACGCTCGCCGAGGTGCTGCCCGAGGGCAGCCGCGTGGTCCACCGGCTCGACCGGGACACCTCGGGGCTGCTGCTGGTCGCGCGCTCGGAGGAGGCCCTGGCTGCGCTCCAGCGCATGATGAAGGCCCGCGAGATCACGCGCGAGTACACCGCGCTCGTGGTGGGGCATCCGGACGCCGAGAGCGGCACGATCGATGCGCCGATAGGCCGGGACAGGGGCAACCGCACGGTGATGTCCACCCGCACCGACAGGGCCCGGGAGGCGGTCACCCATTTCGAGGTGCTGGAGCGCCTTCCGCGCACCACGCTGCTCCGCGTGCGGCTCGAGACGGGTCGCACGCACCAGATCCGGGCCCACCTGGCCGCCATCGGCCATCCGGTGGTTGGAGACCCTCAGTACGGCGGCGCCGCGAGCGGCCGCCGGGTCGGCCTGGAACGGCAATTTCTACACGCGACGCGATTGATGTTTAGGCATCCGTTCAGCAGGGAATTTGTGCGTTGCGAGTCCAAACCACCCGTTGAGCTCAGTCATGCACTTGACACCGCTCGACGGGAGCCAGTCTCCGGAGGGCCAGACGGGGGCTGAGACATACGAGCGAGGCGGTCTTCGGACCGCCTCGTCTCGTTCTCATGGCTATCCTTGCCGCCGTACAGCAAGCAATCCCGCTGGAGATAGCGGCCGTGGCCCTGCCCGGGATAGCCCGGGTCCGCGAGCCGGCCGGCGGGCAGACGTCCATACCACCCAAGGGAGCAACTCTTTGGCCACCGAGATCGGCATCAGGGAGCTGCTGGAGGCCGGCGTCCACTTCGGCCACCAGACGCGCCGCTGGAACCCCAAGATGCGCCGCTTCATCTTCGGCGAGCGCGGTGGCATCTACATCATCGACCTGCTGCAGACCGAGCAGCTGCTCGCCAACGCGCAGGAGTTCGCCGCCGAACTCGCGCATCGCGGCGGGAGCATCCTCTTCGTCGGCACCAAGAAGCAGGCCCGCGACGCCGTCAAGGACGCCGCCGAGAAGGCGAGCATGCCGTACGTCAACCACCGCTGGCTCGGCGGCCTGCTGACGAACTTCCAAACCATCTCGCTGCGCATCAAGCGGCTGCACGACCTGGAGCGCTACCAGACCGAGGGTCAGCTCGAGCTGCTGCCGACGCGCGAGCGCCTCTCCGCCCAGGCCGACCTGGCCAAGCTCCAGGCCAACCTCGGCGGCGTCAAGAACATGGAGCGCCTGCCGCAGGCGATGTTCGTGGTCGACCTCAAGTCCGAGGAGATCGCCGTGCGCGAGGCCCAGCGGCTGCGCATTCCGATCATCGGGCTGGTCGATACCAACTGCGACCCGGATGGAATCGACTACATCGTGCCCGGCAACGATGACGCCATTCGGTCCTGCGCGCTGATCACGAGCGCGATCGGCGATGTCGCCGCCGAGGGCCACGCCGTGTGGGCGGCGGCCGAGGAGCGCGCACGCAAGGAGCGCGAGGAACGCGAGCGCCGCGAGGCCGAGGAGCGCGCCCGCCGCGAAGCCGAGGAGGAGGCGCGCCGGCTCGCCGAGGAGGAGGCGGTTCGCGCCGCGGCCGCGGCCAAGGCCGAGCAGCAGGCCCATCCGCAGGCGATCCCCGACGACGCCCTCGTGCACACCGAGACGCCCGACCGCCAGGAGGCCGAGGCGCAGGTCGCTGCCGCCGAGCAGGCCCAGGACCTCCGGGCCCAAGAGGCCGTCGGCGACCCGACCATCCAGGCCGCCCACGAGGACCAGGCGCACAAGCAGGACGAGGGCGACAAGCCCCAGCCTTCGGCGCAGACCTCCGAGCAGGAGGCCTCAGACGCCCCGCCCGAGCAGCAGACCCAGGAGGAGACGACCCCATGAGCACTCCCACCATCAGCGCCGCCGACGTCAAGGCCCTGCGCGACCGCACCGGCGCGGGGATGATGGACTGCAAGGCCGCGCTCACCGAGGCGGGGGGCGACGTCGACAAGGCGATCGAGATCCTGCGCGTCAAGGGACAGGCGGCGGCGGCCAAGCGCGGCGAGCGGGTGGCGTCCGAGGGCGCCGTCCAGTCCTACATCCATCACAACAACCGCATCGGCGCAATCGTCGAGGTCGACTGCGAGACCGACTTCGTCGCCCGCAACGAGGACTTCGTTGCCTTCGCGCGCGCCGTCGCCTCGCATATCGCCTCGGCCCGGCCGGAGTACGTCTCCGAGGACGAGGTGCCCGACGAGGTCAAGCAGGCCGAGCTGCGGATCTACCAGGAACAGGCGGCCGACAAGCCCGAGCAGGTCCGTCCGAAGATCGCCGAGGGCCGCTGGCGCAAGTGGCTCGAGGAGCACGTGCTCCTCAACCAGCCGCACGTCAACACCGACCGCTACGAGGGCAAGACGATCGAGGACCTGCGCGCCGAGCTGGCGTCCAAGACGGGCGAGAACGTCGTCATCCGCCGCTTCGTGCGGTTCGGCGTGGGCGAATAGCATCTCGGCGGTGGCCGAGCCCCGGTTTCAGCGCGTCCTGCTCAAGCTGTCCGGCGAGTCCCTCATGGGGGACCTCGACTACGGCACCGATCCCGAGCGGATCCAGGCGGTGGCGGGGCAGATCGCCCACGTGCACGAGCGCGGGGTGGAGATCGCCATCGTGGTCGGCGCCGGCAACATCTACCGCGGGATGGCGGGAGCCGCCCTCGGCATGGACCGGGCCACGGCGGACTACATGGGCATGCTCGCGACGGTGCTCAACGCGCTGCCCCTGCAGGACGCGCTCGAGAAGCAGGGCGTCCACACGCGCGTGCAGAGCGCGATCACGATCGCCGAGGTGGCCGAGCCCTACATCCGCCGCCGCGCCATGCGCCACCTCGAGAAGCGCCGCGTGGTGATCTTCGCCGCCGGCACCGGGAACCCGTTCTTCACCACCGACACCGCCGCGGCCCTGCGCGCGGTCGAGATCCACGCCGAGGCCATCCTCATGGCCAAGAACGGGGTCGACGGGGTCTACTCGGCCGACCCCCGCACCGACCCGGGGGCGAAGTTCCTCGAGCGCATCACCCACATGGAGGCGCTCCAGCGCGGGCTCAAGGTCATGGACTCGACCGCTCTGACCCTGTGCATGGACAACGAGCTGCCGCTGTACGTGTTCAACATGGACGACGAGTTCAACATCGACCGAATAGTGTCCGGCGAACGAGTGGGGACGCTGGTGACGACGTGATCGACGAGCTGCTCGACGACGCGCGCGAGCGCATGGGCAAGACGGTGGAGGCGACGCGCGGCCAGTTCGGCACGGTGCGCAGCGGGCGCGCGAGCCCGGCCCTCCTCGACCGCATCAACGTCGACTACTACGGCTCGCCGACCCCGCTCAAGCAACTAGCGACGATCTCGGCTCCCGAGGCGCGCCTGCTGACCGTGCAGCCCTACGACAAGTCGTCGATCAAGTCGATCGAGAAGGCGATCCTCGAGTCCGACGTCGGCCTGACGCCCAACAACGACGGCAACGTCATCCGCCTGGCGATCCCGGAGCTGACCGAGGAGCGGCGCCGCGAGCTGGTCAAGGTGGTGCGCCACATCGCCGAGGAGGGCCGAGTCGCCGTCCGCAACATCCGCCGCGACGTCATGCACGACCTGCGCGAGCTGCGCGAGTCGGGCGAGAGCGGCCGGGACGAGGAGCACCGCGCCGAAAACGACCTGCAGAAGGTGACCGACGAGAAGATCGCGGAGCTCGACGGCCTGCTCAAGGCCAAGGAAGCCGAGATCCTCGAGGTCTAACGTGGCCGAACGGCGGAGCGGTCTCCGCGTCACTCGATGAGCGGAGCCGTGAAGCCTAGAGGGCCGCGAAGCGGCCCGGTTACGAGCGGCCGCGCGCGCTACGTCGCGATCATCACCGACGGAAACGGGCGCTGGGCCGCCAAGCGCGGGCTCCATGTGCTCGAGGGGCATCGCGCCGGGGCCGACGTGGTCAAGGAGCGGCTGCGCGACGCCGTCGACCTCGGCGTGCTCGAGCTCACCGTGTACTCGTTCTCGACCGAGAACTGGTCGCGGTCGAATGAGGAGGTCACGGGCCTGATGGCGATGTTCGCCGAACGCATCGCCGGCGAGACGCCCGAGCTGCACGATCAGGGCGTGCGGATGCGCTTCATCGGCCGCCGGCAGGGGGTCGACCCCGGTCTGGTCGACCAGATGGAGTGGGCCGAGCGCACGACCGACTCGAACCGCCGCATCACGCTGTTCGTCGCGTTCAACTACGGCGGCCGGGCGGAGATCGTCGATGCGGCGCGGGCTTTCGACGGCACCACCGAGGAGGATTTTCGGCGCCACCTCTACGCGCCCGAGATGCACGACCCCGACCTGATCATCCGCACGAGCGGGGAGCAGCGCCTGTCCAACTACCTGCTGTGGCAGTCGGCGTACTCGGAGCTCGTATTCCGCGACGAGCTCTGGCCCGACTTCACGCGCGAGGCGTTCGAGGCGTCCCTGGACGAGTTCGCCGCGCGCCGGCGCCGGTTCGGCGGGCGCTGATGGCGACGCGCCGACGGGTGGACGGGCCCCCGTCGAGCCGCCGTCCGCCGCCGCGCCGGCGCCGGCGCAGCGGCTCCGACCTGGGTCGGCGCATCCTGTGGGCGGTTCCGCTGATCGCGTTCGCGGTCTTCATCGTCGTCGAGGGCGGCCTCATCTTCACCCTCGGCGTGCTCGTCGTCGGGATCCTGTGCATGGGCGAGCTGTTCGAGATGCTCGGGTCGGTTCGGCCGGTCAAGCTCGCGGGCTTCCTGGGGGTGATCGCGCTCGCGTTCGCGGCCCTCTACGGCACGACCTACAACGTCCTGCTGATGGTGGTGGCCCTCCTGCCGGTGTTGTTCTTCCTCACCATCGGGCGGCCGCGGCGCGACGACCGGACGCTGTCGATGGCCGTCACGGTCCTGGCGGTGTGGTGGATCGGCCTGGCCATCGCCCATGCGGTGCTCCTGCGGCGCCTGCCGCACGGCGACGCGATCATCGTCGACATCCTCGTCGGCACCTTCCTCGGCGACACCGCCGCGTACGTCGGCGGACGCGCCTTCGGGCGCCGGCCGCTCGCCCCCGAGATCTCGCCCAACAAGACGCTCGAGGGGCTGCTCATCGGCATGGTCTTCGCGGTCGCCGGCGTGTGGTTCGCGGGGCTCTACCAGGACTGGCTCTCGGGGGTGGATGCGGTGCTCGTCGGCGTCGCGGTGGCGTTCGCGGCGCCGGTCGGCGACCTGTTCGAGTCGCTGATCAAACGTGACGTCGGGGCGAAGGACACGGGGTCGGTCCTTGGCCCCCACGGTGGCATGCTCGACCGAATCGACGCGGTGCTGTTCACGATCCCGGTCGGCTACTACGTCTGGCACGCGCTGATGTAGAGCGGTCGAACCGCCGGCGGCCGAAGGCCGTCGGTGGGCGACCGCGTTTGGCGATCGAGCCGGCGGCCGCCGGAGGCGGCCAGCCGGGCGATCGCGTTTGGCGGTCGAAGGCGATCGAGCCACGGCCGCAGCCGTGCGGCCGTGGGCGATCGCGGTAGGCACCGCGAAGCCCCGTCGTTGCGCACCGACGGGGCTCCTCAAGGCCAAGGGCTTGGGGGCGGGGGATATGGCGCCGAGCCCGAGCCCCTGGCGGTGTAACGCCAACATTCCCCGCCCGGCCATCGCCCATTCATCCGCATCGGCAGATTGGCGTGTTGCGTGCACCTTCAGGCGCCCTGAAGGCCCGGGCCTAGACTGGCCGCGTGGCGCGCCGCCTGCTCATCCTGGGTTCGACAGGGTCGATCGGCACCCAGGCGCTCGAGATCGTCGAGGCTGCTCCCGAGCTCGAGCTCGTCGGGTTGTCGGCGCAGCGCTCGTGGGAGCCGCTGGTCGCTCAGGCGCGCCGGCACGGCGTGCGCCGCATCGCGCTCTCCGATGCCGACCCCGCCGCCCGCGCCGCCGAGGCGTGGACCGATGGCGAGGTGCTCGTCGGCGCCGAGGGCCTCGTCCGCCTCGTGGTCGAGTCCGACGCCGACCTGGTGCTCAACGCGCTCGTCGGCTCGGCGGGGCTCGGGCCGACGGTGGCGACGCTGGGCGAGGGAATCGACCTGGCGCTGGCCAACAAGGAGTCGCTGGTGGTGGGGGGCGAGCTCGTCACCCAGCTCGCCGAGGCCACCGGCGCCCAGATCATCCCCGTCGACTCGGAGCATTCGGCCCTCTACCAGCTCATCGAGGGCGAGGGACGGGCGGGGACGATCGACCGTCTGGTCATCACCGCGTCGGGGGGACCGTTCCGCGGCCGCACCGCCGCGGAGCTCGAGGACGTCACCGTCGAGCAGGCGCTCGCCCACCCGACATGGGCCATGGGCGGCAAGATCACGATCGACTCGGCCACGCTGATGAACAAGGGCCTCGAGCTCATCGAGGCCCACCACCTGTTCGGCACGCCGTACGAGCGCATCGACGTCGTCGTCCATCCGCAGTCGATCGTCCATTCCTACGTGCTGCTGTGCGACGGCGCGGCGCTCGCCCACCTCGGCCACCCGGACATGCGCGTGCCGATCTCCTACGCGCTGCACTTCCCCGAGCGCGTCGACGTGCCGGTGGCGCCGCTCGACCTCGCCGCCCTCGGCGCGCTGACCTTCGAGCCGGTGGACGCCGACGCCTTCGCCTGCCTGCGCCTGGCGCGCGAGGCCGCCGCCGCGGGCGGCACCGCGCCGTGCGTGCTCAATGCCGCCAACGAGGTCGCCGTCCACGCCTTCCTCACCGGCCGGCTGGACTTCCTCGGCATCCCGGCGGTCAT
>JBJMKX010000034.1:0-23241 GCA_045805605.1 Solirubrobacteraceae bacterium
GCCTCGTCGGCGGGCGTCAGGACCTCCGACTCGTCGACGTAGTCGATCTCGAGCGCCTCGAGCACCTGCGCCTCGGCGAAGTGGCCGATGCGCGCCTTGGCCATCACGGGAATCGTGACCGCCTCCTGGATGCCCTTGACGAGGATCGGGTCCGACATGCGCGCGACGCCGCCGTCGCGCCGGATGTCGGCCGGGACACGCTCGAGCGCCATGACCGCGGCGGCGCCGGCGTCCTCGGCGACCTTGGCCTGCTCGGGCGTGACGACGTCCATGATCACGCCGCCCTTGAGCATCTCGGCCAGGCCGGCCTTGACCCGGAAGGTGGCCTCGTCGCGCATGCCGCCGAGGTTAGCGCCCCAACCCCTTGGCGAGCCCTACTTCAGCCGAAACGCCTTGATGCGGTCCTCGTAGGCCGCCTGGTCGCGCGCGTAGACCGCGAACGCCAGGGCTTGGACCAGCGACAGCAGCGCGGTGTGCGAGCGCACGTACGCCGGTGAGTTCGACGAGTAGTAGAGGCGGAAGCGCGCGAGCTTGGCGACCTCGGACAGCGTCGCGTCGGTGATCGCCGCCGTCGTCGCCTTGCGGTGGCGGGCGAGCTTCATGGTGCGCGTCACGAGCGGTGCCGCCCGCCCCGCCGACAGCCCGATCACCAGCGTGTCGTCGTCGATCCGCGCCAGGCGCCCGAGGGCCTCCTGCGACGGCGACGCCACCAGGTCGGCGCGGATGTCGAGCAGCATCAGGAGGTGGCGCAGGTACGACGCAAAGAACGCCATCTGGTCGGTGCCCGCGATGAGGATCATGCGCGCGCTGACGATCGCCTCGACCACCGCGTCGACGTCCTTGCGCATCACCTTGCGCGCCGTGTCCTCGACGTTGACGTGGTCGCTCGCGAGCGCGGTCTCGAAGTTGGTCTGGTCGATCGCGAAGAGCGGCCCCGAGAGCGCCACCGCGGTCGTGTCCTCAACGCGCCGGCGCCGGTACTCCTCGCGCGCGGCGGACTGCAGCTCCGGGAAGCCCTCGAACCCCAGAGCCTGCGAGAAGCGCACGACCGTGCTCGAGGAGGTGTTCGCCCGGCGCGCAAGCTCCTCGGCGGTCTGGAACGCAGCCTCGTCGAGGTGGTCGACGATGTATTGCGCCACGTCCTTCTGCGAGCGCGAGAACTCGTCGAAACGGGCGGTGATGTAGGACGAGAGGGTCTGGTGCCCGTCGACCGGGGCGGGCAGCGTGGTGGTGGTCGCGGCGCGCTTCATGGGCAGCGGTTGTTTCGACGCGCGCCCGCCGTGATCCTGCAATGTCAGGGTGGTCGGGCGGAGCCCGACCCCGACTGGCTACCCTGCCCGCCCGATGCGCGCCCTTCCCACCAGCCTTGAAGGCGTCTTGCTCATCGAGCCCGCCGTCCACGGCGACGAGCGCGGCTTCTTCGTCGAGACCTTCCGCGCCGGCGTGTGGAGCGGGCTCGGCGTCGACGTCGACTTCGTGCAGGACAACCACTCGCGCTCGCGCCGGGGCACGCTGCGAGGCATGCACTTCCAGACGCACCCGGGCCAGGCCAAGCTCGTGCGCTGCGCGCGCGGCCGGATCCTCGACGTCGCGGTCGACCTCCGTCGCGGCTCGGACACCTTCGGGCGCTGGGACGCCCATGAGCTCGACGACGTCGCGCTGCGCCAGCTGTGGGTGCCGGTCGGCTTCGCGCATGGGTTCTGCGTGCTCTCGGACGAGGCCGACGTGGTCTACAAGTGCTCGAGCTACTACGACCCGGCGACCGAGGGCGGGATCGCGTTCGACGACCCCGACGTGGGCATCGAATGGCCGGAGATGGAGCTGACCGTCTCTGACCGCGACCGCACCGCACCGCGCCTGGCGCAGATCGCCGACCGGCTGCCGTTCGTCTACGCGCGGGCCTGAACGGCGGCCCGTTCGTCTAGATACATCGCCCGGCGGGCTGGAAGCCGCCGTGCTGGCGCTGCTCGGCGCGAATCACATGGGTAACCGCGTTGATCAGGGCGAGGTGGGTGAACGCCTGCGGGAAGTTCCCCAGGTGACGGCCGTTTTGGGGGTCGATCTCCTCCGCGTAGAGCAGCAGCGGGCTCGCGTACCCGAGCAGCTTCTCGCATAGCTCGCGCGCCCGATCGAGCTCGCCGATCTCGACCAGCGCGCTGACGAGCCAGAACGAGCAGATCGTGAACGTGCCCTCCTCGCCCGACAGCCCGTCGTCGGTGTCCTGCACCGCGTACCGCAGCACCAGCCCGTCCACCGTCAGCTCGTCGGCTATGGCCAGGACCGTTTTGCGGATGCGCTCGTCGGAGGCGGGCAGGAAGCGCACGAGCGGCATCAGCAGGTTGGAGGCGTCGAGCGCGTCGGTGTCGTAGTGCTGGGTGAACACGCCGCGCTCGTCCACGCCGTTCTCGAGGATGTCGGCCTTGATGTCCGAGGCGATCTCGGCCCAGCGCCCCGCGGCGTCCGCGTCGCCGCGCATGCCCGCAAGGCGCGATCCGCGGTCGAGCGCCACCCAGCACATCATCTTCGACGACACGAAGTGCTTGGGCTCACCGCGCACCTCCCAGATGCCGCGGTCGGGCTTGTCCCAGTGGGCGATCGCGTCCTCCACCGCATGCGAGAGGAGCCTCCACGACCGTTCGGGCAGGTAGTCGCGCGACTTCGTGTGCAGGTAGACCGAGTCGAGCACGGCGCCCCACACGTCGTGCTGCTTCTGGTCGAAGGCGCCGTTGCCGATGCGCACGGGCCTCGCACCCTCGTAGCCGGAGAGATGGTCGAGGGTCTCCTCGGTCAGCGCCCGCTCGCCGCCGATCCCGTACATGATCTGAAAGTCCTCGGCCCCCTCCCATGCGTCGGCGATGAAGTTGAAGAAGTCGTTGGCCTCCCAGTCGAAGCCGAGCGTGTAGAGCCCCCACAGCGTGAAGGTGGCGTCGCGGATCCAGGTGTAGCGGTAGTCCCAGTTGCGCTCGCCCTGGGGCGTCTCCGGCAGCGATGTCGTGGCCGCGGCGACGGTGGCGCCGGTCGGGGCGTAGGACAGCCCCTTGAGCGTCAGCGCGCTGCGCTGCAAGTGCATCCGCCACGAGTGGTCGGGGAACTCGCCCCGGGCGATCCACTGGCGCCAGAACTCGCTGGTGCGCCACATGCGGTTGTTGGCGTCGTCGTAGCTGCGCGGCGGCGCGCAGTCCCTCGACCACGACAGCGCCGCGAAGCACACGTCGCCCTCGTGCATCGTCGTCCGCGCGATCGCGCGGTCCTGCTCGAAGCCCAGGCGCAGGTCGGTCGTCAGCAACAGCTCGACCGGCGTCGCCTCGCACGTCGCGCGCGCTTGCGCGTAGCCCTCGCCGACGTACTCCCACCGCGCCGGCGCGCGGCCGTAGTCGAATGCCGGCTGGCAGTTGAGGTTGAGCTCGACCGTGCCGCTCAGGCACTTGACGGTCCGCAGTAGGCAGCACTCCGCCTCGTCGTCGCGCGGCGGGCGGCGATGGCGCGGCGACCGCTTGTCGCGGTGGTACCAGGGGCCGATGAGCAGCGCGTCGCGCACGCTCAGCCAGCCGGTGCTCGTCATCCACGTCGTCTCGAGCACGTTGGTGCCGGGCAGGTAGCGCCGCGCGCCCGGCACCGAGAAGTCGGCCGGCCCGACGCGGAAGCCGCCCGCGGTGCGGTCGAGGATCGCGGCGAAGACGCTCGGGCCGTCCGGTCGCGGCAGGCACAGCCACTCGACGTTGCCGTCCGGGGCCACGAGGGCGTTGTGCTCGCAGTCGGACAGGAACGCGTACTCGGCGATCGGCGGGAAGTGGCTGCCACCCGCATAGCGGTCGATCTCGGGCAACGACCCGGCGGCGGTCTGGGTCTGGGTCCGGCCGTTTTCCTTCACGCCCCCAACTGTCTCATGTTGGATTCCGTCCGTGTTGCTCGCGGTCGTCTTCGATCTGGACGGCGTGCTGGTTCAGTCCGAGGAGGTATGGGACGAGGAACGCCGCGAGCTCGTGCGCGAGGCGGGCGGGCGCTGGCACAAGGGGGCGACGCGGGAGATGATGGGCATGTCGAGCGTCGAGTGGTCGCGCTACCTGCACGACCGGCTCGACGTGCCGCTCGCGCCCGAGAAGATCAACGCGCGCGTGCTCGAGCGCGTCGAGCGTCGCTATCGCGAGGCGCTGCCGTGGATCCCGGGCGCGCGCGAGGCGGTGCTGCGGCTGGCCGAGCGCTGGCCGCTCGGGCTTGCCACCTCGTCAAACCGCGAGATCATCGACCTGGTCGTGCAGGTGGGCGAACTGGGCGACGCGTTCCGGGCGACCGTGTCGTCCGAGGAGGTCGGCGCCGGCAAGCCGGCCCCCGACGTGTACCTGGAGGCCGCCCGGCGCCTGGGCGCGGCGCCCGACCGCTGCGCGGCGATCGAGGACTCCACCAACGGCCTGCGCTCGGCCCACGCGGCGGGGATGCGGGTGGTGGCGGTGCCCAACCCGGCGTTCCCGCCCGAGCCGAGCGGCCTCGAGGTCGCCGACGTGGTGCTGGACTCGATCGACGAGCTCACGCCCGAGGTGGTCGAGCCCCGCTGAGCAACGCCTCGCCCGCGCCGGTCAGCGCGTAGAGGACCGCGCGCCCCTCGCGGCTCCCGTTGACTACGCCCCCGCGGCTCAGGCGCCCCAGGTGCTGCGAGACCGCGCCCGGGGTGAGGTTGAGGCGGCGCGCAAGTTCCGTCGTCGACCGCGGCGTCTCGAGCTCGGCGAGGATGGCCGCGCGCGTCGCGCCGATCAGCGCCTCGAGTCCCTCGGGCCCGCGTGGCTCGTCGGGGTCCCACAGCGTCGCAACACCGCGCGGCGGATAGGTCAGCGAGGGCTGCCACGCCGGGTCCGTCACCACCGCCACGCGCGGCCAGTAGAACGCCGAGGGCAGCATGAGGAGGCCGCGCCCCTCGAGCGCGATCTCGGCGTCGTAGCGGATGCCGACGCAGAGGCGCTCGCCGTCCCAGCGCACGTCTTCGTGCAGGTCGTGGAACAGCAGCTCGGAGCCGCCGACGGTGAACTGGCGCGCGCGGTGGAGCACCTCGCCCTGCAACAGCGACCGCAGGCGCGGCCAGTGGTGGTCGAGGGTCCGCTCCCAGTACCCGACGAGGGCGTCGGTCAGGGTGCGCAGGCCCTTGCGCGGGTGTTCGAGTAGCGGTCGCAGGACGGCGGGCGGGCGGCGGCCATGGAGCATGCCGATCTCGGTGCGCACGCGGTCGGCGGGCACGCGGCGGATCGCGGCAAGCTCGTCCTCGAAGTTGGGCAGCGGCGTCTCGGGCGGCGGTCCGAGGAAGTCGGGGACGTAGCCCTCGGGCGGGATCAGCGCGAGGAGCATCGGCATGCCGTCGAAGTCGCGCAGCCCCTGCCGGGCCTCCTTCAGCCACGGCAGGTGCAGCGCATGGGCCGAAGGACGCGCAAGCACGCGCACGCTGGCGACGAGCTCCCAGTTCGGCGAGAACGCGAAGCGCACCCGCGCGACGTCCTCGGGGCCGAAGACGAACCGGACCATTTAGCGAATTCTAAATCCTTTTACGGGCCGGGCCGACCGCAGGACACTCCGTCCATGATCGCGAACGCCCACATCCACACACCGCTCGTGCACGAGCGCTATGCCGACAGCTTGCGCGCGGCCATGGGCCACGCCTCGGCGAACGTCGGGAACTGCGCCATGCCGTCGCCGACGAGGTCGAGAGGGATCCGCGCCCTGATGGCCAAGGCCATCGGGTGGATCCACTCCGACGCCAGAGGGCCGACCGCCCAGGCGCCGAGGACCTGCGAGGCCTCACGGTCGGCGACCAGCCCGTAACCGCCGGCGAGGTCGTGCCCGTAGGTCTCGGTCCGGTCGAGGTCGCCGAGGTCGCCGGTGACGACCGCGACGTCGGCGCCGCGCTCGCGCGCCTGCTCGGGGGTCTCTCCCACCGCCGCCACCTCGGGGTCGCTAAACACCACCCGCGGCACGGCGCGGTAGTCGGCCTCGCGCGGCTCGCCGAGCATGTCGGCGACCGCGACGCCCGCCTGGTAGGCCGCGACGTGGGTGAACTGCGCGACGCCGGTCACGTCGCCCACCGCCCACACGCCGTCGCCCGCCCGGCAGCGCGCGTCGACCGTCAGCGTGCCCCGGTCGGTGGGCTCGACGCCGACCGTGTCCAGCCCGAGGTCGTCGGTGCGCGCCTTGCGGCCGACGGCGACCACGAGGCGGTCGCCTTCGACGCTGCCTCCATCGTCGAGGTGCACCCGCGTGCCCTCCACCCGCACCGCCTTCGCCCCGAGCCGCACGTCGATTCCCTCCGCCCGCAGCAGCTCGGCGAGGCGGTCGCCCACCGCCGGCGTCTCGCGGGCGAGCAGGCGCGGCAGCGCCTCCACGATCGTCGTCCGCGCCCCGAAGCGGGCGAGCATCTGCCCCAGCTCGACCCCGACGGGCCCGCCGCCCAGCACCACCGCGCTGGCCGGCACCGCCTCGAGGGCGGTGGCCTCGCGGTTCGTCCAGTAGTCGACGCCGTCGAGGCCGTCGATCGGCGGGATAGCGCTGGTCGTGCCGGTGGCGATCACGACGTCCTCGGCCTCCAGCGTGCGCTCGCCGGCGCGCACGCGCCCGGGACCGTCGAGGCGGCCGCGTGCGCGCACGACCTCGATCCCAGCCTCGATCAGGGCCTTGGTCTTCTTGGTGTCGTCGTGGCCGGAGACCATGTAGTCCCGGTACCGCGCCACCTCGTCCCAATGGAGCGCCGGGCGCTCGAGCCCGGCCACGTGGGCGGTTTGGCCCCGGGCCTCGGCCGGGCGCAGCAGCGCCTTGGAGGGGATGCACGCCCAGAACGGGCATTCGCCGCCGACGAGCTCGTCCTCGACGACGGCGGCGCGGCGCCCCGCCTTGGCCAGCCGGCGCGCGACCCCGCGGCCGCCCGGCCCCGCGCCGATCACGACCGCGTCGAATCGGTCATCCCCACTCATGGAACGCGGCCGGGAGGGTACCCCGCGCGTCACATGATCTTCACGCGATACTGCGGTCACAAGCTGAACGAGGAGGAGCGCTCCTAGGGAGCAAGCTGCGCCGCCAGCGCCTCCGCCGTGCGGTTGCGGCCCGGCAGCGAGACCCGCGCGCCCAGCATGTAGCGGGTGAACGCACGCAGCAGGCAGGTCCCCACGAGCTGCAGCGCCGCGGCTTCAGTGTCGACGGCCGGGTCGACCCGCCCGCGCTGCTGCTGGGCCTCCAGGTAGGACGAGACCGCCTCGATCCCTCGGTGCGGCCCCATGTTCTGCGAGGTCATCCGCTTGCCGAATTCGATGCGCAGCTCGGGGTCGCCCTGGATGGCCGAGAACACCGGCATGACGCGCGTGAAGAAGCGCTCGAAGGCGAGGGCGATCTCGGCAAGCCCGTCCGCGAGCGGGCGGTCGGCGAGCTTGCCGAACTCGGTCTCGTTGATCTCGCGCACGGGCGCGAGCCCTTCCTGCACGGCCGCCTGGACCAGCCCCACCTTGTCCTTGAAGTGGTAGTAAACGCTCGCCTCCGAGGCCCCGGCCCGCTCGGCGACCGCCTTGCTGGTCAGGTGCCCGAGCCCGTCCTGCTCGATGACCGCGAGCGCCGCGGCGGCGATCGCCTCGCGGATGCCGGCGGGAGGACGCCCGCGTCGCTTTGCAGGAGCTTCGCTCACGCGTTGAGCGTACCCCTCGATTTCCTGTTGACGAACTCAGGAACGGATATATACTGAGTGACAGCTCAGGATTCTACAAGGGAGAGCCATCATGGCTGGTACACGCAAGTGGTGGACGCTCGCCGCGGTATGCACCGGGGTCTTCATGCTGTTGCTCGACGTCACCATCGTGAACGTCGCCCTCCCCGACATCCAGCACGCGTTCGGCGCGTCGCTGTCCGACTTGCAGTGGGTGATCGACGCCTACGCGCTCACGCTCGCGGCCCTGCTGTTGACGGCCGGCTCCGTGGCCGATCTCGTCGGGCGTCGGCTGATCTTCGCGGTGGGGATCGGCGTGTTCACCACGGGATCCCTGCTGTGCGGCGTCGCGTCGGACGCCACCTTCCTGGCGGTCGCGCGCGCCTTCCAGGGCATCGGCGGGGCGATCATGTTCGCCACCGCGCTGGCGCTCATCGCCGACGCGTTCCGCGGCCGGGACCGCGGCGCCGCCTTCGGTGTGTTCGGCGCGGTCACCGGCGTGGCCGTCGCCGTCGGGCCCGTCCTCGGTGGCGCGATCACCAGCGGCTGGTCGTGGCGCTGGATCTTCTTCGTCAACATTCCGATCGGGATTGCGGCGCTGGCGATCACGCTGACGCGCGTCGCCGAGTCGCGCGACCCCAACGCGCGGCAGCCCGACTGGCTCGGGTTCCTGACCTTCAGCGCCGGCTTGGGCGCGCTCGTCTTCGGCCTGATCCGCAGCAACGTGGACGGCTGGGGCTCGGCCACGGTCGTCGGCTCCCTGGTCGCCTCCGCGGTGCTGATCGGCGCCTTCGTGATCGTCGAACTGGTCGGCCGCCACCCGATGTTCGACTTCAAGCTCCTGCGCGTGCCGACGTTCGACGGGGGGCTGGTCGCCGCGTGGGCGATCTCGGCGGCCCTGTTCTCGCTGCTCACGTACCTGGTGCTGTACCTGCAGAACATCCTCGGCTACTCGGCGGTCCAGGCCGGCGTGCGCTTCCTCCCGCTGACCGGAGCGATCTTCCTGACCGCCGGAATCGCCGGCCGGCTGTCGGCGCGCGTCCCCGTGCGGTTGCTGATCGCGCCCGGGTTCGTGCTCGTCGGGGTCGGGCTGGTGCTCATGCGCGGACTGGACCCGAGCTCGGACTGGACCCACCTGTTGCCGGGCATGATCGTCGCCGGAGTGGGCGCCGGGCTGGTCAGCGTGCCGCTGGCCTCGACCGCCGTCAGCGTCGTGGCGCCCGCCCGAGCGGGAATGGCGTCGGGGATCAACACCACCTTCCGCCAGGTGGGGATCGCGACGGGCGTCGCGGCGCTCGGCGCCATCCTGGCGGCGCAGCTGCGCGACTCGGTGGTCAGCGGGCTGGCGGGCACGCCGCTCGCCGGCCAGGCCCACGCGATCGCCGACCGGGTGAGCTCGGGCGGCATCGCCCAGGCCGTGGCGTCGGTCTCGCCCTCGATGCGGGCGACGGTCGCTCACACAACGCAGACGGGGTTCGTCGACGGGCTCAACACGATCCTGCTCGTGGGGGCGGCGCTGGCCTTCGGTGCCGCGGTTCTCACGGCGGCGCTGATCAGGAGGCAGGACTTCGTCTCGGCCGAGGCCGAAGGCGCGGCGCCTGCGGCGGCCGCGGCCTGACGCCTACTCCTCCCCGCCCACCTCGTCGAGCGTGAGCACCACCGGGCTCGCATTGACGAGCCCGGCCAGGCGGGAGCGCTCGGGGTAGTCGGCGGCGCGGTTCTCGAGCGCCGCCTCGACCGCCGCGGTCGGGATGCCGGCGTAGGGCGGCACGTCGGGCACGACCGCCTCGAGGTGACGGAACCGCTGGCCGTCGGTGGCGATGCAGAGCCACCGGCGGCCGCTGTCGTCGTTGAAGACCGCATGCTCGACCACCACGCCGATGCCGCTGCGCGCACGCAGCCGGCGGTAGCGGGCGCGCTCGCGGTAGTCGGCGACCGGGAGGCTGTCGGGGAAGTGCTCGGGGCTCACGCGGTGCGCGACCGTATCATCGCCGCCCATGGCTGACGCCATCGTCATCGGCGCCGGGCCGGCCGGGCTGGCCGCCGCAGCGATGCTCAAGCAGGCCGGCGCCGAGGTCGTGGTGCTCGACAAGGCCGGCGCGATCGGCGCGAGCTGGCGCGGGCATTACGACCGGCTCCACCTGCACACGGTCCGCTGGCTGTCGCACCTGCCCGGGTACCGGCTCTCGCGCCGGCACGGGCGCTGGGTGCACCGCGACGGCGTCGTGCGCTACCTCGAGCGCTATGCCCGCCACCACGCGCTCGACGTGCGGCTCGGCGTCGAGGTGCGGCGCATCGACCGCGCCGACGGGCCCGGGTGGCGCTTGGACACCTCGGACGGCCCGCTCGAAGCCGAGCGCGTCGTCGTCGCCACCGGTTACAACCACACCCCCTCCCTGCAGGAGTGGCCGGGGCGCGACGGCTTCACTGGCGACCTCGTGCACGCCTCGCGCTATCGCAACGCCGAGCCCTACCGCGGCCGCGACGTCCTCGTCGTGGGCTCGGGCAATACCGGCGCCGAGATCGCCGTCGACCTGGTCGAGGGCGGCGCGGCGCGCGTGCGCCTGGCCGTCCGCACGCCGCCGAACATCGTCCTGCGCGAGGTCAAGTTAGTGCGCGCGCCGGCCAGCCGGCAGCAGGCCGGCGGCGCCGGCGTGCGTAACTGGGGCCTGCCCAACCAGGTCGCCGGCGTGACGCTGCGCCGGCTGCCGCCGAAGCTGGTCGACCGCATCGTGCGAGTCACCCAGCGCCTGAGCGTGCCCGACCTGGCGGGACACGGGCTGCCCCGTCCCGAACGCGGCGTCTACACGCGCATCGTCGAGGACGACGTGATCCCGATCATCGACGTCGGGCTGATCGAGGCGGTGCGCGCGGGCACGGTTGAGGTGGTCGCGGCGCTCGAGGGCTTCTACGGCTCGGAGGTGCTGCTCGCCGACGGGACGCGCCTCTCGCCCGACGCCGTCGTCGTCGCGACCGGCTACCGGCGCGGCCTCGAGCCGCTGATCGGGCACCTCGGCGTGCTCGGACCGAACGGCCGGCCGTGCGTGCACGGCGCCGAGACCGACCCGGGAGCGCCCGGGCTGCACTTCATCGGCTACTCGAACCCGATCAGCGGCATGTTCCGCGAGATCAACATCGATGCCCGCCGCATCGGGTACTCGTTCGCGCGCGACCGGGCGGCGCGCAACGGCGGCGGGCCCCTGGGCGAGCGGGCGCGGGCGCTGCTGGCCGTGCGCCTCGGCATCCCGGCCGCGGGTTAGCCGGCAGCCAGCGGGGCGGCCGCGGTACCCTTGGTGCAAGCGCAAGGGAAGTAGCCCTGCGACACGGCGCGTACGTCAACACGGCCCTTCGGGACCCGGCGCGTCGGCCCAGCAAGCGGGCGGGCGAAACCTTCGAGACCGACATCGACCTCGAAGGAGATCGCCGTGCTGGCCTGGGCCGCTCTCTCTGTCTTCGTCCTCCTCGCCATCGTCGCCGACCTGCGGTTCGGCGGCGGTACCGCGCCTTCGATACGCGCTGCCATCGCGTGGTCGCTGGTGTGGACCGCGATCGGAGTCGCCTTCGCCGGCGTCCTGGCGGCGGCGGGCGACGGACGCGCCGCCGGCGAGTACCTCGCCGGGTATCTGATCGAGAAGTCGCTCTCGCTCGACAACCTGTTCGTCTTTGCGGTGCTGCTGACGTTCTTCGCGGTGCCGGCGGCCCAGCGGCGGATGGTGCTCCTGTGGGGCATCGGCCTGGCGATCGTGCTGCGGGCCGGGTTCATCCTCGCCGGCGCAGCCGCACTCGACGCGTTCCACGGCGCCACCTATGTGCTGGGCGCGCTGCTGATCGCGACCGCGATCAAGATCGCCCGCTCCGGCAGCGACGAGGTCGACCCCGAACGGACGCTCGCGATGCGGCTGCTGCGCCGGGTCGTCCCGCTGTCGGACGACTACGACGCCGACCGGCTGTTCACGCGGCGCGGCGCACGACGGCTCGCGACGCCGCTGCTCGCGGCGCTCGTGATGGTGGCTGCCTTCGACGTGATGTTCGCGATCGACTCCATCCCCGCGATCTTCGCCGTGACGCGCGACACCTTCGTCGTCTTCGCGGCCAACGCATTCAGCCTGCTTGGCATGGTCAGCCTGTTCTTCGTCCTCGACGGTCTCCTGGACCGCTTCCGCCACCTCCACCTCGGCCTGGCGGCGATCCTGGGCTACGTCGCGATAAAGATGCTCCTGGTCGACATCTGGCACCCTCCGCTGGCGCTGTCGTTGGGGGTCATCGTGGGCTCGCTGGCGGTCGCGATGTCGACCTCGGCGATCGCGGAGCGGCGCGAGGCCCGGGCGAGCGCGGCCCGCCCGTAGCCGAGCCGGACGGGCCGTCACGCCTCCCGGCTCGGCGCCGACACCGCACGCCAGTTCATCCGTACTCCGGACGGGTGGCGAACGAGTTCGATGGCATGGGACGACGAGCGCCCCGATCTCGAGCTCCCCCGCATCACCCGAGCGTTGACCGCGGATCGCCCACGCGGTATCCCTAGCCCCAGGTTGACTCCCTGATGCGTCCACTCAGCTCCGTCCTCTCGCGCCGCGTGCCGCGCGACCGCTCCCCCGTCGTCGGCCTGGTCATCCTGGCGCTCGTCGGCCTCACGCTCACCGCGGTCGACTGGACGGAGTTCGGGTTATCGTGGACGCACATTCGCACCGCCCTGGGCGAGTCGTTGATCGTCGCAGCCGCCCTGGGTCTCACCGTCGACTTCTTCTACAAGCGCGCCCTCGCGCGCGACGCCTTTGAGGCGAGCCTCGGCTACCTGCTGCCCGAGGAGCTCAAGGCGGAGCTGCGCTGGATCTACGGCCAGCACATCATCTGCGTGGAGCACCAGCAGAGGATCACGTTGCGCTGGGTCGACGATGATGATCGGCCGCTGGAGCCGCGGCGCGTGCGCGTCGACTACGAGCTCTTTCGGACAATGCGCAACGTCTCCAACGAGCGCTTTGAGCACCCGACCTTCGCCTCTGTCGAGGAGTGGTTTCGAGGCGAGCCATCCGACGTCGACCTCGTCGAGGCAGTGGTGCGCGGCAAGCGCTATGTCGGCGGGACGCTGGTGACGCGCGCCGTAGACGTCGAGCCTCCGGTGGACGGCCCGGACGGCAATGGCGCACTACCCAGCCGTTCGCCCGGCACGTCCCTTGCCCCAAGCCAGCTCGACTGGTCCCGCCCGGGCGTCGAGCGAACGATCGATCGGCGGATCGTCATCGAGCCCGGCGAGGAGGTCACCTTTCGCTACCGCGGTCACGAGATCCACTACGAGTCCGGCGCGTACCACGACACCTACGGCGCGCCGACGGTCCGGCCGGTGGTAACGGTGGAGACGCCGCCCGAGCTGCGCGCGGTCGTGTCCTTTGCGAACCGCGGCCGCGCGGAGGCAACCGCACTCGGCGGTCGCTACGTGCTGCCGACCGTCCTGTTGCCATTCCAGCCCATCGTCGTGCGCTGGTGGCCCGCGGACAAGCACGACGAGTGGCGCCGCGCGTACGCGGAACGGATGCGGGCGGAAGGCTGAACCAGCGGCCTTACTGCAGAGCGGCGTACACCGAAGCCCGATCGAGGTTCGTCCCTTCTTCGAGATGCCGGCCTAGCGACGCTAGGAGTCTCGGACCGGCGCGTAGGTGAGGAACGCGACCTCGTCGTCGATCGTCTGGGTGTCGACAAGGAGCATGCGCTTCTTGTCGCTGGTCTCGCCGAAGAGCCGCTTGCCGGCTCCGAGGACGACCGGGTAGATCTTCAGCCGCAGCTCGTCGACGAGGTCGTGCTCCATCAGCGTGCGCACGAGCTGGAAGCTGGCCACGACGACGACTTCCCCGTCGAGCTCCCGCTTCAGCTTCGAGACCTCGTCCACCACGTCGCCCTTCAGCACCTCCGAGTTGCTCCAGTCGGCATCTTCGAGGGTGGAGGACACGACGTATTTGGGCATGCTGTTCAACCGGTCCGCCAACTCGCCGCCGCGGGATGGCCATCGCGCGGCCATCCACTCGTAGCTCCGGCGACCGAGCAGCAGGGCCTCGGTGCCCAGCGCCTCATCGAGCGCGAGCCTGCTGGCCCCTGGCCGGTCCTTGATCAAGCCGACCCAGCCGCCGCGGCTGAAGCCCTCGTCGCCGGCCGGATCCTGGATGACTCCGTCAAGGGAGACGTTGTCGCTCACGACGATCTTTCCCATCAGGCACCCTGCGGCGAGGCGGTCTCGTATTCGTCGTGGCGGTGCCACCAAGCCGCGGGTTCTTCCTCGTTACGACCGAGCGGCGCCAAGTCCAGCATCCGGTAGGTCCCCATCAGCTGCTCGACGCCACGGTCGTAGGTGGAGTAGGTGTGGTGGACCACGCCGTCCTTGAGCGCGAAGGCGCTCATCCCCTCTCGCTGGGGCGCAACCTGGTCGACGTGGCGGAAGTTGTACTCGGCCCCGTTCCGCCGCTGTTCCACCGTGAAGGCGGCACCGAAGTCGTACTTGAAATCGCTGCCAAGCGATGAGACCCAGGGAAACCTCCAGCCCATGCGTTCCTTGTACGGGCGCAGCTCCTCGAGCGGGGCGATCGACTCGGCCACCAGGGTCACGTCGTGGCCGTTGAGGTGGGGGACCACGCCGTCGAAGTGATCGGCGACGAACGAGCAGCCCGTGCATCCCGGGTTCTGGTCGTCGACCCTGAACCCGAAGCCGAACATGAAGTGGTAGACGAGCAGCTGGGAGCGCCCGTCGAAGAGCTCCGCCAGGGTCTTCTTCCCGTCGTCCGTCTCGAAGACGTACTCCTTCTCGATCGGTACCCAGGGCAGCTCCTGGCGCCGGGCGGCGAGCTCGTCGCCCTGCCGCATGTGCTCCTTCTCGGCATAGAGCAGCCCGCGCCGAGCCGCCAGCCACTCCTGCCGCGTGCCGATCCGGTGCTCCGCCATCGGTCATCCCCTTTCGCGTCGTCTCGGGCCGTCACCAGTACGGACACCATCTCGTCCCGGAAGGGATCGGCTGCGGCTCGAGCGCGCTGCGCTATCTACCGTCGCCTGAGCCGCATGGCGTGCCGACCCCGGGGGTCGTCGCGCCCTGGGTAGTTCGGGCTCCCCGCCTCGCCATCGCGGTGTATGGCGTACCGCTCTCAGACCGTGCTCCGCCCCGGCGTACGGCCTCGCCCCCTCGCGACCGCAAGCTCGCCCAGTTACGCCTGCGGAGCCCGTGGTTTGAACCGTGGACCGAGGCGTCGGTGGTGTCGTCAGGCGGTCAGCGGACGACGACCGTGTCCTCCATCCACGGGTGGATCGCGCAGATGAACAGATGCGTGCCCGGGCTCAGCGTGTTCGGCGTGATCGCTTCCTCGCCCCCCGGCGGAACCAAGTTGACCTTGCTCGGATCGAAGAACAGCGGTGGGTTCGGCGTGCCGAACAGGATCTCGTTCAGCACTGGAACGACGCCGCCGCCCCCGAACTGGGACACCTCGGTGAAGGTATGCGTCTCACCGCCGCGGTTCTCCACCGTCAACGAGTCGCCGGCATCGACGTGGACCAGTGGCGGCGAGTTGTGCCACGCACCAGCGAATCCGTTCCGCTGAAGCTGTCCGATGAAGACGTCGAACGGCGTTCCGCCGCGCCGCGTGCAGGTCCCGGTGCCGATCGCGTCGTTGAACGACGGACCGCAGGCGTCGGCCACGTGCGGCAGATCCTGCTGGAGCTCGACCCGCCCGAGAGCGAGTACGGCCACCGACGCGTCCTCGCGAGCTCACCCACCTGAGCGCGACGGACGACCAGCACCAGCGTCAGTCGGGCGGCAGTGCGGCGGCGTACTCCTCGTCGGTGACGTGCTCACCCCAGGTGACGGGACTGCCCTCGTCGTCGACCTCCTGCATGGCGATGTGCGTCATGAACCGGCTGGGCGCGGCGCCGTGCCAGTGGTCCTCACCGGGCTCGAAGTACACGCGGTCACCGGGCCGGATGACCTCGACCGGCCCGCCCCGGCGCTGACAGAGACCGACGCCCTCGGTCACGTAGATGGTCTGCCCGAAGGGGTGGGTGTGCCAGGCCGTGCGGGCGCCAGGCGTGAAGTGGACGCTGGCGGCCTGCAGCCGGCTGGGGCCCGGCGCGGTCGCGATCATGTCGATGTAGACGGTGCCGGTGAACCAGTCGCCGGGCCCGACCGCGGTCTCGGGCGAGTTTCTCGTGATCTGCATCCGGTGCTCCCTCTGTGCCGTTTAGCGGTCGATCATCCGCTGGTTGGCCTCGGCGTAGCGGTCGCCGTGAGCCTCGATCTGGGCGTCGTCGATCTCGCGGAGGTCTTCCGGCGTGAGCTCGACATCGGCAGCGGCAAGGTTCTCCTCGAGCCGGTGCAGTTTGGTGGTGCCGGGGATGGGAACGATCCACGGCTTCTGGGCGAGGACCCAGGCGAGCGCGATCTGCGCGGGGGTCGCGTTCTTTCGTTCCGCGATGCGCGCCAGCAGGTCGACGAATGCCCGATTGGCGGCGCGCGCCTGACGGTCGGCCAGGCGGGGAACGGTGCTGCGGAAGTCGTCGCTGGCGAACTCGGTGTTCTCATCGATCGCGCCGGTCAGAAAGCCCTTGCCGAGGGGGCTGAACGGCACTAAGCCGATGCCGAGCTCCTCCAGCGTGGGCAGGATCGCGTCCTCGGGCTCGCGCCACCAAAGGGAGTACTCGCTCTGCAGGGCAGTCACCGGTTGCACCGCGTGGGCGCGACGGATCGTCTGCACGCCCGCCTCGGAGAGGCCAAGGTACCTGACCTTGCCCTGCTCGATCAGGTCCTTGACGGTCCCGGCAACCTCCTCGATGGGGACCTCGGGATCGACCCGGTGCTGATAGAGCAGGTCGATCGTGTCGGTCCGCAGCCGGTTCAGCGAGCCCTCGACGCTCTGCCGGATCGTCTCTGGCCGGCTATCGAGGCCGCCTGGCCCGCCACCACTGCGCAGGTCAAAGCCGAACTTCGTCGCGATCACGACCTGGTCCCGAACCGGTTCGAGCGCCTCGCCCACGAGCTCCTCGTTGGTGAACGGGCCATAGACCTGGGCGGTGTCGAAGAAGGTGACGTCGCGGTCGACCGCAGTGCGGATCAGGGCGATCATCGCGTACTTGTCGGCGGGTGGACCGAAGCCGTGGCTCATCCCCATGCAGCCGAGCCCGATCGCGGATACGGCCAGGTCGTTGGTGCCGAGTTGGCGTGTCTTCATTGCCTCTCCCTTCATGGGCGCTCGACGTCCTTCTCGACTCCCGTCGCCTCGATGTGGCCGTGGTGGCGCTGCTGAACCCGGCGGTACCAGCCCGAATCCCGGCCGCTGACGGAACGAACGTAGAGGTCAGCGCCGTGGCGAACGACGCAGATCGTCGTCGGGCTCCGCAGCGTGCCGTCTCGCCGCAGCGATGCAATCCGCAGCTCATCCGCCGCGGCGATTGTGCGCAGCTCGCCGCTCGTCCACGCCGTTCCGCCGGCCATCAGGTCGCCCCCACGTGGACGAGCGACTTGATCGCGCGGCGTTCGTCCATCGCGGCGTAGGCCTCGGCGATGCCGTCGAGGTCGGTCTCGAAGTCGAGGACGCGACCCGGATTGATGCGGCCGGCCAAGACGTCCTCGAGCAGCTCGGGGAGGTAGGCGCGGACCGGCGCCGACCCGCCGAGGAGGCCCTTGTTGTGGAAGAACATCTCGTCCAGCGGCAGCTCGACGCCGTGGGGCACCCCGACGTAGCCAACCATGGAGCCGGGCCGGGCGAGCGAGAACGCGGTGTCCATCGCCTGCCCCGTGCCGACGCATTCCAGCGTGGCGTCGACGCCGACGCCGTCGGTCAGCTCCATCACCGCCGCCGTCGCCTCGTCGCCGCGCTGCTCGACGACGTCGGTTGCCCCGAAGTCGCGGGCCAGCGCCTGCCTGGACGGATTGCGGCTCAGGGCGATGATGCGCTCTGCGCCCAGCCGCTTGGCGGCGAGCACGCCGCACAGCCCGACCGCACCGTCGCCGACCACCGCCACCGCGTCGCCCCCCTTGACGCGAGCGCACACGGCCGCGTGATGACCGGTGGCCATCACGTCCGACAGCGTGAGCAGCGAGCGCAGCAGCTCGTCGGAGTGACCCGTGTCGGACACGCGCACGAGCGTGCCGTCCGCAAGCGGCACGCGCACCGCCTCGCCCTGGCCGCCGTCGCCGTTCATCGGGAAGAAGCCCCCGTTGGCGCATGCGCTCGTGATCCCATGCCGGCAGTGCGGGCAGGTGCCGTCGCTGTACGCGAATGGCGCGATGACGAAGTCGCCGGTGGCGATGTCGCGGACCTCCGAGCCGACGTCTTCGACGACGCCCATGAACTCGTGGCCGATCGGTCCCGGCGCGAACTCGGAATCGCCGCGGTAGTACCAGAGGTCGGACCCGCAGACGCAGGCCAGCGTCACCCGCACGACTGCGTCGGTCGGCTCTTTGACGATCGGGTCCGGTCGCTCGGCGACCTCGATCGAGCGGGGTCCTGCAAAGACGGCGGCTCGCACCGGCGCACCTCCTTGGGGGTTGGTTCCGAGCTCTCGCTACCCGAGAGAAGCACCGGCTGACGCCGGATGAGAGACCCTGTTGATCCAGGTACTCCCAGTGCCCCCCAGCGTCGGCGGCGCTGCCGTACGCTGGTCCTGTGGACGCGAGTGGCGAGATCCGCGAGTTCCTCACCTCCAGGCGGGCCCGCATGGAGCGCGGGAAGCTGACCGGCGTGTCGGACACCGTGCTCGACGCCCTGGCGCGCGCGCTCACCCTCGACGAGGCGGAGCGGTCGCACCTCTTCGATCTCGCTCGCGCGGCCCAGCCAACCCCACCGCCGCGTCGCCGCCGGGCGACGAGGCAGCGAATCCGACCGAGCGTGCAGCGCATCCTGGACGCCATGACGACATTGCCCGCTTTCGTCCGCAACGGCCGCTTGGACATCGTGGCCGCCAACCAGCTCGGCTACGCGCTCTACTCGGTCCAGGTCGCGCCGGGTCGGCCCGCCAATACGGCCAGGTTCACGTTCCTCGACCCCCGCGCCAAGGACTTCTACTTCGATTGGGACCACGTGGCCGATGAGCTGGTGGCGATCCTTCGCTCCGAAGCCGGCCGCGACCCGTACGACCGGGGCCTGACCGAGCTCGTCGGAGAGCTCTCGACGCAAAGCGAGACGTTCCGCACCAGGTGGGCGGCACACAACGTTCGCTTCCACGACACCGGCATCAAGCGCCTGCACCACCCGATCGTCGGCGACCTCGAGCTCACCTACGAGACGATGGAGCTCCCAGCCGATCACGGCCTGACGATGTTCGCCTATACCGCCGAACCCGGCTCGACGTCCGCGCAGAACCTCGACCTCCTCGCGAGCTGGGCGGCCACCACAGCCGAGAAAGCGGACGGCCCGCTGCGAGAGACGTCCTGATGGTCCTGGTGACGTAGCGATGGACCTCGAGCTGTCCGACAAGGTGGCCGTGGTGACCGGCGCCAGCAAGGGCATCGGCCTGGCCGTGGCGAAGACGCTCGCCGAGGAGGGGGCGCGCGTCGTGGCGGGGGCCAGGACGGTCGACAGCCTGCAAGCCATCGACGGGGTGACCGCGGTGCACGCCGATCTCGGGGCGCCCGACGGGCCCGAGAAGCTGGTGCGCGCGGCGGTCGAAGGGCATGGCCGCGTCGACGTCCTGGTCAACAACGTGGGCGGGGTTCGGCTGCGAACCGAGGGGTTCCTCGCCATCGACGACGCCGAGTTCGAGTGGGCGCTGAGGATGAACTTCTTCACGACGCTGCGCGCGACACGGGCGGTGTTGCCGGGGATGCTCGAGCAGGGCGGCGGCGCCATCGTCAACGTGGCTTCGGTCAACGCGTTCTTCGAGCCCGACGGGGGCACGGTCGACTACGGGGCGGCCAAGGCCGCCGCCCTCAACCTGGCCAAGTCGCTGGCGCAGGAGTACGGCGGGCGGGGCATTCGCGTCAATTCAGTGTCTCCGGGCCCGGTGGCAACGGACCTCTGGCTCGGCGACCACGGGGTGGCGGCCACCGTCGCGGGGGCCACGGGAGTCGACCGCGAGACGGCACGCGAACAGGTGGTGGCGAGCATCGGCGGGTTCGCCACCGGCGCCTTTACCACCCCCGAAGGAGTGGCCACGCTGGTCGCCATGCTCGCCTCCCCGCGCACAAGCAACGTGACCGGCGCCAACTTCGTCATCGATGGCGGGCTGATCAAGACGACGTGACCCCCGCCACGCCGATCGAACGTTGGGCGCGGTAGCGGGAGGCTGGTGAACGCCGCATCTCGATCATCCCTTACGCGGACGAGCTGCCCCGCATCCGCGAGCTCGCCCGGGCGGCCGACACGGGCGGCCTCTGGCTGGTCGCCATCCAGGACCACCCCTACCAGCACCACTTCCTCGACGCGTTCGGGCTGATCGGAACCCTGATCGCGCAGACCCGCCGGATCGGCTTCGTCACCGACGTCGCCAACCTGCCGCTGCGCCCGCCGGCGGTGCTGGCGAGGACGGCAGCGTCGCTCGACGCGATCAGCGGCGGCCGATCCTGCCCTCCGCTCAGGACCAGCCCTTGATCCTTTGATCGCCGCCGGGTTCCGGGCGGGGCCACGCTCCGCCGGGCCCGACAGCTCATGCCGTGCGCTCGCGCCCAGGTGTACGCGTTCAGCGTCGAGTCCATGCGGTCTACGCGAACCGCTCGGAAGCCCTGGCTGCCGTCGGTAGTGGACGCGCCGAAACGGTGACGGCGCATAGCCGCCTCCACTGCCGCTTTGTTGGACCAACGAGACCAAGCGCAGGCCCGTGCAAGGTTCCGCATGCGCCCCACGTTCTTTCATGGCCCCGGGGACCCTCACTACTCGGGGGCTCGGGTCGTTTGTGCGCACTTGCCGAGAGAAGACGTGATTGGGCACCACCGCCATGGCCATCATCGTCGGCGTCATCCTGCTGGTGGTCGCCGTCGGGTTCGTGCTCAGCGACAGGCGGCAGCGGTGAACGAGCACATCACCAAGCCAGGGGGCGAAGGGGCATCGCGCAAACGCCGAGTACTCGCTCCGAGTCCCGCTTGTCGCCGCATTGACGCACAGGGTCGGCCCGACTTAGGGCGAGGGCCCGATCGCCTGTGCGCCGGCATCCGCGACGAGGTCGCCCGAGCCCAAGCCCCTACGCCTGCGTGCCTGATGAGGTCGGAACCGGTGGAGGTCGCGCGGTGACGCGCAGGGTGGGCGGGCCTGGTGATGATTGGGGAGAGGTGTGTGACTGGTAGGCGGGTTGGGCTGGCCGTACGTGGGGGGTTGGCGGCGGCGGTGCTCGCGCTCACGGTGGCGGCTAGCGCGAGCGCGCATGACGTCTCGTCGCCTGCGGGCCATGCCGCCGAGGATGCGGTCACCCTCAGCGCCGGCGGCGAGCAGCGCTTGAACCAGCAGACGCTGGATGCGTCGAAGGCCCCGGCGCTGGTGGCGGCCGCGGCCACTGCGGGCACCCCTGCTGACATTGGTCAGTGGGGGCCGGTGGTCAACTGGCCGGTGATCGCGATCAACGCGGCGCTGCTGCCCAACGGCAGGGTGCTCGCTTATGACTCGGTCGGCGACAAGGCCACCGAGACCTTCCCCGGCCAGACCTTTACCCGTGCGACGGTCTGGGATCCCAACGGCGGCGGGCAGACCGACGTGCGTTTGAATCTCGGCTACAACATCTTCTGCAGCGGCTTTGCTCACCTGATGGACGGGTCGCTTTTCATCGCCGGCGGCAACAAGGACCAGCAGCTCAACGGGATCGTCAACACGACCTATTTCAACCCCGACACGAACCAGTGGAGCGGGGGGCCGAACATGGCGGCGGGCCGCTGGTATCCGACGGTCACCGCGCTTGACAATGGCGAGCAGCTGATCACCTCGGGCGGTCCGGCGACCCCGGAAGTGCGCCAGAACGACGGCACGCTGCGCTCCCTCTCGACCGCCTCGCTCGGCCAGCCGCTCTACCCTTGGTTCGACGTCGCCCCGAACGGGCGCGCGTTTTACTCGGGCCCCGACCAGACCCTGCGCTCCCTTGACCCGAGCGGCACCGGCTCCTGGCAGTCGTTTCAGCAGCGAGACGCGATCAACCGCGACTACGGCGGGCACGCGTTCTTCGACGTCGGCAAGGAGCTGGTCGCCGGCGGCGGGGCGTCGACCCCGAGTGCCGCGGTGATCGACGTAAACGGCTCGTCGCCGACCGTCGCCTCGACGGCGCCGATGGCGTTCGGCCGCCGCCAGCACAACCTCACCGTGCTCGCCGACGGCACCGTGCTCGCCACCGGCGGCAACTCGTCGGGCGCCGGTCTGGTCGACCTCAACGCCGGCGTCTACAACGCCGAGCTGTGGAACCCGGCCACCGGGACGTGGAGGACGCTGGCGGCGATGCAGGTCACCCGCCAGTACCACTCGACCGCGCTGCTGCTGCCCGACGGGCGCGTACTGTCGGCCGGCGGCGGCCTCTGCGGCATCTGCGACCAGGTCGGCTACCTGGCCAAAAATGCCGAGATCTTCAGCCCGCCATACCTGTTCGACGGCTCCGGCAACCCGGCGACGCGCCCCACCATCACCGCGGCCCCAAGCTCGGTCACCTACAACCAGCCCTTCCAGGTCGACACCTCCAACCCGTCCGCCATCCGCAAGCTCGCGCTCGTGCGGCTCGGGGCGGTCACCCACTCGGTCAACATGGAACAGCGCTACCTGCCGCTCTCCTACACCGCCGGCGCGACGGCGCTCAACGCGACGGCGCCCGCAAACCAGAACATCGCCCCACCCGGCTACTACATGCTCTTTGCGATCGACAGCAACGGCGTGCCCTCGATAGCCAAGTTCGTGCGGGTCGACATCCCGCCATCGGAGCCGCCGCCGCCGGATACGACGCCGCCCGCAGTGCCGTCCGGCCTAAATGCCACTCCGGGGGATGCCCAGGTGGCTCTGAACTGGTCGGCTAATGGCGAGAGCGACCTTGACCACTACAACGTGTATCGCAACAGCAGCAAGATTGCGTCGCCGACCGGCTCCTCCTACACGGACACCGGCCTGACGAACGGCACGACCTACGGCTATGCGGTTACCGCCGTCGACAAGGCTGGCAACGAATCCGCGAAGTCCGGCAGCGTCTCGGCGACTCCGCAGGCGAACCAGCCGCCGACGGTGTCGCTCACCTCACCGGCGAATGGCGCGAACTACACCTCCCCCGCGAAGATCGACCTGGCGGCGCAGGCGGTCCCCGACCGCAACGCCACGGTGTCGAGCGTAGCGTTCTACGACGGGTCGTCGCTGATCGCCACCGATACGGCGGCGCCCTACACCTACAGGTGGAACGTGGCCGCCGTGGGCACACACGTGCTGACGGCGAAGGCGACCGACAACAGGGGCGCGACGACGACGAGCTTGCCCGTCACGATCACCGTGCAAAAGAAGAAGGCCGCGCCTCAACGATGACATTTGAGGCGGGGCCAGCCGCTCCGCGGTCGGCCCCGCGGGCGGCGGCGACGTCCCCGCCGGGCGCGAGTTCCCGCGCCTCGCGCCCGACGGCCGCATCCCTCCACCACCAGTTCATCGACCCATGAAGGGCCTACCCCC
>JBJMKX010000035.1:0-28009 GCA_045805605.1 Solirubrobacteraceae bacterium
CCTCGGTGCCGGTGCGCTATGCCGGCGCGGTGCCGGATCCGTTCCGCGCAGGGCGCGAGGTCATCGTCACCGTGCGCCGGCGCGGCGACGTCTTCGTCGGCCAGAAGGACTCGCTCGTGACGAAGTGCCCGTCGAAGTTCAGCGACGCGCCGGCGCCGGGCACGGGGCGCTGAGGTGCTCGTCGCCGGGCGCGCCTGCCTGTTCCTCGCGGTCGGGCTGTGCGCGTACGGGGCGATCGCCTCCGTCGTGGGCGCGCGCCGCGGCCGCGCCGAGCTCACGGCCTCCGGGCGCCGCGCGGTGTACGCGCTCGCGCTGGTCCTGACGATCGCCTTCGCGATTCTCGAGGCCGCGTTCCTGCGCTCGGACTTCAGCTTCCGCGTGGTCGGCACGCACTCGAGCACGACGACGCCCGCGTTCTACCGCGCGACCGCGGTCTGGTCGTCGCAGGAGGGGTCGCTGCTCCTGTGGGTCTGGCTGCTGTCGGTCTGGTCGAGCCTCGTGCTGGCGCGCGTCGGCGGGCGGCTGCGCGACATCACGCCGTACGCGACCGCGGTCCTCCTCGGGGTCGCCGGCTTCTTCGCCGGGCTCACCGCGTTCCTCGCCAACCCGTTCCGGCTCGCGAGCCCCGTCCCGCCGGAGGGCGTCGGGCTCGAGCCGCTCCTGCGCCACCCGAGCATGATGGTCCACCCCCCGATGCTCTACTCGGGGTACACGCTGTGCATCGTCCCGTTCGCGTTCGCGATCGGAGCGCTGATCGCGCGCCGGCTCGAGGCGGAGTGGCTCGGCGCGGTGCGCCGCTTCGCCCTCGCCGCGTGGTTCTTCCTGGGAATCGGGATCCTGCTCGGCGCGCGCTGGTCGTGGTCGGAGCTCGGCTGGGGCGGCTACTGGGCCTGGGACCCGGTGGAGAACGCCGCGCTCATGCCCTGGCTGACCGGCACCGCGCTCCTGCACTCGCTCATGGTCCAGCAGCGCCGCGGGATGCTGAAGGCCTGGAACGCGTCGCTCGTGCTGGCCACCGGGTTCCTCGCCGTGCTCGGGACGTTCCTCGTGCGCTCGGGGATCCTCGAGTCGATCCACGCGTTCGGCGCCTCGACCCTCGGCATCCCGTTCGTGATGTTCATCGCGCTGATGACGCTCGCGTCGGTCGCGCTCGTCGTCTGGCGGCGCGCCTCCCTGCGCTCGCAGCACAAGCTCGACTCGCTGCTCAGCCGCGAGGCGATCTTCTTGCTCAACAACCTCGTGCTCGTCGGCCTGTGCTTCGTCGTGTTCTGGGGCACGTTCTTCCCGCTCATCTCGGAGGCCCTGACCGGCGACAAGGCTTCGGTCGGCCCACCATGGTTCGATCGCTACACGGTGCCGCTGGCGCTGGTGCTCGTGCTGCTGTCCGGCATCGGGCCGGTGATCGCGTGGCGGAAGGCGTCGCTGCGCGGCCTGGCCCGCAACCTTGCGGCGCCGCTGACCGCCGGCTTGGCCGTGCCGATCCTCCTGCTCGCCCTCGGGGTCAGCGGCCACCCGTCGGCGTTGATCATGTTCGGCTGCGGCGCCTTCGCGCTGACCGCCGTCGGCCAGGAGTTCTGGCGCGGCGCGGGCGCCCGGCGGGCGATGACCGGCGACGCGCCGCCGACGGCGCTGCTCGCGCTCGTGCGCCGCAACCGGCGCCGGTACGGCGGCTACGTGGTCCACGCCGGGATGGCGGTGCTGTTCATCGGCGTGGCCGCGTCGAGCGCGTTCGCCCACCAGCGCGATGCGCGCCTGTCGCCGGGGCAGACGACCAAGGTCGGCGGCTACGACGTCCGCTACGTCAAGCCGACCTTCGACGTGGCCCACGACAGGCGCGACACCGGGGCGATCGTCTCGCTCGGCGCTGTGCTCGACGTCTCCAAGAACGGCAAGCACGTCACCACGCTGAACCCGAGCCGCGGGTACTACCCGTCGCTCGACGTCGCCCAGGACGGGCCGGTGGGGCGCTTCTACAAGGGCGAGTCGACGAGCGAGGTCGGACTGCGGGCGGGCCTCCGCCGCGACCTGTGGACGGCGATCGAGCCCGACACCTCGCGCATCGACCGCCTGGCCGGCGTCGCCGACCGCAAGTTCCCGGACGCGACACCGCGCCTGAGCCTCTTCATCGCGGGAACGCTGGCCGCCGGCTACGCCAAGCACCCGCCGCCGGCGACGTTCCGGGTCATCGACTCGCCGCTGGTGACGTGGATCTGGCTCGGCGGCCTGATCGTGGTCGCCGGCGCGCTGATCGCGCTCTGGCCGGCGGGCCTGCGCGCGCGCCGCACGGCGCCGGCGGGCTATGGCGCGCGAGTGGCGCGCGAGCTCGGCCGGGCGTAGACCCCCGCGGTGGACTTCCTGCTCGTGCTGGTCGTGTTGGCCGTCGTCGCCGTGGTCGTGGCGTGGCCGCTGTACCGCGCGACACGTCCCGCCGCGCCATCCGCGCGCGACGCCGACGTCGAGGCGCTCGAAGCGGCCAAGGAGACCAAGCTGCGGGAGATCCGCGAGGCCGAGCTCGACTACCGCACCGGCAAGCTCACCGAGGAGGACTGGGGGGTGATCGACCGCCGGCTGCGGGGCGAGGTCGCCGACGTGCTGCGGGCGCTCGATCGAGCCGAGCCACCGGACTAGACTGGGCCCGTGGTCTTCACGATCCTCGCCGTCGCCCAGGTCGTCATCGCGATCGTCCTGATCTTTCTGATCCTCATGCACTCGGGGAAGGACGCCGGGCTTTCCGGCGCGTTCGGCGTGGGCAGCGGCAGCGGGCCGCTCGGCGGCGGCTCGCTCGTGGAGCGCAACCTGAACCGCTGGACGGTCGCGTTCGCGCTCGCCTTCGCGGTCAACACGATCATCCTTATCCGCCTGAGCTAGTGACCTGACTAGACCGCCGCGGTCACCCGGAAGCCCGACGCCCGCAGCGCGGGGCACACGACCCCGTACGCGAAGCGGGGGCCGTAGAACTGCGTTGTGCCGACCAGCCGCGGGCGGCGGGTCAGCGCCTCGGTCGCCGACAGGAGGCGCAGCACCGAGTCGGTGAAGCGCACCTCGCGCGCCGGCCCGGCGATGCGACCGTCCTCGATGAGTAAGGTGCCCTCACGGGTGACGCCGGTGACCAGCGTCTCCTTGGCCCGCACAGGGTTGAGGTACCAGAGGCGGGTCACGTAGAGCCCGCGCTCGACCGGCGCGATCAGCTCGGCCTCGTCGTCGGCGCCGCCGCCCGCGAGCACGAGGTTGCGCGGCGCCGGGCCGGCCACGGCGCCGCCCGGCGTGGTGGCATGACCGGTGGAGGACTGAGCCCCGCCGGCCCGAGCCGCCGAGCGCACGTCGTGCACGACCCGGTGGGCCACGCCGTCCTGGATGAGCGGGATCGGCGCCTTGGGCACGCCCTCGGCGTCGAACGCCCGCGGCAACGTCCCGGGGAAGCGGACCGAGTCCGACAGCGAGATGCCCGGTGCCGCGACGCGCTGGCCCAGCCGCGCAGACAGTGCGCCGCGTCCCTCCGCGTGGGCCCGCCCGTCGAAGGCCATCGCGCCGAGCACGTCGAGCAGCTCGGCCACCGCATCGGGGCCGAGCACGACGGTCACCTCGTCGCACCCGATCGCCACCGGACGCCCGCGCCGGCTCGCCCTGCCGATCGCCTCGCGCGCGACCGCCGCGACGTCGATCGCCCCCGCCCGCACCGCCGTGCGCGCCGCATAGCCGCGCGGCCCGGCGAGCGGACCCGCAACGGCCTTGAACTGGGCGTCGGTGACGGCGTCGATGGCCTCGAGCCCGCGTGAGCTCGCCACTGCCTCCGTGACCGCGCCCGCCGTCCAGGTCGCCGCCAGTTCGACGCCCGCGCGCTCCGCCTCCGCCAACGCGGCACCGAGTGCCCCGCCGGCCTGGCGCGCATCGAGCGCCGCCGTGGCCGCATCGAAGGCCTGGTGGCCGCGAGCAGCGGCCGGTGCCGGCAGCCCCGGGTAGTCGCCGGGACCGGCGTGGGCGGCCGCGAGCGCGACGTCGTGGGCGCGCCGCGCCGCGGCCGCGAGCGCGTCGTCGTCGAGGTGGGTCGCCGCCGCGAGCCCGGTATGGCCGTCGCGCACGCACAGGATCTCCACGCGAACGCGCTGCACGTCGGTGGCCTGGGTCGGTGCCGATCGCGCGAGGCGCGCGGTCACCGAGCGCTCGCCGATGGCCCGCGCGAGCGTTTCGCCCCCGGCGGCGCGCACCGCCCGCCGGGCGGCATCGAGGAGCTCGTCGGCCGAGCTCACCCGGCGGTCCGCACATCGACGCCGACGAAGCGGGCCGGGGCCGCGCCGTGGGAGACGTGCGCCAGCTGTCCCGGCTCGCCCTTGCCGCAATTGAGCAGGCAATGGACGCGCCAAGCGTCCGCGGAGCCCACGGCGTCAAGCGAGGCCCAGAACCGCGGCGTGACGCCGGCATAGATGGGGTTACGCCGCAGCCCGCCGAGATCTCCGCCGCGGATCTCGCGGGCGAGCTCGGTCGCGAACTGGAAGTGCAGCCGGCGGTCGTCGATCGACCACGACCGGTTGGTCTCCAGGTACAGGCCCTCGTCAACGCCGGAGACGAGGTCCTCGAGCGTGCCGCCGTCGCCGGGCTCGAGCGAGACATTCGTCATCCGCACGAGCGGCTGGCGGGCGAAGCCGTCGGCCCGCATGGCGCCGCCCGACCCCCCGAGTCCGGTGGCCCCGGCGGTCTCCCGCGAGGAGAGCGTCGCCACCAGCCGACCGCCCTCGACCAGCCGGAACCGACGGGCCGGCACGCCCTCGTCGTCCCAGCCACACGTGCCGAGCCCGCCCGGCAGCGTCGCATCCGCCTCCACGTTGAGCGCGTCCGACCCGTAGCGCACGGAGCCGACGTCATCGGGCGCGACCCAGCTGGTGCCCGCATACGCGGCCTCGAAGCCGAGCATGCGGTCGAGCTCGAGCGCGTGCCCGATCGACTCGTGGAGCTGGAGGGCGACCTGCTCGGAGCCCAGCACGACGGTGGTCGGACCCGCCGGGCACGGGGGTGCCGACAACAGGGCGATCGCCTCGTCGGCCACCCGCGCGCCGTTGCCGGGCAGGTCGAGCGCCCGCACGTGCTCCCAACCGGCCTGGGCGACGTCGCCGTCGTGCGCGCTCGGAAACGAGCGCACCTGCAGCTCGCCGCCCTCCACCGCAACGGCCACGATCGCCCCGCCGCACTCGGTGAACGCCTGCTCGCATGCGGCGCCGTCGGTTGAGGCGAACGCCTTGACCGTCCGCTCGGAGACCGTCGAGGCTCGCCGCCGGGCGATCCGCGCGTCGCCGGCCATTGCCTCGTCGGCCGCGAGCAGCAGGCCGAGCTTCTCCTCGAGCGAGATCCCGAATGGATCGACCGCGCACGGCCCCTCCCAGCTCCCGCGCGCCGGGTCGACCGGCGCCAGCGGCGCCGCCGCGGGCCGGCGCGGCTGGGCCTCGGCCAGCGCGAGCGCACGCCGCAGCACGTCCTCGAGTCCGGCGCGCGAGACGTCCTGGGTCGCCGCGAAGCCCCACGCGCCATCCACCCGCACACGCACCCCGACGCCCTCTTCGTCCAAGACGCCGATCGCCTCGATCGCCCCGTCGACGACCGACGCCGACTCGCGCGAGCGGTCGACCCAGCGGGCGTCCGCGTACGCGCAGCGCGAGGCGGCCGCGTCCATGAGGTCGACGAGCGCGTCGAGCACGACGGCGCCTCAGCAGGCCGCGCGGTAGAGCGAGAGCAACTCGGACCGGTCGGCCGGCGGCGGGGTGAGGGCCAGCTGGGGACGCTCGGCTGCCCGCGCGGCGCATTCCTCGAGCTGGGCCTCGCCGACGCCGACCTCGCGCAGGCGCGTGGCGCCGGTGCGCGCGGCGAGCCCGGCCGCCACCCCCGCCGGGTCCTCGCCCAGCGCGGCCGCCAGCCGCTCGATGCGCCGCGGGCTGCGGCGCGCGAGCGCGCGCGTGGTGTGCGGCAGCATGATCGCGTTGGCCTGGCCGTGGCCGACGCCCGCGTACCGTGCCAGCGTCTGGGCGGCGACGTGGTGCAGGCCGAACTGCGACGCGTCGAGCGCGTACCCGGACAGCAGGGCGCCAAGCGCAAGCGCGTCGCGGTCGCCGGCGTCTGGGTCGCCGCCGCGCCACGCGCCCGCGATCAGGCGCGCCGCCTCCACCGCGGCCAGGGTGGAGACCGGGTTCGCGCTCGTGGTCATCGGCGCCTCGAACGCGTGCCCGAGCGCGTTGAGCGCGCTCGCCGCCAGCTCGGGCGCGGGTTGCGAGGCCGACAGGGCGGGGTCATCGAGCACGGTGGTGGGGCGCACGAACGGCCCACTGCGGCCCGGAGCCTGCCGATGGCCGTGGGTCATCTGCGCCGCCGAGAGCGTCGTCGGCACGGCCCCGACCCGCTCCGACCAGCCCGGCTCCTCCTCGTCCCACGCCGAGGCCACCGCCTTGGCGACGTCGATCACCCGCCCGCCGCCCAGGGCGACGATCCGACCGTCGCGCGGGCGGACGAGCACCTCGAGCAGTTCCCCGGCGAGCGCGTCGACCTGCCCGCGCGCGACGTGGACGACCTGGGCCGCCAGGGCGGCGACCCCCGGCGCGTCGCCCCGCGCGCGTTCGGTGGTCAGCAGCAGGAACCGGTTGCCGAGCAGCTCGCCCGCCTCAGCGACCCGCCCGCGGCCGAAGGCGATCGTGCGCTCGCCGTCGCGCCAGGTGAAGGGCTCGGTCACGAGCGGCGAGTCTAAGAGTGAGTGGGGTCGCGCGCCTGTGCGACCAGGCCCGGTGCGGGTGCCGGCGGCTCTTCGGCCGCTACCTCCGGCTCCGCCTCGCCCTCCTTGCGGACGATCCCCGCCACCGAGGCGACGATCACGGCCGCGCCCGCCAGCGCGATCGCGGAGAGGGACTCGTCGTAGACGGCCCACCCGAGCGCAACGGCGATCACCGGGTTGACGTAGGCATAGGTCGAGACCTTGGAGATCGGCACGTTGCGCAGCAGCCAGGTATAAGCGGTGAACGCGACCAGCGACCCGACCACCACGAGGTACGCGAACGCCAGGATGGAGTCGGCCGAGAAGCGGTCGGCATGGACCTGGCCACCCTCCCCGGCGATCAGTCCCACCACGAACATCAGGCTGCCACCGCAGAGCATCTGCATCGCGGTCGACGCGAGCGGGTCGGCCGGCGTCGACAGCTTCGTCATCGAGAACGACCCGGCGGCCCACATCGCCGCCGCGAACAGCACCGTCGCCACCCCGATCGCGGTGGCGCCGCCGGGCGTGCCCGGCAGCAGCAGCAACGCCACGCCGAGGAAGCCGATGACGACCCCGCCCAGCGTGCCGCGCGGAACCCGCTCGCGCGCGCCGAAGCGCAGGATGATCACCCACAGGGGCTCGGAGGCGATCAGCAGCGCGGCCAGGCCCGACGGCACACCGGCGTCCTCGCCCACCGAAACGAGCCCGTTGCCGCCGAGCATGAGCAGCGCTCCGACGATCGCCGCGCCAAGCAGCTGGCGCCAACTCATCCGCAGCGCGCCGCGGCCGCGCCGCAGCAACAGCCACGTGGCAAGCACGGCGCCCGCCAGCGCGAAGCGCAGCCCCGAGCTGAGCAGCGGCGGCATCGTGTCGACCATCGCGCGGATGGCCAAATAGGTCGACCCCCAGACGATGTAGATCGTCCAGAGGCCGGCCCAGACCTGCCAGGTGGGGGGACGCCTCAGCGGCGCTTCCTCGCCCGGCGGAGCGTGCGCTCGCGGTCGCGTACGAGCTCAACGATGAGCAGGTGCATGACGCAGCTTCCTTCCGGTCGGCATGAGTCCCCGCAGCCGGCGCTCGGCCTGCTTGGCCCGCTTCTCGCGGCGGTGCAGCGCCTCGGCGTGGAGGTGAAGCAGCCGCACGAGCGGCGCGCTGGGATGGAACGGGTCCGCGGCGACGGCGCCCGAGTCGAGTCCGATCGCGGCCTTGAGCTCGCCGTCGACCTCGGCCACGAGGTAGTTGTCGGCGGGCAGCCGGGTCGAGTCCAGCTGCGCGAGCCGGGCCAGGGCCGACGTATCGTCGGGATAGGCGCGGCGGATGACGATGGGATCGGCTGAGGTGGTGGCGGTGAGCATCGAGGCCCTCTTTCGTTCGGCGGCGTCGAGTGGACAACGACCACGATGCCAGGCGCGTGATATCAGTGCAAATGACATTTTGCCGGAGCTGCGATAAGCTTCTCTTATGCTCGACGTCCGCCGCTTGAAGGTACTCAAGGAGGTCGCGGAACGGGGGTCCTTCTCCGCCGCCGCCGAGTCCCTCGCCTACACGCAGTCCGCCGTCTCGCAGCAGATCGCCGCGCTCGAGCGCGAGGCCGGCACCACCCTCGTCGAGCGCGGCCCGCGCGGGATCCGCCTTACCGATGGCGGCCGCGCGCTCGTCGCTCACGCCGAGGATATCCTCTGCCGCCTGGGCGCCGCGGAGGCCGAGCTCGAGGCGATCGCTGGGCTGCGCGGCGGGCGGGTCCGCCTGTCGGCGTTCCCGACCGCCGGTGCCACCATCGTCCCGCTCGCGGTCAAGACCTTCATGTCCCGCCATCCCGGCGTCGAGCTGCAGCTCGTCGAGCGCGAGCCCGAGGAGGGCGTGGCGATGCTCAAGTCGGGCGACCTCGACATCGCCCTCAGCATCGGCTACGAGGGCGCCGGCACGGTCCACAACCCAACCGACGGGATCGAGGAGGTCGACCTCTTCGACGACCCCACCTTCATCGCGATGGCGGTTGACCACCGGCTCGCGCACAAGCCGCGCGCCAAGCTCGCCGACTTCGCCGAGGACCAATGGATCCACTCGGCCTGCAAGGGCACGTGCGGCGCGGTGGCGCTGCGCGCGCTCCACAACGCCGGCTTCGACCCCACGATCGTCTTCGAGACCGACGACTACAACGTGGCCCAGGGCCTCGTCGCCGCCGGGATGGGCGTGACCCTGCTGCCGGAGATGGCACTGAGCAACCTGCGCGAGGACATCGTCGTACGCCCGCTGGGCAACCAGGTCACCCACCGCCGGATCATGGCCTGCCTGCTCGACGGCTCCTTCCGCTCGCCCGCCACCGAGGCGATGCTCGAGGTGCTGCGCGACGCGGTCGCCGAATACAGCGCCGGCCGCACGGAGCTCGTCGCGGCATGAGCGACCTCCAGCGCCGCGGCACGCGCAGCCAGCGGGTGGACCGCGCCTACCGGCTCACGCTTGCCACCGGCACGTTCTCGATCGTCGCCGTGGTGGCGGTCGTGCTGGCGATCGTGGGCGTGGTCTCGCTCGGGTGGGCGCTTCTGGCGGCCGTGGCCGCGGTGGTGTGCGCGCTCCTCCTGCGCCGCCTGGTTTCGCCGCGCTAGGGGCGGGCCAGCTCCGCAACCGCCCGATCGAGGGGTTTGTGCAGTTGACCGCGTATGTCGCTGTCAGATGTACACGCCCCCCGCGCTTGGAGCGGGCGGGCGGCCGATGTCGAGCGGCCTAGACGACCCGGTTCTCAAGCCGGCCGAGCGGGCCCGCTTCGAGTGCCACGGTGTCGCCCGGCTGCAGGAAGCGGTCGCCCTCGAGCGGCCCGAGCTCGAGCAGGCAGCCGCGGGGAAGCGTCCCCGAGCCGAGCACGTCGCCGGGGCGCAGGCGCGTGTCGCGTGCGGCGTGCGCGGCGAGCTCGGCCCACGGGAACTGCTGTGCGCCCGCCCACGTCCGCGTCAGCTCGGCGCCGTTGACGGTGGCGGTCGCTTCGACGTCGAGACGACCGTCGACGAGCGGCAGCTCGTCGGGCGTCACGAGCCAGGGGCCCAGCGAGCTGGCGAAGTCCTTACCCTTGGCCGGGCCCAGGCCGACGGTCATCTCCTTCGCCTGCAGGTCGCGCGCGCTCCAGTCGTTCAGCAGGGTGAACGCCGCGATCTCCTGGTCGGCGCCGATGACGGCGGCGATCTCGAGCTCGAAGTCGAGCATCCGCGTGGCGGGCGGCTTGCGGACCGGGGCGTTCGGGCCGACGATCGAGGCCGGGTTGGAGAAGTAGAAGGTCGGCTGCTCGTACCACGCCTCGGGGACCTCGGCGCCGCGCAGCGAGAACGCGGTCTTGACGTGCTCCTCGAACGCGAAGAAGTCGCGCACGGACGGGGGGTCGGGGATGGGGGCGAGGAGCTCGAGGCCGTCGAGGGCGTGCTCCACACGGGTCTGCAGCCGGCCCTCGCCGGCCAGCCACGCGATCATCGTGGGACCGGCCAGGACGCGGATGCGCTCGCCGTGCACCTCGCCGACGCGGGTGTCGTCGCCGTCGCGGAAGGTGACGAGCCGCAAGGGGCGGTGTGTCCGCCTACCGCTTGTTTCCGAGCATGCGAGCGATCCTACGGGTTCGCGCCCCAGCGCAGAGAGCAAGCTCCCTCGACGGCTTCCTTGGCCGTCGCGTATTCGCGGCCGGCGACGATGCGGCCGTCGCGGACGAGGCAGGCGACGTAGTAGCGCCCCTGCACGGGCACCCCGCTCGTGCGGCCGCGGCCCTCGTTGCGAACGGCGACGGCCACGCGCTTGCCGTCCTCGAGCAGGACCCCGTCCACATCGGCGCGCACGTCGTCGAGCGTCGCGCTCCAGTCGACGTAGTAGCGGCGCAGCGCCTGCTCGCCGGCGACGATGACCGGATATGAGCGGGCTGTCGAGGGCCCACTGGCGTTCCTGCGCCGGCACCTGCTCGCGTGCCCGCCATGCGGCGCGGGCCCCGGTAGCGTGCTTCGCCATGTCGCGCGACGACCTCGAGCTCGTGCGCCGCGTGTACGAGTCCTGGACCCACGGCGACTTCTCAGGCGGCGAGGCGTTCCATCCGGACGTCGAGTTCGAGATGGTCGACTGGCCCGAGTCCGGCCGGTCGCGCGGCCTGGAGGCGATGCGCCGCACCTGGATGTCATCGCTGCGCGCGTGGGACGACTTCCGCGCCGAGCCGACCGACTTCGTCGAGCTCGGCGGGCACATCGTCGTGTTGACGCACGTCGAGGCACGTGGCCGGGGCAGCGCCGCGGAGGTGAGCGCGGACACCGCGACCATGTGGACCTTCGAGGGCGGCCGGGTCGTGCGTCTCGCCCTGTATTGGGATGCGGCCGAGGCGCTGGAGGTCGCCGGCAGAGAGCAGGACGGCTGACCGCTAGCCGAGCTCGCGCAGCTTGTAGCGCTGGATCTTCCCGGTGAGCGTCTTGGGAAGCTCTTCGACGAAGGCGAAGTAGTGCGGGTATTCGTAGCGGCGCAGGCGGTCCTTGCACCACTGCTGCAGCTCTTCGGTCAGGGACTCCTGCTCGCGGTCGTGCTCCCGGCAGACCAGATAGGCCTTGACGCGGGTCGTGTCCTCCTCGCGAATGCCGATCGCTGCCGCCTCGATGACCAGCGGGTGCTCTGCCAACGTGTTCTCGACCTCGATCGGCGAGACCCAGAGCCCGCCGACCTTGATCATGTCGTCGGCGCGGCCCTCGTAGACGTAGCCGCCGGCCTCGTCGCGGCGGTAGCGGTCACCGGTGAAGAACCAGTCGCCCTTGACCGTCGCCTTCGTCTTGTCGTGCTGGTGCCAGTAGAAGGCGTGCGCGGAATCGCCCCGCACGTGGAGGTTTCCGATCTCGCCCTCGGGGACGTCGCGACCCTCTTCGTCGAGGAGCCGGAGCTCATAGCCCGGGACGGCCGTCCCACTCGTGCCCGGCACGATGTGGTCGGGCCGGTTGGAGCAGTAGATGTGCAGCATCTCGGTCGAGCCGATGCCGTCGAGGATGTCGAGGCCGAACGTCTCCCGCCAGCGGCGCAAGACGGTCGGCGAGAGGGGCTCGGCCGCGGAGGCGCAGCGGCGCACGCTCGAGAGGTCGTACGACCCCGCGTCGGGCAGGTTGAGCATCGCGTTGTAGAGCGTGGGCACCGAGAAGAACAGCGTCGGACGGTGCCGCTGCGCAGCCTCGAGGATCAGGTCGGGCCGCGGCCGCCCCGGGAGCAGGACGGTGGAGGCGCCGGCGGAGTAGGGGAACGAGAAGTTGTTGCCCATGCCGTAGGCGTGGTAGAGCTTGGTCGTCGAGAGGGTGACGTCGTCCTCGTCGATCGCGAGGATCTCGCGGGCGTAGGTGGCGCAGACGTAGGGGATGTCGTGGTGCAGGTGCACGACGCCCTTGGGGCGGCCGGTCGAGCCGGACGAGTACAGCCAGAAGGCCATGTCGTCGCGGTGGGTGTCGGCTGTCGCGACCTCGGCACCGGCGTGCTCGTCGAGCACCTCGTCGAGCGGTCGCGTACCCTCGAGCTCGCCGTTGGCGCACCACACGACCGGCGTGTCCGGAACCTCGTCGAGCACCTCCAGCAACGCCTCGGCGGCGGGTTGCTCCACGACCACGACACGCGCGTAGGAGTCGCGCACGAAGTGGCGGAAGTTCTGGGGGGTGTCGAGGAAGGAGACGGGAACCGGCACCGCGCCGAGGCGCATCGCTCCCACGAAAGCGGTCGGCCAGGCGGGCGAGTCGTCGAGCACCATCAGCACCCGCTCCTCGCGGTGGACGTCCGCCTCGCGCAGCGCGGCGGCAAAGGCATGCGTGCGGGCAACCAGCTCGCCGTAGGTCACCTCGTCCTCACCCCACCGAATGGCAACCTTGCGGGCCCGGCCGACCTCGAGGTTGTGGTCGAGGATCGCGCAGGCGTTGTATCGCTCGGGGATCGATCGCAAGGTCAGCGTCTCGGGCATCGCCCTAGCCCCTCTCCTTCGCGGCGGGGCGCGCGCCGTGGCGCACGACAACCGCCTTGGCCTCGGTGAACTCGTCCAGCGCCTCGCGGCCGTGCTCCTTGCCGAACCCGCTTGCGCGGATGCCGCCGAAGGGCAGCTCGTCGTAGAGGCGCTGCGGCGCGTTGATCCAGGTGTAGCCGCTCTCGAGCGCCCCGGCAGTCTGGCTCGCGGCGTCGAGGTCCCGGGTCCAGACTGACGACCCGAGGCCGAACGGCGAGGCATTGGCGCGCTCGATCGCCTCATCCAGGCCGCTCACGCGCCACACCGGCAGCACGGGGCCGAGCACCTCCTCGGTTGCCAGCGGCGAGGCGTGATCGGGGTCGACCACGATGGTGGGCTCGAAGTACCAGCCTCCGTCGAGCTCCTCGCCCGCGGGCCGCTCCCCGCCGCTCGCGACGCGGCCACCCGAGTCGATCCCGGCAGCGAGCTGCGCCTCGACGCGGTCGCGAATCCCCTCCGTGTGCAGCGGTCCGAGGATGGTCCCGTCCATGGTCGGCGGGCCGACCGTGAGCCGCTCCGCCCGGTCGACCAGGCGATCGACGAAGGCATCGGCGACCGCCGAGTCGCAGTAGACGCGCTTGACCGCGAGGCAGGACTGGCCGGCGTTGAAGAACCGTCCGACGCTCGCCGCGCTCGCCGCGGCATCGAGATCGGCGTCGGCGCAGAGGATGAACGGGTCGGACCCGCTCAGTTCGAGCGTGAGGCGCTTTGCGCCCGCCGCAGCGGAAGCAGCCACCTTCTCCCCGGTCTCGGTGGAGCCGGTGAAGGCGACCTTGCGCACCTCGGGATGGCGCACCAACGCCTCGCCGACGTCGGAGCCACCGCACACCACGTTGAGCACCCCGGCCGGGATCCCCGCCTCGTGCATGAGCGCGGCAACGCGCAACGTCGTCAGCGGCGTCGTCTCGGCCGGCTTGGCCACGACGGTGTTGCCGGCGACGATCGCCGGGCCGAGCTTGTTGGCGAGCAGCAGCAGCGGGAAGTTCCAGGCCACGACAGCTGCGACGACGCCGAGCGGCCGCCGCACCACGAGGCCGTACGTGTTGTGGTCGAGGTCGGCGACATGGCTTCCCCGCATGTCGCGCGCGAGCCCGGCGTAGTGCTCGAGCGTGATGGCGAAGCGGTGGATCTCGAGCCCCGACTCCCGGAGCGTCTTGCCGTGTTCGGCCGTCAGCAGGCGGGTGAGCTCGCCGCGATGGGCGCGGACCTCGCGCGCGGCGCGGTGCAGGAGCTCACCGCGACGGCTCGCCCGCGTCGCGCGCCAGGCCGGGAAGGCCGCGGCCGCGGCGTCGACGGCGGTCCTGACCTCGGAGGCGGTGGCATCGGGCACCGTGTCGATGGCCTCGCCCCCGGTCGGACTGGCCACCGTTCGCCGCTCACCCTCGGAGTCGGTGAACTCCCCCGCGATGAACTGCTCCGCCACGGAGCGCTCCTCCCTTCGAGACTCCTCTACCGACGTGCCCGAGCGGGCATCGAGGCCAAGGTATCAATCCGTGACTGACCCCAGCGGCGGGCCGCTCACCATGCGTCGGGGGCGTACTCCGCGCGCACCGAGTGGTAGGTCACGGGCTCACCGCAGTGCGCACACACGACCTCGGATTCGGCGACCTGGCCGCAGTTCTTGTGCACCAGGCGCACGGGCGGCTCGTCGACCTTGTAGCGGTCGCCCCAGCGCATCAGCGTCAGGAGCACCGGGTAGAGCTCCATGCCCTTCTCGGTCAGGCGGTACTCGTGGCGCGGCGGCGCGTCCTGGTAGCGCACGCGCTCGAAGATGCCCTCCTGGGTCAGGCGCGAGAGGCGGTTGGAGAGCAGGTTGCGGCCGAGGTGGAGCCGCCGCTGGAACCCGTCGAAGCGCCGCGTCCCCCGGAACGCCTCGCGGATGATGAGCATCGTCCATCGCTCGCCGATGACCGCCCACGTGCGCGCGACCGAGCAGTAGACCTCGCTCAGGTCCTCGTGCCGCATCGTGGTCCGCTCCTGCGGGACGGACATGTCGGAGTGAGGGTACCGGCCCGTTTATCGTGGACCGGGCATGGACGAGGTGCTTCGCCGCCGCTCGGTGGGCGCGCCCGCCGCCCGCTCCTTGCTCCTGACGGTGCTCGGAGAGTTCGTCCTTCCGCGTCCCGGCGGCGTGTGGCAGGAGGCGCTCCTGGGCGCCCTGGGGCTGCTGGGCTTCAGGGACGCGGCCGCGCGCCAGGCGGTTGCGCGCTCGAGCCGGGAGGGCTGGCTGCGGGCCGAGCGCGTCGGGCGGCGCTCGCGCATCCACCTCAGCGATGCCACCGCGGAGCTCCTGCGCGACGGCGCCCGGCGGATCTACAGCTTCGGCGCTCCGGTGGCGTGGGACGGCCGGTGGCTGCTGGTCGCCCTTCGCGTGCCCGAGCCCCAGCGGCGCCAGCGCCATCGCCTCACCACCCGCTTGGCGTGGTCGGGCTTCGGGTCACTCGGCGGCGGGCTGTGGATCACCCCTCACGTCGATCGCGAGGCGCAGGTGCTCGGCGCCGTCGACGGCGCCGGCGCCGCGGTCGAGCTGGTCTCGTTCCGCGCGGAGCTCGGCGCCCTGGGCGACACCACGCGCGTGCTGGAGAGCGCGTGGGACCTGCCCGGCCTGCGCGATCACTACGCGCAGTTCCTCGCCGACTTCGGACGCCTGCGCGCGCGCTCTCCCGAGCGCGTGTTCGCGGCCCAGACCGGGCTCGTCCACGCTTGGCGCAAGTTCCCCTTCATCGACCCCGACCTGCCGGACGACCTGCTCCCGCGGGACTGGCCGCGCCGACGCGCCTTCCAGCTCTTCACCGACCGCCACGAGCGGTGGAGCGCCACCGCGCAGGAGCACTTCGACGCCCTCTCGCCGACGTAACGGCTAGCCCCTCAGGCGGCGCACCACGACCGACTTCTGGTCGGTGTAGTGGTCGAAGGCCTCGGAGCCGTGCTCCTTGCCGAAGCCGCTTCGCTTGACGCCGCCAAAGGGCAGCTCGTCGTAGACCTTCGTCGGCGAGTTGATCCACGTGTAGCCGCACTCGAGCCGCTGCGCCGCCTCCTCGGCCGCGTCGAGGTCGGAGGTCCAGACCGACGAGCCGAGCCCGAACGGCGAGGCGTTCGCGCGCGCGAGCGCGTCGTCGAGGTCGCGGACGGCCCAGATCGGCAGCGCGGGGCCGAAAACCTCCTCGGTCGCCATAGGCGAGTCGTGCGGGGGCTCGAGCACGACCGTGGGCTCATGGAACCAGCCTTTGGCGAGCTCCTCGGCCCCGGGCCGCCCGCCCCCGGTCAGCACCTCGCCGCCGAGCTCCAGCGTCCGGCGCAGCTGGTCCTCGAGCCGGTCGCGTTGGCCCGACGTGTGAAGCGGGCCGATCTGAACTCCCTCCCGCGTTCCCGGTCCGACCGTGAGGCGGCTCGCCTTCTGCACGACCGCTTCGACGACTTCGTCGAGCGCCGACTCCGCCACGTACAGCCGCTTGACCGCCAGGCACGCCTGGCCGCAGTTGAAGAACCGGCCCATGGAGGCGGCGCTGGCGGCCTTCGAGAGGTCGGCGTCCGCCAGGACGATCATCGGATCCGACCCCCCGAGCTCGAGCGTGAGCCGCTTGGTGCCGCCGGCGGCCAGCGCCATGATGCGCTCGCCGGTGGGCGTCGATCCGGTAAAGCCCACCTTGGCCACGAGCGGATGGGTGACCAGCGCCTCGCCGGCCTCCGCGCCCTTCCCCGGGACGACGTTGAAGACGGCCGCCGGCAGCCCCGCCTCGTGGGCGAGCGCGGCGAATCGCAGCGTGGTCAGGGGCGTCGTGTCGGCCGGCTTCGCGACGACGGTGTTGCCCGCGACGAGAGCCGGGCCGAGCTTGTTGGCGAGCAGGGTGGTCGGGAAGTTCCACGGCACGATCGCTCCTACGACGCCGAGGGGGCGGCGCAGGACGCGGCCGGTCACGCCGGGGTCGAGCCCGGCGACCGACGCGCCGCGCAGCTCCTTGGCCAGGCCCGCGTAGTGCTCGAGGGTCTCGGCGGCGCGGTCGAGCTCGATGCGGGACTCACGCAGCGGCTTGCCCTGCTCGGCGGTCAGCAGCGGCGCGAGCTCGTCGATCGCGTCGCGCAGCGCCTGCGCGGCGTGGCCCACGAGCTCGCCGCGCTCGGCCACGCTCCGCGCGGCCCACTCCGGGAACGCCCGGTGCGCGGCGCGTACGGCGCGATCGACGACGTCCGGCCCCGCTGCGGTCGTTGCACCGACGAGGCGCCCGCTTGCGGGGTCGTGGATCTCCGCGACCTCACCTTCGACGCCCTCGACGGCGCCGTCGACGAAGGGCCCAAGCTCGATGGTTGTCTGCGTGGTGGTCATGGCACTCCTTGGGTAGCCCGACGACTGTGCTCGTAGAGCTCGACGGCCGCCGGTTCGAGTACGAGGACGTCCCGGGCGATCCCGCCGCGGGAGCGCCCCTCGTGTTCCTGCACGAAGGCTTGGGCTCGGTCGGGTTGTGGCGCGGCTTTCACCGTCGCGTCGCCGAGGCGAGCGGGCGCCGCGCCATCGCCTACTCGCGGCTGGGCCACGGCGGGTCGGACCCGCCGGTGCGCCCTCGCACGCCGACCTTCATGCACGAGGAGGCGCGCGACGTCCTCCCCCGCCTGCTCGACGCCTGGGGCGTCGACGTCCCATTGCTCGTGGGGCACAGCGACGGCGGGTCGATCGCGCTCATCCACGGCGCCGAGCACCCGGTCAGCGGGCTGGCCTGCATCGCCCCGCACGTGTTTGTCGAGGAGATGTGCTTGGCGGAGATCCGCCGAGCCAAGACGGCCTTCGAGGAGGGCGAGCTGCGCGAGCGCATGGCGCGCCATCACCGCGACCCGGACCCTGCCTTCTACGGCTGGAACGATGTCTGGCTCGATCCCCGGTTCCCGAACTGGAGCATCGAGGAGTTGCTGCCGGCCATCGAGGCGCCGGTCCTCCTCGTGCAGGGCGGCGAAGACCCCTACGGGACGCTCGCGCAGGTCGACAAGGTGGCCGCGGCCGTGTCCGGACCGGTCGAGCGGGTCGTGCTGCCCTGCGGGCACGCGCCCCATCTCGAGGCGCCCGAGGAGACGCTGGCGGCCGTCTGCCGGTTTGTGCGAGCTCATGGCGTGCGGACCGACGCGGCCGCCCGGTAGCGGTCGCGCAACGCCTGATACTCGCGCGCGGCGCCCTGAACCCAGCCGGCCGACGCGCCGTCGAGCGCCTTCTTGACCTTCGCCGGGGCGCCCGCGACCAGCGTGCCCGCCGGGACGTCGGCGCCCTCGGTGACCACGGCGCCCGCCGCCACCATGGCGCCCGCGCCGACGGACGCGCGCTGCAGGACGATCGCGCCCATGCCGACCAGCGCGCCGTCCTCGACCACGCAGCCCTCGAGCATGGCCTGGTGGCCGATGGTCGCGTCGTCGCCCACCACGGTCGCAAGCCCGGTCGCGCAGTGCAGCACGGCGTTGTCCTGCACGGCCGCGCCGGCGCCGATGCGGATGGCCGCGAAGTCGGCCCGCAGCACCGCCCCGAACCACACGCTCGCGCCCGACGCGACCTCGACGTCGCCGACGAGGGTCGCGGTCGGCGCAAGCCAGGCGTCGTCCGCCACCCGCGGCGCGCGACCCTCGAGCTCGATCAGCGTCGCCATGGGTCAGCTCCCCTTCGCGCGGGCGACGGCCTCGCGGTGCTCGGGGGTGGCGATGAGCGAGGTCTGGGCCAGCGCCTCGGCGGCCATGCCCGCCTCCAGCGAGGCGTCGGCGGCCACCGCCAGCAGGCGCTTGGCGGCGCCGTAGGCCTCGGGCGAGCGCCGCAGGGCGAACCGGGCGCGTTCGCGGGCCGCGGCAACCACGTCACCGTCCTCGACCACCGCCGTGAGGAGCCCGAGCCGGACGGCCTCGTGCGCGTCGACCGTCTCCGCCCCCAGCAGCACGTCGCGCGCCCGGCCGAGGCCGACGAGCTTGACCAGGCGCGCTACGCCGCCGTGGCTGGGGATGATGCCCAGCCGCCCCTCGCGGAAGATCAGCTTCGCCGCGGGAGCCGCGAGGCGAACGTCGCAGGCGAGGGCGAGCTGGGTCCCTGCACCCGTGACCGCCCCGTTGATGGCGACCACAACGGGCTTCTCGAGCCGCTCGATCGCGGCAATGAGCGCAGTCAGCCGGTGCGAGTGACGGCGGAACGCGCTGGGGGCCCACTCCCGCTGAAAGCGCTCGAGGTCGCCGCCGGCGCAGAACGCCGGCCCGGCGCCGGTGAGGACGACGGCGCGGGTCGCGGGATCGTCGGCGGCGGCGTCGAGCGCGTTCCCGACCGCCTGGGCGAGCTCGTCGTCGAGCGCGTTGCGGGCCCCGGGCCGGTTGAGGGTCAGCAGCGCGACGCCGTGGCCGTCGCGCTCGCACCGTACGGCGTCGCCCGTCATGGCTCGCGGCGGAGGCGCTCGTAGGGGGTCCGGCACGCGCGGCAGCGCCACTGCTCGGTCAGCAGCTGCGGGCCCCAAGCGCCGATGCGCTCGGTGTCGCGCGAGCCGCACCAGGGGCACGTCCGCCCGTCGTCGGGGCTCAGGTCAGGCGTCGCTGCAGGCTGTTCCATCGATCCCACGGCAACTCGTCCACCTCGAGGCGCAGCCCGTTCTCCTCGAGCACCGGGCCGACGTCGGCGGTGAACGCGTCGCGCATCTCCTCGTTGTCGAGCGCCAGCAGCCCCTGGCCCTTGAGGGCCGTGACGCCGCGCTCGTCCGGGGGTCCGAACCACATCAGTACCTCGGGGAGCATCTCGTCGAGGTGGCGCTGCAGCGTCGCGCGCCCCTTGTCGGTCCTCGCGAGGTCGCGCAGGCGCCCCTCGGCGTACTTGCGATGGAACGCCTCCTCGCCGGGGATGCGGGCGGCGCGCTGGCGCAGGTCGTCGTAGCGCGAGTCCTCGAGGGCCCGGAACAGCACCGTGAGCGCGGGGTCGACGAGCATCAGGGCCGCGACGACGTCGGCCCAGTGCTCCCAGGGCTCGGCGAGGACGTTCAGGCAGTACTTGCGCTCGCGCTCGGCCCCGCGTTGCAGGGGCCCGGGCGTGTCGACGAGCGGCATCTCCTCGAGCAGCGGATAGAGCGCCCGCGCGTGGCCGAGCTCCTCCTGGGCAATGGCCGCGAGCGCGACCGCGCTCTCGAGCGAGGGGCCCCCGGACAGCCATTCGGAGAGACGCCGGCCGAGGAAGAACTTGTTGTCCGCGAGGACGACGACGAGGTTGACCAGGGCGGCGAGGCCCTCGTCGTCGTCGGTGATCGACCATTCGTCGGGCACGACGCGATCGATGTCCTGCTCGGGCGCGCTCACGCCGCCACCTCCTCTCGCTCCTCCTCGGGCACCCGCTCGGCGGGCAGGGGACCGACGATCCAGCGGACGCTGCTCTCGGGCACGAGCCGGACCTCGAGCCAGTCGCCGAAACGCTCGCGGGCGACCTCGGTGGCCGCGTCGGCGTCGGGCGCCTCGACGGCGGCGCGACGGTGAAGCGGCCGCTCGTAGTCGCGGCGGGCGAAGACGAAGAACCTCATGGCGTCCGGACCACCTCGATCGCGTCCGCCCTGCGCGCGACGAAGAGCTCCGTCCACTTCCACTGGTCGTAGAGCTTGAAGGCAAACACCTCGGCGTCGGAGGGCTCGCTGGCGCCGACGGTGCCGATGTGCTCGAGCGGCTCGTCGGCCTTGCGGCGGGCGAAGACGTCGTAGTACTCGCGCTCGCGCTCGACCGGCATCACGCCACCCCCAGCTCGCTCATCGTGGTGCGCGCGCGCCGGCTGAGGTCGCGGTGCGACCACGGCTCATAGACCTCCTCGACCTCGACCGCCTCGATGCCTTCCACGGCCAGCAGGGCGTCGCGGACGTCGTCGGCGATCATCTCCTTGCACGGGCAGCCCATCGAGGTGTAGGTGAGGCGCACGTGCGCGGTGGCGCCGTCGACGGTCAGGCCGCGGATGAGCCCCATGTCCACGACCGAGACCGGGTACTCCGGGTCGTGCACGCGTCGCAGGGCGGACTCGAGGTCGGTCACGGTCGCGCTCATCCCGCCCCCTCCAGAGAGGTCGCGAGCTGCTTGTAGCCGCGCTGTATCTGCTCGACCAGCTCCTCGTTGGCGGGGCCGCGCCGCTTCCACCGCTGCATGACGTCCTCCCAGGAGACCTCGCCGCCTCCGAACTCCCACCGCTTCTCCTCCTCGTCGAACGCGCACGGGAAGGGTGCGTCGATGATCCAGGTCTCGGACGCCTCGTCGTAGTGGGCCGGGACGTCGATGTCGTGCTCCTCGCACAGCGGCACCGCCGTCGACATCCAGGTCTGGCGGAGCTCGTCGTTGGTCGAGCCCTTCATCCCGTAGGCGATCTGCTCGCCGTGCTTCTTCATGGAGTCGGGGAGCCCGAACCACTCCAGCGTCATCATGAACATCCAGTCGACGGCCGCCTGGAGCTCCGCCTTCTGCTCGGGATCGCCGGCCATCGTGGCCATCCAGCGCTCGCCGTGGCGCAGGTGGAAGTTCTCCTCGCGCTCGACCTTGACCAGCGCGCGCTTCCACGGCCCGTAGCTCGAGTTCTGGAAGATGTCGTCGAGCAGGCAGAAGCCGGCGCGGTCGTAGAAGCCGTTGGCGACGACCATCTCCGCCCAGGTGTCGAGCGGAACGTCGAAGGCGTAGGGATGGCGGAAGTCCTTGGGGTCGCGTTCGTAGACGAGGGCCTCGACGTCCTCGCCCAGGTCGCGCAGCAGGCGGTACGCGATGTGGGCATGCCCGAGCTCGTCCTGGGCGATGCCGGCAACCGAGATGTAGGAGTTGATCTTCGGCGCGTTGCGCGCTGCCCGCATGTAGGCCGGAGCCGAGATCAGCTCGGTGTCCCCGGACACGATGAGCGTCCGCCGCAGGCCCTCCACGTACTTGTCGGTGGCGTACTCGGGCCCCTCGATCAGCTTGCCGCTCGCGATTCGCTCGAGCAGTTCGTCCTCGGTCATCGCCCTCCCTCAACCTATGACGTATCGTTGGCTCTCGTCATAATACTGTCCGGTAATGGACGGCTTGATTCACCCGACGGGTGGGTAAGGGTTTGATACTTTGGCCCGGGTGGCGGAGGGGCAGCTGTGGATCTGCGAGCTCTGCGGGTACGTCTACGACCCCGCCGAGGGCGATGCGGATGGGGGAGTCAAGGCGGGCATGGCGTTCGAGGAGATCCCCGACGACTGGTCCTGCCCCGTCTGCGGCGCCGCCAAGGACGACTTCTCCCCCCAGGACGATGTCCCGCTCTAGGTGATCGCCGGCCCGCGTCACTTCACCGCCCTGGCCCAACGACTGCGCTGGGACCCCGACGCCCTCGACTTCGAGCCCGACGCCCGCACCTGGCCGCTCTTGCCGGCACGGCGCCGCGGGCGGCTCGCGGTGCTCGTTGCCGGCTTCGTCGTCGCGGAGGCCAGCGTCGCCACCGAGCTCGCTCCGTTCCTGCCCAGAGCCGGCGACGACGCGACCCGCGCCGCCTTCGCCGCCCAGCGTGCAGACGAGGAGCGGCACGCCCGCGTCTTCGAACGGATCGCGGGGGAGGTGGTCAGGCTGCGCGGCCCTGCCGCGGCGCGCGCCGTCGTCCCGGCGCCACTGCGCGAGCTCTTCGAGCAACGGCTGCCGGCGACCGCCGCCGCCGTGGCCGACGGAGGGGCGTCGCTGGAGGAGGGCGTCGGCCTCTACCACATGGTCATCGAGGGCCTGGTCCTGACCGCCGGCCAGCACGCCCTGCTCGACGACCTCGCCGACGGCGCGCTGCCCCGCGTTCGCTCCGCCGTCGAGTTGGTCGAGCGCGACGAGCGGTGGCACGTGGGCTTCGGGCTGCGCTGTCTGCTCGACGTTCGGCCGGGGCCGGATCTCGTTGCGGCGCTGGCGGGCACCGGCGAGAGCGGGCTGGACGCCTGGGGCGAGGCGGTGCCGGCCGAAGTTCGCCGGCGGGTCGAAGCGCAGCATCGACGGCGCCTCGCAGCGGTTGGCCTCGCCGGTCATGCCACCGCGGGCTCCTTGGCCTGATCGGCCAGCGCCTCGGCGTCCACCGGCTTGCCGAACAGCTCGCGGCCGCGTTCGAGGTCCCCGGGCCGGTCGACGCTGAGCACCGCGGCCACGCGGCCGCCGTCCAGATACCAGGCGCTGAACGCCCCGTCCTCCATCGAGCCGCGGACGACCACGCGGTCCCACGCCTGCGCCGGCCCGATGTACTCATAGGAGAGCCAGTCGTGCAGGTCGGAGAAGAAGTACGGGATCTCCTCGGGGGGCGGGTCGGCGCCGCGCATGGCCGCCGCGGCGCGCCGCCCTTGGGCGGCCGCCACCTCCCAGTGCTCGACGCGCAGCCGCCCGGCCGGGTGAACCTCGCTGTCGATCTCGGCGACGTCGCCGGCGGCGAAGATCCCCGGCGCCGACGCCTGGTGACGGGCATCGACGGCGATCCCGCCCGACTCGCCGAGCTCGAGGCCGGCGCTGCGGGCGAGCTGGACGTCGGGGACCACGCCCGCCCCCACCACGACGACGTCCGCGGGCAGGTCGAGGCCGCTCTTCGTCCGCACCGCGGTCACGCGTTCGTCCTCGCCGACGAAGGCCTCGGCCTCCTCGCCGCCGTGCACGGCGATCCCGTGGTCTTCGAGGATGCCCTGGACGTGGCCGCCGACCTCGGGCCCGAACGTCCGCTCGAGGACCACGTCCTCCTGCATGACGATCGCGCAGCGCTTGCCCATCGCCTGAAGCGTGGCCGCCACCTCGGTGCCGATGTACGAGCCGCCGACAAGCACCACGTGGTCGGCGTCGGCGGCGTCCTTGCGTATCGCGTCGGCGTTGCCGAGTGCGCGCATGTAGTGGACGCCGCCGAGTTTCGCGCCGTCGACGCGCAGGCGCCGGACCATCGCCCCGGTCGCGAGGAGCGCCCCACCGAAGTCGACGACGTCCTTGTTCGACAGGGCCGCGCGCTTCTTGTCGGCCGCGAGCTTGAGCACGCTCGTGCGGACGAGGACCTCGACTTCGTGTTGGCGCGGCCAGTCGCGGCCGCCCAGCAGGACGTCGTCGCGCTCCGCGCGGCCCGCCAGGTAGCCCTTCGTGCATGCGGTGCGGTCGTAGGGCGGGTCGGGCTCGCGCGAGACGAGCAGGATGCTCCCTTGCTCGCCCGCGTCGCGCAGGGCCTGGGCGCAGGCAAAGCCGGCGTGACCGCCGCCGACGATCAGGAAGTCGACCTCGCGCCCGGCCATGGCCTCGGCTAGGAGCGGCCGAAGGCGGGCTCCCGCTTCTCGACGAAGGCGGTCAGCCCCTCGCGCGCGTCGGACGAGCGGAACAGGTCGGCCACGAGCTCGCGCTCGAGGGCGAGTCCGTCGTCGAGCGAGCGCTCGATGCCGCCGTGGACGGCGCGCTTGATGGCGCCGATCGCCTCGACCGCGCCGCCGGCCAGGCCCTTCGCGTACTCGATGGTCATCGCCTCGGCCTCTGCGGCGGGAAACAGCCGGTCGAGGATCCCGAGGGCGTGTGCCTGCCCGGGGGAAATTCTCCGGCCCGTGATCATCAGGTCGAGGGCGGGGCTGACGCCCACCATCCGTGGCAGCCGCTGCGTGCCGCCATTGCCGGGCAGGAGGCCGAGCGTCACCTCCGGGGTGCCGAGCTTGTACGAGCCCCGGGCCCCGAAGCGCAGGTCGCAGGCGAGCGCCATCTCGAGGCCGCCGCCGAGGGCGTGGCCCTGGATCAGGGCTATGAACACCTTGGGGATGGCCGCGATCCGCCCGAGCGCCTGATGGGCGACGTCGATCATCTCGGCACTCTGCTCGGGGTCCTGCTCGGCGAAGGCCTTCACATCGGCCCCCGCCGAGAAGAACTTGGGGCTCGACGAGCGCACGATGACGACGTTGGCCGCCTCGTCGTCGGCGGCTTGGACGATCGCGCCGCCCAGCTCCTCCATGAACGCCCGGTCATACGAGTTGGCCGGGGGCTTGTCGAGGGTGATGAACCCGATCGGTTCCTCTGCGTTGTAGCTGACCGCCATCGCTCTCCTCCTAGAGCCCGCCGACGACGACGGACTTGTCCTCGAAGTAGTAGTCCAGCGCCTCGATGCCGTGCTCCTTGCCGTAGCCGCTCTGCTTGGTGCCGCCGAACGGCAGCTCGTCGTAGCCGTAGTGGTTCTGGTTGACCCACGTCATGCCGGCGTCGACCTCCTGCGCGACCCGGTTGATGACGCGGACGTCGTGCGTCCACACCGACGAGCCCAGGCCGTAGGGCGTGTCGTTCGCGCGCTCGATCGCCTCGTCGAGGTCGGCCACGCGCCAGATCGGGAGGACCGGGCCGAAGACCTCCTCGGTGGCGACGCGCGCGTCGCGGGCCGGGTTCTGCACCACGGTCGGGGTCAGGAAGAAGCCCGTGTCGGGATCGTCGGGCGGGTCGCCGCCGTAGAGCAGCTCGCCGCCGCCGTCCAGCGCGTCCTGGAGCTGTTCCATGACGAGCTCGCGCTGGCGTGCGGTGGTCAGCGGCCCGATGCGGATCTTCGGCTTCTCGGGCTTCTCCCAGCCGACGCCAGGCTCGTAGCGCTCCACGCCCTCGAGCAGCGCGCCGACGAAGTCGTCGTAGATGTCGTCGAACACGAAGAGCCGCTTGCCCGCCAGGCATCCCTGGCCGGCGTTCCAGAAGCGGGCGATGAGCGCGGTCTTCACGGCACCCTTGAGGTTCGCGTCGGGGCATACGATGACCGGATCCGAGCCGCCCAGCTCGAGCGTAACGCGCTTCATCTCGGGAGCAGCGAGCTCCATGATCCGGCGGCCGGTCGCGGTAGAGCCGGTGAACGCGATCCGCCGCACGAGCGGGTGCGTGACGAGCGCCTCGCCCGTCTCCGCGCCGCCGGTGACGACGTTGACGACCCCGGGCGGGAGCTCGGCCTCGGCCACGAGCTCGGCCAGCCGCAGCATGGACAGCGGCGTGTCCTCGGACGGCTTGAGCACGATCGTGTTGCCCGCCGCGAGGGCGGGACCCAGCTTGGTCCCCGTCAGGGTCAGCGGGAAGTTCGAGGGCACGATGCCGGCGCACACCCCCACGGGCCGCCGGACGACCATGCCGTAGGAGCGCCCGAGCGTCGACGGCAGCGGCTGGTAGACGCCGCGCACCTTGGTGGCGAGATCGGCGTAGTAGCGCAGCCCATGGACGAAGTGCTGCACCTCGCCCCCGGCCTCCATGGTGGGCTTGCCCTGCTCGTTCGTCAGCGTCTCGCCGAGCTCTGAGGCGTTGCCCTCGACCAAATCGGCGAACGTCCGCAGCTTGTCCGCGCGCTCCTCGGCGTCCGTGTCGCGCCACTCGGGGAACGCCCGCGCCGCGGCCTGCACCGCGCGGTCGACGTCCTCGCGACCGGCACTCGGCACCGATTCCAGCGGCTCCTCCGTCGCCGGATTGATGACCTCGATCTCCTCGCCCGAGCGCGCTGCCTCGCGCTCGCCGGCGATCAGCATCTGCACCATCTCTAGCCTCCTTTTCTCAAGCTCGCCTACCCCCGGGTAACGATTTGTAACGCAGGCTGGCATGTGACGGAATCGGGGCGGCCGTCAGGCGATTGTGAAGCGTCTAGCCTTCCCGTTCAGGAGGCGGTGCTTCAGCTCGAGGGCACGTCCGCCGGCACGGGGCGCACTGCGACCATCACGTCGACGATCGCACAAAGGCGGTCCGCCTCGTCGCGGAAGTCCGTGCTCCACAGCCAGGCGTCGTCGCCGCGCTCGCGGAGCCGGCAGGCAACATGGACGGTCCCCGCGGTGATCGGTCGTAGGAAGTTCGCCGAGTTGCTCAACCCCGAGGCGACGAGGCCGTCCTCCCACACCTCGTAGGCGGTGGCGAGGGATGCGACGGTCTCGGCCACGGCGCAGTAGATCCCGCCGTGGAGGAGGCCCAGGGGCTGCTTGAGGTCATCGCGCGTCTCGAAGCGGACGCGCGCCGAGCTGGGCGTGAGCTCGAGCCACTCGAGTCCGAGGAAGCCCTCGAAGGTGCGGTCGACCGGGATGACGGGATCCGGAAGCCGCGAGGCATCCCAAGGCCGAGGGAGGCCGTCCTGCATGACGGGATGGTAGCCGCGCCCTTCGCACCCCGGTGCCCAGAGTCCGACGCTTCACGCCAGCACGCCAGCACGCCGCGCGATGCGTGGCATCGCACCGCCGAGCGCGCGCCGGCCCCGGGCCAGCGGGTCGCGGTCGCGCCTACGGCCTTCACCTTCTTCAGCCTCGACCGGGAGCTGGTGGCCGCTGAGGCGCGGCAGGCCCCACCGGCGGGCGCAGGCTCACCTGTCGTCCTCTCGATCCCCGAGCCCGATGGGAGCTTCGCCCGCTTCGCGGTCGCCCGCGGCACCACGCTGTCGCCCGAGCTCGCGGCCAAGCATCCCGAGATCCGGGACTACGTCGGGGTCGGCGTCGACGACCCGTCGGCGAGCCTGAGCCTGGTGATCTCGCCCGAGGGTGCGTTCGCGGCGATCCGCGGCCGCGATGGGACAAGCCACGTCGAGCCGCGCTACCGCGACGACGCGACCGCGCACGTGGCGTTCGCGCGGGAGGCCCTGCCGAACACCGAGCCGTTTCACGAGAGCGAGGAGATGGCCCGGCAGCTCGGGAGCGGCGTGCCGCGGTCCGCCCCTCGGCCCGGCCCGGGCGAGGATGTGCCTCTGCGCACGTACCGGCTCGCGCTGATCAACGACCCGGCCTACGCAACCTTCTTCGGCGGCAGCGACGCCAAGGTCCTGGCGGCCAAGACGGCGTTGATGGCCCGCGTCAACCAGATCTACCGGCAGGACCTGGGGATCACGATGACGCTAATCCCGCAGACCGACGCCCCGAAACCCCAACACCAACGCCAAGGCGATCAACCCCGGCGGGCCGTGCGGCGGCGCCGCCTGCTACACCGGCGGGCAGCTCGCGCGCTGCAGCGACTCGACCCTGACGCAGACGACGATCGTGGCCGGCCAGATCGCTGGAGCGCGCAACTACGACATCGGGCACCTGAACCTGGGGGCCGATGGCGGCGGGCTCGCGGCCGCCGGCGTGGGGGGTGCCATCAAGGCGGAGGGTTGTACGGGACAAGTGTCTCCCACGGGCGACGCCTGGGGGGTCGACTTCGTCGCGCACGAGATCGGGCACCAGTTCAGCGCCGACCACACGTGGAACGGGACGAGCGGCAACTGCACCGACAACAACCCGGCCGCTGCCAGTGCGGTGGAGCCGGGGTCGGGATCGACGATCATGGGGTATGCGGGGATCTGCGACGACGACAACCCCCAGCCGCACTCAGATCCGTACTTCTCCAAGCGGTCGCAGGAACAGATGTACGGCCGGGTCGAC
>JBJMKX010000036.1:0-30116 GCA_045805605.1 Solirubrobacteraceae bacterium
CCTGCACGCCGACCGAGCGGACGACAGGCAGGACGCAGAAGGACTGCCAGAGCTCGCGGTACAGGCCCGCCGCGCGGATCTCCTCCTGGAGGATCGCGTCGGCCTCGCGGACGATCTCGAGGCGCTCGCGGGTGACCTCGCCCCCGACCACACGGATCGCAAGGCCCGGGCCCGGGAAGGGCTGGCGCCAGACGAAGCGCTCGGGCAGGCCGAGCTCGGCGGCGACGGCGCGGACCTCGTCCTTGAAGAGCATTCGAAGCGGCTCGACCAGCTCCATCTCCATCTCCTCGGGCAGACCGCCGACGTTGTGGTGGGACTTGATCGTCGCCGCAGCGCGTCCATCGCCACCCGACTCGATCACGTCCGAGTAGAGAGTGCCCTGGACCAGGAAGCGGGCGTCCTCGACCTTGCCGGCCTCCTCCTCGAAGACGCGGATGAACTCCTCGCCGATGATCTTGCGCTTGGTCTCGGGATCGCTGACGCCGGCGAGCCGGCCGAGGAATCGGTCGGAGGCGTCGACGGCGACCAGCGGCACGCGGAAGCGGTCGCGGAAGGCGGCGATGACCTGCTCGCCCTCGTTCTTGCGCATCAGCCCGTGGTCGACGAACACGCAGGTGAGCTGATCGCCGATCGCCCGGTGGACGAGCATCGCCGCCACGCTCGAATCCACCCCGCCGGACAGGCCGCAGATGACGTTGGCGTCGCCGACACGGGCGCGGATGCGCTCGATCTGCTCGTCGATGATCGACGTCGCCGACCAGGTGCGCTCGCAGCCGCATACGTCGCCGAGGAACCGCTCGAGCACGGCGTTGCCATAGGGCGTGTGGACGACCTCGGGGTGGAACTGGATGCCGTAGATGCCCTTTTCGACCGACTCGAAGGCCGCCACCGGCGACTGGGTCGAGGCCGCAAGCGGCGTGAAGCCGGGCGGTGGGCCGAACACGGTGTCGCGGTGCGACATCCAGCATGTCTGCTCGCGCGGCAGGCCGGCCAGCAGCCGCCCGGGCTCGTTCACCGTGAGCTCCGAACGCCCGAACTCTCCCACCTCGGCACCCTCCACACGGCCGCCGAGCTCGACCGCGACGAGCTGCATGCCGTAGCAGATGCCGAGCACCGGGATCCCGAGCTCGAGCACGCGCTTGTCCAGCTTCGGCGCACCGTCGGCGTATACCGACGCCGGCCCGCCGCTCAGGATCAGCCCGCGCGGGCGCCGGCGCTCGACCTCCTCCAGCGCCACGTGGTGGGGCAGGAGCTCCGAGAAGACGCCGAGCTCGCGCACGCGCCGCGCGATGAGCTGCGAGTACTGCCCCCCGTAGTCGAGGACCACGACCTGCTCATGGACGGTGTCGGGCTCGACCGAGCCCGGAGCGGGAGCCGCGACGGCCTCAGTTGTCTGAGACAACCGCCTCGGCGGTGACGACCTGGGCCCGCCCGTTTGATCCCATCCCGACCTCCTGCGAGCGCTGGAGCTGCTTGCCCTCGGTCTGCAGCGCCGGGGCGACCATCAGCTCCGCGCGATTGAACTCGGCGATGTCCTTGTAGCCGGTGGTGGCCATCGAGGTGCGCAGGCCGCCGAAGAGGTTGAACGTGCCGTCGTTCTCGCGCGCCGGGCCGACGAGGATCTCCTCGAGCGTGCCGTTCTGGAGGGTGGCGACCCGGGCGCCGCGCGGCAGCGACGGGTGGAAGGTCGCCATGCCCCAGTGGTAGCCGTGACCCGGCGCCTCGTAGGCCCGTGCCAGGGGCGAGCCGAGCATGACGGCATCGGCGCCGCACGCGATTGCCTTGGCGACGTCGCCGCCGTTGCGCATCCCGCCGTCGGCGATGACCTTCACGTAGTCGCCGGTCTCAAGCATGTGCTGGGAGCGTGCGGCGGCCACGTCGGCGATCGCCGTCGCCTGCGGTACGCCGATTCCGAGCACGCCGCGGGTCGTGCACGCCGCGCCCGGCCCGACGCCCACGAGCACCGCGGCGGCGCCGGTCCGCATCAGGTGCAGGCCGGTGTGGTAGGAGGCGCACCCGCCGACCACCACCGGAATCGGGAGTTCACGGCAGAACTCCTTGAGGTTCAGCGGCGGACGTGACTCGTCGGACGAAACGTGCTCGGCCGAGATCACGGTGCCCTGGATCACGAGGATGTCGAGCCCGGCCTCGAGCGCGTCCTCGTAGTAGTGACGGACCCGCTGCGGCGTCAGCGAGGCGGCGACGACCACGCCGTGCTCCTTGATCTCGGCGATCCGCTGCGAGATCAGCTCGGGCTTGATCGGCTCGGCATAGATCTCCTGCATCTCGCGCGTCGCGACCTCCTTGGGCAGGTGCGCGATGCGCTCGAGCTGGACGTCGGCGTCTTCGTAGCGGGTCCAGATGCCTTCGAGGTTGAGCACGCCGAGGCCGCCGAGCCGGCCGATGGCGCCGGCCGTCTGCGGCGAGATGACGCCATCCATGGCGGCGCCGAGCAGCGGCAGCTCGAACCGGTAGTCGCCGAGCTTCCAGGAGATGTCGATGTCGTCGGGGTCGCGCGTGCGGCGGGACGGGACGATCGCGATGTCGTCGAAGCCGTAAGCGCGCCGGGCCTTCTTCCCCCGGCCGATCTCTACTTCCATGAAGTCAGAGTAGCGGCCGCCTAGGACACCTCGGCGGGGATCTCGACGGCCTCAACCGCAATTTCCGACTCCAGCCGTTCGGCCTCGCGCGGGTCGATCACGCCCGCCCCGATGTGCTGGGTCGACTCGGCCCCGCAGGCCACGCCGAAGCGCAGGCACTCGGAGGGCGGCCGGCCGCTGTACCGGGCGGCGATGTAGCCGGCCAGGAAGGCGTCGCCCGAGCCGACCGCGGAGTAGGTCTCGAGCGGGTCGACGCGCAGGCGGTAGAGCTTGGAGCCGCCCTCCTCGTGCACCATCGCGAAGCACCCGTCGTCCGCGGTCATGATCGCCTCGCGCGCCCCCAGCTGGGTCATCTCGCGCACGGCGATGAGGCGGTCTTCGTCGTCGTTGAACTCGTGGCCGACGAGCTCCTCGGCCTCAAGCACGTTGGGCGAGACGACGCTCGGCTCGGCGCGCACCGCCTGGCGCAGCGGGTCGCCGTCGGTGTCGACGATCGTCGTGACGCCGATCTTGCGCAGCTCGCGGATCAGGTCGGCGTAGAGCCCCGGCTCGACTCGCCGCGGCAGCGAGCCCGCGAACAGGCAGATCTGGGCGCCCCGAGCGAGGTAGAGGAGCTTGTCGCAGAACAGCTCGACCTCCTGGGCGGTGACGGCAGGCCCGCGCTCGTTGACCTCCGTCTGCTCGCCGGTTGTCGGATCGGTCACCGCGGTGTTCGAGCGCGACTCCTCGCGGATGCGGACGAAGTCGTTGAGGATCGACTCCTCCGTGAGCTGCTCGACGATGCGGGTGCCGGTCGGGCCGCCCGCCAGGCCGGTCGCGATCACCGGCTGGCCCAGGCGCTTGAGCGCGCGCGCGACGTTGACGCCCTTGCCGCCCGCCATCGTGGTCTGCTCGACGGAGCGGTGGCGCCGCCCGAGGCGGAAGTTCGGCACCTCGAGCGTCTTGTCGATCGCCGCATTGAGCGTGACGGTGATGATCACGCGGCACCGACCCTCTCGGCCGGCTGCGCCCTCTCGCTTTGCCGCCTCCGCCTGCGCGCCATCGCGAGCAGCACACTACCGATCGCGACGGTCAGGACGACGACGACGGCGAGCAGCAGCCCGAGGGTGCCGCCGACAACGCGCTCGACCAGGCCCACCTCCGGCACCGGAGCACCAGCGACGAGCGGTAGCCGGGCGACCACCCGGCCGCCGACGCGCACCGTGGCGGTGCCCACGCGCGCGCCCACCGCCTTGGGCCCCTCGACGACGTCCGGCGTGTCGGCGGATACGCGGGCGCGCTGCCCGCGCCGCACGACCTCGCGGACGGTCCGCGCCGCGACCAGCGGGACCGTGTCGCTCTCGCGGTAGCGGACCTTGGCCGCGGCCAGGCGCTCCCCCTTGCGCACCGGCGTGACGCGCTTGAGCTGCGCAAGCCCGTAGTCCAGGAGCGCGATCGTGTCGGCGTCGCGGGCGGCCTCGCTCGCATCGCCGAGCACCGCGCTGATCACCGTCACGCCCTTCTTCGTGCCCGACCCCACGAGGACGTACCCGGCCTTGTTCGTATGGCCGGTCTTGACGCCGTTGACGAAGCGGTACTTCTCGACGAGGTCGTTGCGGTTGATGACCGTGCGCCGGTGGTCGCCGGTGCGCAGGCGGGCCTTGGCCATGTTCGTGGTGTGGCGGAAGAACGCGTGTTCGCGCAGGCGGCGCGCGAGCGCCACCAGGTCGGCGGCGCTGGAGTAGTTGCGCCCCTCGTCCAGGCCAACGGGGTTGGAGTAGTGCGTGTGGCGCAGGTGCAGCTGGCGTGCGCGACGGTTCATCGCGCGCACGAAGCGGGTCGTGGACCCCTCGATGCCCCGCGCCAGCGTCGCAGCGGCGTCGTTGGCACTGGGGAGCAGCAGCGCACGCAAGAGGTCGCGCACGGCCATGCGCTCGCCGGCCTGCAGGCCAATCTTCGACTCGGCCGGGCCGGCCTGGTACGCCGGCGCCGAGAAGACGTCGCCGAGCGACACCGACTCGAGCGTGAGCAGCGCCGTCATGAGCTTGGTCGTCGAGGCGATGGCGCGCTCGCGGTCGGGCGCGCGCGCGTAGAGGACGTCGCCGCTCGTGGCGTCGACGACGATCGCGCTGGGGGCGGAGACGGCCGGGTCGCGCGCCGCCGCCGCCGGGCTTGCCGCCACGAGCAGCACCGCGGTGGCGAGGAGCGCGCGCTTCACCGGCGCACGCGAATGAGCTGGCCGGCCTGCAGCGCCTGCGGATCGACGTCGGGGTTGAGCTTGATGATCGTGTCGATGTCCACGCCCGTCTTCTCCGAGATCTCCGAGAGCAGGTCGCCCGCCTTCACTCGATAGAACTTCTTGGCCTTCTTGCCGGGCTTGGCGCGGTCCGAGGACGCGGTCGCGGTCTTGTCGCTCGAGGACCCGTCTCCTCCACCCGAGCTCACGACCACGACCGCCGCCGTCAGGACCACCACCAGCGCGAGCGGCGCCAGGTAGCGCGCGGGGCTGCGGTCCGGCATGGACGCCGGATCATAGGGGCCCGATCGGTCAGCTCGACGCCGCCCAAGCGGCAATGCGCAGCTGCTCGGCGGCTGCGGCGGCCGTCTCCCCCGGCGGCCCGCCGCGCTCCTCGTGCGCCCAGGCGATCGAACGCGACGCGGTCACCAGCGCCGCGGCCCGCCCGGGCCCCCACGCGGCGGCGACCTCCTCCACCCGGCCGCCCTGCGGGCCGACGCCGGGGAGCAGGATCGGCGCGCGCGGCATCAGTCCGCGCAAGCGCTCGAGCTGCTCGGGCACCGTCGCGCCGACGACGGCGCCGACGTCCGACAGACCGCTGTCCCCGGTCCGTTGCGCGCCGAGCTCGTCCACCATCGCGGCGAGGCGTTCGGAAACCGTGCCGCCGTCGGCGAGCATCGCGTCCTGGAGCTCAGCGGCGCCCGGGTTGGACGTGCGGACGAGCACGAAGGTGCCGCCGCGGTCGAGCAACGGCTCGAGCGCGTCGCGGCCGAGCAGCGGATTGGCGGTGACGGCGTCTCCCCCGAGGGCGTCGTAGAGCGCGTCCGCGTAGGCCGCCGCGGTCACTCCGATGTCGCCCCGCTTGCCGTCGAGCAGCACGAGGAGGCCGCGAGAGCGGGCGGCGTCGACCGTCGCGCGCGCGGCCTCGAATCCCCCCGCGCCCACGCGCTCGTAGCATGCGAGCTGCAGCTTGACCGCGACGCAGGCGGCGCCGGCCGCCTCGATGAGCGCCCGAGACTGAGCGGCGATCCGCGCTGCCGGCTCACCTTGCTGGGTCTCGACCTCCGGCCAGACCCGCGCCGGATCGGGATCGAGCCCGAGGACGATCTGCGAAGAACGCTCCGCGACCGCCGCCGCGAGACGGTCGGCGAAGCGCTCCGGGACCTTCGACCCGATGCCTAACCTGGCTTGACGGCCTTCTTGAGGCCGGACCCGGCCTGGAAGCGCGGTACCCGGGTGGCAGCGATCTGCATGCTCTCGCCCGTCTGCGGGTTGCGGCCCTCGCGAGCGCCGCGCTCGGCGACGCTGAACTTGCCGAACCCCGAGAACGTGACCTCGCCCCCTCGACTGAGGGTGTCCTCGATGGTGCCCAGCACGGCGTCGACCGCGTCGGCCGCCTCCTTCTTGCCCAGGTCGGCGCGATCCGCCACCTGGTCCACAAACTCGGACTTCGTCACGTACGTCATCCTCCTTGGGTGGGGGTGGCGCGAACCTAACAAGGCCCACGGACGACTTCAGCGGCGATCGGCGCCGTTTTCGTGCAATTTGCGAAGGTCCGCGACCCCATCGATCAGCCGCATCGCCGCTTCCAGTGCGGCATTTGCCTCCTTCGAGGCCGGATCGAGCGTGCGGCCGTGGCCCGAGGCGTCGTAGATGCGGACGACCTCGGCCCGCGCGTCGCGGGCCCGGCGCACTGACGCGGCCAGGTCGCCCACGGCGGCGCTCAGGCTCGCCAGGCGGGTTCGGCGCCTCATTCCCGCGCCGCCTCCAGGCCCTGCAGCACGCGCCGCAGGCCGAACAGGACGGGGCCCGGCAGGGCGCCTCGACGGGCGACGACGACCGCGGCGTGGCGCTGCGAGCGGGCGGCGAACACGACCCCTCCGCCGGTAAGGGCCTCGACGGCGGGGGCGCGGGTGGCGCGCAGCAGGTCCTTGGCGGGGGGCGCCAGTGCGCGGGGGCCGGCGAGCACCCGTCCGCGCCGCGTGAGGACCAGGGCCTCGCGCACCTGCGGGGCCAGCTCGCGCAGGCGTGCGCGGGCATCCGCGGGGGTGAGCGCGCTCGTCATCGCCTCTGGTCGAGAATAGGGCGCTGTGCCGTTCTCGAAGGTTGCCTGGCTGCTCACGGTCGCCGCCGCCGTGATCACGGCGTTCATCCTGTTGCTGTCCGACTACCAGGGATACGCGGCGGTGTTCGCGGCGATCGCCGCCGCGGCGGCGATCAACCTTCGCTGACGCGCTCGCCGACGATCTCGGTCCCGGGCTTGATGCGGTCCTCGGGCTCGAGGTGGATGAGGACGTCGGCGTTGCGCAGCCGCGCCTCGATCGCGGCCTGGAGCTCGTGGGCGGTGGCGTGGGCCTCCTCGAGCGTCGTGCCGGCGCGGAACTGGACGTGCAGGTCGACGTAGCGGCGTGAGCCGGCCGAGCGGGTGCGTAGCTGGTGGTAGCCCACGACCCCGTGCGAGCCGAACGAACGCACCGCGGTGCGGATGGCCTCGAGCTCGGCCGGCGGCAGGGCCTCGTCGACGAGGACGCGGCTCGACCGGGTCAGGATCCGCACGCCGCTGAAGACGATCGCCGCCGCCACGGCCAGCGCCACGGCCGGGTCGAGCCAGTCGGCGCCGGTGATGTCGACCAGCGCCAGGCCGACCAGGACGCCGAACGAGGTCAGCGCGTCGGTGCGCAGGTGGGCGGCGTCGCCCGCCAGCGCCGGGGACTCGGTCAGGCGGGCCTGGCGGTAGAGGTAGGTCGAGACCGCGAGGTTGGCCACGCCCGAGACGGCCATGACGGCGATGCCGAAGCCGAGCCGTTCGACGGGCGCGCTCTCGACGAGCTTGCGGATCGCCTCGAACGCGATGACGCCCGAGCCGACGAGGATGAGGATGCCCTCGATCGCCGCGGCGAGGTTCTCGAGCTTGTAGTGCCCGTAGCGGTGCTCCTCGTCCGCGGGGATGTCGGCCTTGCGCACCGAGAACCAGGCGACGATCGACGCGACGAGGTCGATCGCCGAGTGCATCGCCTCAGTGAGGATCGCCACCGAGCCCGTGACGGCGCCCGCGACGACCTTGAGCGCGATCAGGGTGACGTTCGACCCGATCGACAGGCCCGCCGCGCGCATCTTGACTGGGCGCCCGGCCTGCAGGCCGAGGCCGTCGCTCAGTCCGTCGGCAGCCATGCCAGCAGCGCCCGCGCCGCGCGGCCGCGGTGCGAGATCGCGTCCTTTTCGCCGGCGGTGAGCTCGGCCATCGTGCGGACGTCGTCGCGGTCGGCGGGCAGGAAGACCGGGTCGTAGCCGAAGCCGCCCGTGCCTCTGGGCTCGGCCGCCACGGTGCCGGCGCAGCGACCCTCGACGAGGTGCTCGGCGTCCGTGGTCGGGTCCACGTAGGCGAGCGCGCACACGTACTCGAGCCCGCTGCCGGGCGCGGCCTGCGCGCGCAGCTTGTCGAGGTTCTCCTGGTCGGTGGCGTTCTCACCGGCGAAGCGGGCGCTGCGCACGCCGGGGGCGCCGTTCAGTGCGGCGGCCTCGATGCCGGAGTCGTCGGCGATGGCGGCCATGCCGGTGGCCGATGCGGCGGCGCGGGCCTTGGGGAGCGCGTTCGCGGCGAAGGTGGCGCCGGTCTCAGGCGGGAGGTCGACGTCGTCGGGCAGCGCCACCACGTCGTGCGGCGCGAGCAGGCGCGCGAACTCGCGTCGCTTGCCGGGGTTTCGGGTGGCGAGCACGAGCCTCACGCGGCGGCGTACGGGTCGCCGCGCTCGCCGGCTTCGTCGCCCGGGGCGTCCTCCGCGTCCTCGATGGCAGCGGTCGCTCCGTCGATGGCCACCTGCTGGGCGGCGCGCAGCTCGGCGATCCCCGCGGCGGCGAGCGCGAGCAGGTCGTCGAGGTGCGCGCGCGAGAGCGGCGTCTTCTCGGCGGTGGCCTGGACCTCGACGAGGCCGCCCTCGCCGGTCATGACGACGTTGGCGTCGACCTCGGCGGTCGAGTCCTCGGCGTAGTCGAGGTCGAGGAGGGGCACGCCCTCGACGACGCCGGCCGAGACCGCCGCGACGGTGCCGCTGAGCGGCGTGCGCTCGAGCTTGCCCTCGCCGATCAGTCGCTGCGCCGCGAGGGCGAGCGCCACGTAGCCGCCGGTGATCGACGCGCAGCGGGTGCCGCCATCGGCTTGGAGCACGTCGCAGTCGACGTAGATAGTGCGCTCGCCGAGCGCCTCGAAGTCGATCACGCCGCGCAGGCTGCGACCGATGAGGCGCTGGATCTCGACGCTGCGGCCGTCCAAGCGGCCCCGGCTGACGTCGCGGCGCTTTCGCTCGCCGGTCGAGGCGGGGAGCATCCCGTACTCGGCGGTGACCCAGCCGCGGCCCGCGCCGGCGAGGAACTTCGGCACCGACTCCTCGACCGAGGCGGTGCAGATGACGCGCGTCTCGCCGGCCGAGATGAGCGCGGAGCCGGTCGCGGTGCGGACGAACCCCGGCTCGATGGCGACCGGGCGCATGCCGTCGGGGGCGCGGCCGTAGGAGCGCTCCGGGTCGGTCATGCCGGCGCCGGCTCGCGCTCGAGGTCCACGTGCACCACCTCGCGCAGGGGCATCTGGAGGAAGCGCGTGCCGAGGTCGCGGAAGGCGTCGACGTCTCCGGTGCAGAGGAAGCGGTAGTCCCCCTCGTCGACGCGGGGGTTGGCGAGGCCGCGGTGCTCGAGGGCGTGCTCGACGCGGCGGGCAATCGCCGGTCCGGAGGACACAAGCCTCACGTCACGGCCGAGCGTCCGCTGGAGCATCGGCGCGACGAGCGGGTAGTGGGTGCAGCCGAGGATGACCGTGTCGACCTCGGCGTCCCGTAGCGGATCACAGTACGCGCGCACGGTGTCCACGACGTGCTGATCGAAGGGGAAGCCGCCCTGGATGATCGGGGCGAGGTCGGGGCACGGCACGGCATGCAGCTCGACCATGTCGTCGGCGGCGGCCACGGCGCGGTCGTACGCGCCCGAGGCGACGGTGGCGGGCGTGGCGAGCAGGCCGATCCGGCCGTTGCGGGTGGCTTCGACGGCGAGCTGCGACTCGGGGCCGACCACAGCGACCACGTCTACCCCGAGCGTGGTCTCCATCATCCGCGCGTGCAGCGCGGGCAGGGCAGCGGCGGCGGCGGTGTTGCAGGCGACGACGAGGAGCTTGGTGCGCAGGCGCAGGAGGTGCTCGCCGATCTGCAGCGCGAAGCGCTCGAGCTCCTCGGACTCGCGGATGCCGTACGGGAACCGGCCGGTGTCCCCGAGGTAGACGAAGTCCTCGTGCGGGAGCGCGACGAGCAGCTCGTGCAGGACCGTCAGCCCGCCGACGCCCGAGTCGAAGACCCCGATCGGTCGTTGGCGCGGCGGCGGTGAGGGCGAGCCGGGCACGGAGCCATGTTGGCACGCCCCCGACCGGCTTCGCCCCCGAGCGCCGCTCGCGCGCCCGCGTCAGTGGCTCACGTCGTCGATCGCGCCCTTGATCTTCTCCATGATCGCCTTGCCGATGTCGCCGCTCCCCAGGTTCGACTTCTTCGTCGCCGCGACGACCCCCGCGAGCACCACCGCGACGAGCAGGATCAGCGCGACGTACTCGACCGTGCCTTGCCCCCGCTGCGCGGCCGCCGTAAGCGTGAGCCGGCGCCACAGCCATGCGACCTCCGCGTGCGCCCGCCCCAACAGCGGGTAGCCCAGCCTCGACACCTCCGCCTTGAACCGACCCACCAGCCCCATCTTCGACACCTCCGCATTCCGTGGACGTTGTTGCGGGAGTGTCCGGTGGATCGCATGTCGTAAATAGACGCGAATGTCGAGCAAGCGCGCAGGAAGCCGCCCGGAAGGCCTCTATACTCGCGCCCGCGGTGCCGCTGGGCCCCTTGCGCGGCGCCGGGCCTGACATGAGCCGGCTTACGAGCATCTTCCGCCGGCGCGGCGACGAGACCGGGCCGGGGCAGGAGACCGAGAGTCAGCCTGCCGCGGCAAGCGGTGCTCCGACCGCGCCCGAGACACCGAGCTTCCACGTTCGCGGCAGGCTCCGGCGGCGCCTGCGCTACCTGCGCCGCGTGCGCGAGCTGCAGCTCCGCGACCTCGGCGGCCTCGTCTACGAGACGTACCGGATGTCGCGCCCACGGGAGGACCTCGTCGAGCGGAAGGTCAGCGTGTTGGCGGCGACCGACGCCGAGCTGAGGGGCCTCGAGCACGCGCTCGACGACGTCCGGCCCATGCTGGAGGTGCGCGAGCCGGGGATCGGCGGCCAGTGCCCCCGCTGCGGCGAGATCTTCGGAAGCGACGCCCGCTTCTGCTCGCACTGCGGCGCCGGTCTGGCGGGTGAGGCGGCGGCGGCCGGATCCCCGCCCGCGCCCGGCGCGACGCCGGTCGGATCGTCCGTCTTGTCCCACTGGACAGCGACTGCGACGCCCAGTGCACCCGGATCGCCCGGTTCGCCGGGTGCGCCGGCCGCATCGCCCGCGACGCCGGGTGCGCCGGCCGGATCCCCTGCGACGCCCGCTCCTCCCCGCCCCGCGCCCGGGCGTTCTCTATCCGGTCCGGCCGGACCCACTCCGGCTTCACCGCCCGGCGCATCGCAGGCGGCCGCCCCTCCGGCCGCCGCCGCGACCCCACCGCAGGCGCCGGTGCCCAAGGCGCCGCCTCCCTCGGGTTCTCAGGGGATTGCGTCCGGCGACCCGCTCGGCCAGGCCGCGCCCGCGCCTCCCCAGGAGCCGGCGGGCGCGTTGAGCTCCGGCGATCCGCTGGCGGCGAAGTCCGCCGCGGAGCCGAAGGGCAAGCCGACCGAGCCGCAGCCGGCTGAGCCGCAGCCGCCCGAGCCGGAGGCGAAGCCGACCGAGCCGGGGGCCGCCGAGCAGGCTCCGGCAGGCGACGACGAGACCGTCGTCATGCCACCGAACGAGCAGGGCGGTGCCGGTGGCAACGGCGCCGACGAGAGCCGGCCCGCCAAGGCACGGGCCGCCGGCGCGCAGGACGAGCCGGAGTGAGCGCTCCCACGCGGCAGTGCCCACGGTGCCACGCTCAGCTGGCGCCGGGCCAGGACTGGTGCACCACGTGCGGCTACGCCGCCACGACGCGCATCCTGCCGCCGGGCAACTGGCGCGTGCCCATCATCGTCGTGACCGTGATCTTCCTGCTGGGCCTCGGCGGGGTCGCCGCCGCCTTCGTCGCCGTCTCCGGGGACACCTCGGAGGTGGTCACGACGACGAACCCGCCCCAGACCCTTCCCGCCACCGGCACCGCGCCGTCGACGACCTCCTCGACCCCGACGACCACAACCACGACGACGACGACCACCACCACCACCACGGCTACCACGACCGCGCCGACCACGTCGACGCCGACGACGACCACGCCGCCGCCCGCCACGAGCACCCCGACGGCGCCGACGCCGACCACGAAGACCACCGGCTCGAAGTAGCCCGGCGGCTGGTCCGCAGCGCGGGCACTTGGCGCATGGCCGCTCGCACAATCATCGAGTGTCGAATTGCTCAGCCTCACGCTGACGCAGTCGACACTCGACGCGCGGCGACCCGGGCCCCGGCCGGAGGCGGCGCGCGTTGCCCACCGGCCGGCCAACGATCCGATGCCGGGTGCGCCGCAGCCGCCCGGGCGGCGGCTTCGCCTCACTCAGCGCCGCAGCTTCAGGCGGCTCTGGGCCGTCGCCCGTGTCGATGCCGTCGCCGCCGCGCATCGTGTCGGCGCCTGAGCCTCCGTGCATCACGTCGGTCCCCTGCTCGCCGACGAGGAGGTCGTCGCCGTCCCCGCCGTCGAGCCGGTCGGTGCCCTCCCCACCGCGCAGCTCGTCCTGGCCGTACTCGCCGACGAGGAGGTCGGGGCCCCCGTAGCCGAAGAGCTTGTCGTCGCCGTCCCAGCCATTGAGCTCGTTGAAGCGCGAGTTGCCCTCCAGCCGGTCCTCGGCGAAGCCGCCCAGCACGCGCTCGATGTCGGAGTGGAGGTTGTCGCCCTCCCCCGCGGGGCCGTCGTTGGCGTTGTCGTCCAGGCTGACGGCCAGCGGCTGGTGATTGAACTGGTAGGTGACCATGTCGATCGACTCGGGCTGGAAGACCCCGACGTCGATGCCCCCGAACATCGCCCGCTGCGCGACCACCGGCCTGGGATCGGTCCCGCCGTGGAAGTCGTCCGGCCCTTCGGACTCGAGCAGCTCGTCGCCGCCCGGGCCCCCGTCGGCCGCGTCGGTGCCGGCGGAGGGGACGAGCTGGTCGTCGCCGTTGCCACCGATGACACGGTCGTCGCCGGAACCACCGATGACCTCGTCGCCGCCATCGCCGCCGACGACCACGTCGTTGCCCGGCCCGCCGTCCACGTCGTCGTAGACCGAGCCGCCCGTGAGGCGGTCGTTGCCGTCCTCGCCGAACGCGTACAGCGGCATGCCGGTCTCATTGACCGAGGTGTCGTTGTCGTCGCCGAGCTTGGCCGTCACCACCTCGACGCCCGTGCCGGGGCACGAGACGAACGGAAAGAAGACGTTGCCCTCGTCGGTGCAACCGCCACCCAGAGCCGCCGGTCCGCCGGAACCGCCGTCGCGGACGGTGATCGCGCCGGCGACGTCGCCGCCGACGCGCAGTGCGTTGGCAACACCGGACGCCGCCTGGACGCGCAGCGAGAACCGGCCGGGCGCGTCCTCGGTGCGGGTGACGGTCGACGCGGGCGAGGCGAGCGCCGACGGCGCGGCCAAGCCGAGGACGACGAGGGCGGCGCAGGCGGCGGCGGCGAGCTTGGGGTGGAGCGTGTCGCGGAGCATGCCGACAAGCAGACCACCCGGTTGCGGTCGCTTCGATCGGCTCGGCGACGCTCGATCTGTCGAGCTGATGACAGTCGGGCGCTCAGGACGACCGGGCGGCGACCGACCGCAGCGACGGCCACCACTCGCTCAGGCGGTCAGCGGCCGCGGACGACAGCGGATCAACCGGAACAGCGTCGGCCGGCGGCGCATCGACCGCTCCCAGCACGGCGAGCGTGTCGGCCAGCCCGCGCGCCAGGGCTTCCAGCGCGTAGCCGCCCTCGAGCACCAGCCCCACCGGCGCGCCGACGTCGGCCGCGAACCGCCGCACCGCGCCCGCCATCGCCGCGTAGCCGGCGTCCGTCACGTCGCACATCGCCAGCGGGTCGCCGCGGTGCGCGTCGAAGCCGGCCGAGATCAACACGAGCCCGGGCCGGTAATCGCGCGCCACCGGCGCCACGACATGCTCGACGAGCGACACGAACTGCGCGTCGCCCGCGCCCGCCGGCACCGGGAGGTTGACCGTGAACCCGCGCCCCTCCCCCGCCCCCACCTCCGAGGCCGGCCCCGTACCGGGATACAGCGGCCACTCGTGGATCGAGGCGTAGAGCACGTCCGAATCGGTGCGGAAGATCGCCTCGGTCCCGTTGCCGTGGTGCACGTCCCAGTCCAGGATCAGCACCCGCTCCACACCCCGCACCGATACCGCGTGCCGCGCCGCCACCGCCACGTTGTTGAACAGGCAAAAGCCCATCGCCCGCGCCGGCTCGGCGTGGTGGCCGGGCGGGCGCAGCACCGAGGCGCCCGCCGTCGCGCGCCCGTCCAAGAGCGCGTCGACCAAGGCGACCGCTCCACCCGCCGCCCGCTGTGCCGCCTCCCACGACCGGAAGGACGCGACCGTGTCGAGGTCGATGTGGCCGCCGCCCGCCTCGCAGAGCTCCCGGATACCTGTGATGTACCGCCCTGGATGCACCGCCTCGAGGTCGGCGCGAGCGACCCGGGGCGCCTCCCGACGCGCGTACCCGAGCCAGCCGCGCCGCTCCAGCTCCTCCTCGACGGCCACGATCCGCGCCGCCCGCTCGGGGTGAGCCCCGGTGTCGTGCTCGAGCGACGCGGGATGCGAGTAGTAGACCGGCGCGGCCACGTTCCTCACCCTACCCTTGGCCCCGCGTGGCGGACCCCGACCTCATCGTCGTGGGCGCCGGGGCGGCCGGGCTGTACGCGACGCTGACCGCGGCCCGCGCCGGCGCCCGGCCCATGCTCGTCTCGGCCACCCCGCTGGCCGAGGCGGCCTCCTACTGGGCCCAGGGGGGCCTCGCGGCCGCGCTCGCGCCCGACGACTCGCCCGACCGCCACTGCCAGGACACCATCGCCGCCGGCCGCGGCCTCGTCCGCCCGAGCGCCGCCCGCGTCCTCGTCGACGACGCGCCCCAAGCGCTCCGCGACCTCGAGGAGCTCGGCGTCCATTTCGACGCCGACCGCCACGGGAACCTCGCGCTCGGCCTCGAGGGCGGCCACTCCGCCCGCCGCGTCGCCCACGCCGGCGGCAGCGCCACCGGCCGGCGCGTGACCCGCGAGCTCTCGGCGCTGGTGGCGCTCGACCCAACGATCGAGGTCCGCGAGCGCCGCAAGGCCGCCGCGCTGTGGGTCGAGGACGGGCGCGTGGTCGGCCTCGTCGCCGACGACGGCAACACGATCCGTGCACGCGCCGTCATCCTCGCCACCGGTGGCACCGCCGCGCTGTGGCGCCGCACCACCAACCCGCCGGGATCGTTCGGCAGCGGGCTCCTGCTCGCCCGCAACGCCGGCGCCGCACTCGCCGACCTCGAGCTCGTGCAGTTCCATCCCACCGCCGTCGTGGCCGGAACACCGGAGACGCTCGCCGGCCGCACCGCCCGCGGCATCAACGGCTTCCTGATCACCGAGGCGATCCGGGGCGAGGGCGCCGCCCTGCTCGACGTGCACGGCGAGCGCTTCGTCGACGAGCTCGCCCCCCGCGACGAGGTCGCCCGCGCGATCGAGTCCAAGCTCCACGAGACGCAGGCCCGCTACGTCGACCTCGATATGCGCAACGTCGACCCCGCCCTCTTCCCCAACGTGGTCGAGGCCCTCCAGGACGCCGGCCTCGACCCCACTACAGAGCTCGTCCCCGTCGCCCCTGCCGCGCACTACCTGATGGGCGGCATCGCCGCCAACCTCGAGGGCCGGGCGCGCGTGCCCGGCCTGTATGCCGCCGGCGAGTGCGCGGACACCGGCCTGCACGGCGCCAACCGCCTGGCGTCGAACTCGCTCAGCGAGTGCTTCGTCTTCGGCCGCCGCGCCGCGCTTGCGGCCCTCGCCGAACCGGCGCCGCCCCCGCCGACCGCCGACCCGCCCGACCCCGACCCCCTCGCCCTCGAGCGCCCCGACCGGGAGACCCGCCGCGCGATGTGGGAGCACGTCGGGCTCGAGCGCACCGCCGAAGGCCTGCGGGCGCTGCTCGACCACCCCCACCCGCTCGCCCGCCTGACCGCTCGTTGCGCCCTCCATCGCAACGAGAGCCGCGGCGCCCAATGGCGCCTCGACGTCCCCGCGCCCCACCCGGCGCTCGAGCTCCACCACACGGTCGTCGAGGACGCCGAAGTCCGCTTCGAGCGGTGGGTTTAGCGCTTAACGCTGAACTAACAGCCGCCGCGTTTTCAGCTTCACATCGTCATCGCATACTCGCCGCGGAGCGGGAGTGCGGCAACGGAGCCGAACGAGGAGCGTGAGGCTGTGTACCAGTTCAGCAGGGGGATCTATCTGAGGTTGGCGGATGACATCCTCGACGACGACGTTGTCCGTGGTCACTCGAACCACGAGCAGGTGCTGCACGCCTGCGAGGCCGCCATCGAGCGGCTTGCGACCGACCGTCATTACTTCGCCAAGCCGGCGCGGACGCTGTTCCGCGAGGTTCGCATCTTCTTCCCGATGACCGCGCAGCGGAAGGCGTGCCAGGTCGTCCGGCGCTACATCGACGCGGCCGAGGAGTACTTCGCATCGCTGCCGATGCACGGCTACGACGTCAACGGGCAGCCGCCGCAGTGCCGCGCCACCACGCGCAAGGGCACCGCGTGCCAGCGGATGCCGCTGCCGCACAACGGCTACTGCCCGTCGCACCAGCACCTGGCCGAGACCGAAGAGGTCGAGGTCATGCCGCTGGTCGCCTAGAAGGGGTCGCGGGAACGTCGCCCCGCTGCGGGGCGGCCTCCTTCGCGCCCAGCTGTAAGGGTTCGGGCGTGCTCCTGGGCGTGGACGTGGGCGGGACCTTCACCGACGCCGTGCTCGCCACCGGCGACACGCTCCACACCGGCAAGGCGCCGTCGACGCCGCGCGACCAGTCCGAGGGCGTCATGGCCGCGGTCGGCGCGGTCCTCGAGCGGGCCGGCGGCGACCCCGGCGACATCGAGCGCTTCGCCCACGGCATGACCGTCGCCACCAACGCGCTGCTCGAGGGCAACGCCGCGCGCACGGTGCTGATCGCCACCGAGGGCTTCACCGACCTGATCGAGCTCGGCCGCCAGGCGCGCGCCCACCTCTACCGACTCTGCGCCGACCGGCCAGCTCCGCTCACTCCCGCCGACCGCCGCGTGCCCGCGCCCGAGCGGTGCGGTCCCGACGGCCCGCTGCGGGCCCTTGACGGCGAGGCGGCACGCGCGACGGTCAAGCGCGCCGCCGAGCTCGAACCGGAGGCCGTAGCCGTCGTCCTGCTGCACGCGTACCGCCATCCCGAACACGAGCAGGCGCTCGGAGAAGCCCTGGGCGAGCACCTGCCCGACGCCCACGTCTCGCTCTCACACGACGTGGTTGGGACCTTCCGCGAGTACGAGCGCGCCGCCACCACCGAGGTGGACGCCGCCCTCGGGCCGTTGCTGGCCCGCTACCTGCGAGGCCTGGTCGACCGCGCGGGCAACGCCGGCCTCCGCGAGCCGCAGATCATGCAGTCCAACGGCGGCCTGGCAGACCTCGACCTCGCCGCCCGCCATCCGGCCCTGACCGTGCTGAGCGGTCCGGCGGGCGGCGCCGCCGGGGGCGCCTACGTGGCCGAGGCGGCGGGCGAGCCCGACGCTCTCGGCTTCGACATGGGGGGCACGTCGTGCGACGTGTGCGTCATCGACTCGGGGCGCGTGCGCGAGGCGGCGGGGCTCGAGATCGGCGGCCGCCCGCTCGCGCTCCCGATGCTCGACGTCCACAGCGTCGGGGCCGGCGGCGGCTCGATCGGCTGGCGCGACGCCGGCGGCGCGCTGCGCGTCGGGCCGCGCAGTGCGGGCGCCGACCCGGGACCGGCCTGCTACGGCCGTGGCGGCACCGAGCCGACGGTCACCGACGCCAACCTCCTGCTCGGCTACCTGGACGAGACCGCCGAGCTGGCGGGCGGCGTGGCGCTCGACCGCGGGGCCGCGGCCCGCGCTGTCGGCGCCCTGGCCGGCGACCTCGGCCTGAGCGACCGCGAGTGCGCCCAGGGGATCATCCGCGTGGCCAACAACGAGATGGCGCGCGCCCTGCGGGTGATGACGGTCGAGCGCGGCGTGGACCCGCGGCGCTACGCGCTCGTCCCCTTCGGCGGCGCCGGGCCCATGCACGCCGCCGCCGTGGCCGAGGAGCTGGGCATCGAGCGGATCCTGTGCCCGCGCGCGTCGGGCGTGCTCGCCGCGCTCGGCCTGGTCGTGGGCGACCGCCGGCGCGATGCCCAGCGCTCGGTACTGCGCTCGGGCGACGCGTTCACCGCCGAGGCGGTGCGCGACGACGTCGAGGCGCTGGCCGCGAGGGCCCGGGACGCGCTCGGCGAGCCCGACGCCCCGCTGCGGGTCGTCTACGAGCTGCGCTACCGCGGCCAGGCGTTCGAGCTGGCGGTGCAGCGCGACGGTCCGACGCCGCCCGACGAGCTGACCGAGGCCTTCGCCGCGCGGCACGAGGAGCGCTACGGCTACCGCGACCCGGAGTCGCTGGTCGAGCTCGTGACCGTGCGCGTCACCGCCGCCGTCCCCGGCCCGGGGGTCACGCTCGAGGCGCCCGACGGCGTGGCGCCCGAGCCGACCACCCGGAGCGCCGTCTTTCGCGGGGACGAGCACCAGGCCCAGGTGCTGCGCGGCGAGCTGACCGCCGGGCTCGAGATCGCGGGCCCGGCGATCTGCGAGCTGCCCGAGGCCACCCTGGTGGTGCCGCCCGGCTGGAGCGGCGACGTACACGCGACCGGCACCGTGAGGCTTCGGTGGACCCGATAACGCTGCGCGTCGTCCTCGGCGCCCTGCGCGCCGCCTGCGACGAGATGAATGTCGTGCTCATCCGGGCGGCCCACTCGGCCAACATCAAGGAGCGGCGCGACTGCTCGACCGCCTTGTTCGACGCGCGCGGCGAAATGGTCATGCAGGCCGAGGCCATCCCCGTCCACCTCGGCGCGATGCCGGCGTCGATTGCCGCCGTGCTGGACGAGGAGCACGCGCCCGGCCGCGCCTGGGTGCTCAACGACCCCTACAAGGGCGGCACCCACCTGCCCGACATCACCGTGATCACGCCCGTCTTCGTACACGACGAGCTGCTCGCCTTCGCCGCCTGCCGCGCCCACCACGCCGACGTCGGCGGCAAGATCCCGGGCTCGATGCCCGCCGACTCGCGCACGCTCGACGAGGAGGGCGTCGTGATCGAGCCGCGCGTCCTCGACGGCGACGCGATCGACGAGCTCGCGGGCCGGATGCGCCAGCCCAACCAGCGCCGTGCCGACTTCCGCGCCCAGCTCGCGGCCAACCGCGCTGGCGAGGCCCGTGTGCACGAGCTGGTCGAGCGCAACGGCTCAGACCTCGTCCGCGAGGCGATGACCGAGGTGCTCGACTACGCCGAGCGCCGCACCCGGGCCTGCCTCGCCGAGCTCGAGGACGGCACGCGCGAGGCGAGCGACCTGCTCGAGGCGATCGGGTCCGACCTCGAGCTGCGACTGGCCGCCACCGTAGAGGGCGACGAGCTGACGCTGGACTTCAGCGGTTCGCCCGACCAGCACGAGGGCAACCTCAACTGCCCGCTGGCGGTGACGCGCTCGGCGTGCTACTTCGCCGTGCGCGTGCTCACCGACCCCGACATCCCGCCAAGCGCGGGCGCGTACCGACCGATCTCGGTCGTGGCGGCCGAGGGGTCGCTGCTCAACGCGCGCCCGCCGGCGGCGGTGGTCGCGGGCAACGTCGAGACCTCCTCGCGCGTGGCCGACCTCGTGCTCGAGGCGTTCGGGCGCGCCACCGGCCAGGGCACGATGAACAACGTGACGCTGGGCGACGACGGCTTCACCTACTACGAGACGATCGGCGGCGGCCAGGGCGCCTGCCCGGACGACGACGGCCCGAGCGGCGTGCACGTGGCGATGTCGAACACGCTCAACACTCCCGTCGAGGCGCTCGAGCTCGAGTTCCCGCTGCGGGTGCGCGAGTACGCGGTCCGGCGCGGATCGGGCGGCGCGGGAGCCCATGCCGGCGGCGACGGGGTCGTGCGAGAAGTCGAGGCGCTGCGCGGCGGCATCACGTACTCGCTGCTCACCGAGCGCCGCCGCCACCCGCCGCGCGGCGCCGACGGCGGGGGCGACGGCGAATGCGGGCGCAACCTTATCGACGGCGAGGCGGTCGAGCCCAAGGCGATCGGCAGCATCGGGGAGGGCCAGCGCCTGCGGATCGAGACCCCGGGAGGAGGAGGACATGGAGCGCGGAGCGATGGCTGAGCGCGTCGGCTGGATCGGACTGGGGATCATGGGCTCGCGGCAGGCCGCCAACGTGCGGCGGGCCGGGTTCGAGCTGACCGTCTACAACCGCACCCGCGAGACTGCCGAGGCGTGGGCGCGCGTGTACGGCGCGACGGTGGCTGAATCGCCCGCCGACGTGGCCGCCTCGAGCGACGTCGTGTTCTCGATGGTGGTCGACGGCGCGCAGGTCGACAAGGTGCTCCTCGGTGAGCGCGGCGCCGTCGAAGGGGCCCACGAGGGCCTGCTGTGCGTCGACATGTCGACGATCGCGCCAAGCGACACGCGGCGCATCGGGGCCGCCCTGCGCGAGCATGGCGTGCGGTTCGTGGATGCGCCGGTCACCGGCTCGTCCCCCAAGGCCGCCGACGGGACGCTGACGATCATGGCTGGAGGCGAGGCGGCTGACTTCGACCGGGCCAAGCCGATGTTCGAGGCCATGGGGGACCTGATCGTCCACGCCGGTCCGCTCGGCCACGGGGAGATGATCAAGCTCATCAACAACTCGGTCGCCGCCGCGAACGCCAGCACGGTCGCGCAGGCGCTGGTCGTGGGGGCGGCGACCGGGGTCGACCTCGACGCGCTCGAGCGCGTCATGGGCGCCGGATCGGGCGGCTCGGCGATGCTCACGCTCAAGGCGGGCCCGATGCGCGAGCACGACTACACCACGTTGTTCAAGCTCGAGCACATGCTCAAGGACGTGCGACTCTGCCTGGACGAGGGGCAGGCCGCCGGCGTGCCGTTCCCGGCCGCCGCTGCCGCCCGCGAGGTGCTGAGCGCCGGCATGGGCCGGGGCCTCGGCGACGCCGACTTTGGCGCCCTCGTCGAGGTGCTCGAGGGATTGGCGGGCAGGCGCCTGTAGAACCCGCGAATTAGCGGGGATGTTTGGTGTTCTCAAGGGTTTTTCATAGGATGCCGGTTCCCGCTTGCAGGACGGCCTGGACTGGGCCAGAGCGGGATTTCGCCGTTCAACACTCCAGTTCTTCTCCTATGCCAATCGCGTTCAAAGAGTGGGCCGTGACCGTTCGTGCACTGGCTGAGGGCGAGCAGCTCCTCACCCTCCGCAAGGGCGGGATCCGCGAGTCCGACCGTCACTTCGAGCTCGAGCACGACCGCTTCTTCCTGTATCCGACGTTCGACCACCAGCGCACCGATCTGGTGCGCGAGTCGCACAAGCCCGAGCTGCGCCGCGCCCTCGAGGAGGGCGTGTGGGCCGACGGCGAGCCGCCCGAGCATGCGATCGCCGCCGACGGCGGCGTCGTGCAGCCCGATCGCGTCCGGATTCGGGCCTGGGCCGAGGTCGCGGGTCACTACACGATCAGCGACCGCCGCTGCGTCGACGCGCTGTCGCCCTTCTATGTGTGGACCACCGACTACGCCGAGAAGCGGCTGGCGTGGAAGCGGCGCCATCCGCTCCACGTGATCCTGCTGCGGACCTACCGGATTCCCCGGCCGGTGACCGTCAAGGTGCGCGACGAGTACGGCGGTTGTCGCTCGTGGCTCGAGCTGCACCGCGAGCTGCCCTTCGAGGGCACGCCGGTGCTCTCCGACGGCGAGTTCGATCGCGCGTACGAGGAGATCGCCTCGATCGCCTCCGACGCGGTCCCCGTCGGCGTCTGATTTCGACCTGACCGGCTTCGATGCCCTCGTCGACCGCGCCCGGCGGGTCCTGTGCCTGGGCATCGGCGGAGGCGGGGACGTCGTGGGGGCGCTCGCCACGGCTGAGCTCGTACGCGGCCGGGGGCGCGCCGCCGTGGTCGGTGGGACGACGTGGGAGCGCTCGGCGATCGACCCCGAGCCGGGACCGCGGACGCTCGACGAGGTGCTCGATGCCGAGCGCCTCGCCCCGGCGATCGCGCTCGCCGGCCCCAGAACGCGGACACGGAGCGGCGTGCGCTTCGCCGAAGCGCGGCTGGCCGAGGCACTGGACGAGACGGTCGTCCTGCTCGACGTCAATGGCGGACCGGCGGCGATCGAGCGCGGCATCGCGGCGGCGACGGCGCACCTGGAGTGCGACCTGGTGGTCCTCGTCGACGTCGGCGGGGATGTGCTCGCCCACGGCGGCGAGCCCGGACTCGGCAGCCCGCTGTGCGACGCGGTCGTGCTGGCGGCGGCGCCGGCGCTCGCGCGGCGGGTCCCCGTCGTCCTCGGCGTCTTCGGGACCGGCTGCGACGGCGAGCTGACCCCGGACGAGGTGCTCGCCCGGGTGGCCGAGGTCGCAGCGGCCGGCGGCCTGCTCGGCGCATGGGGTCTGACCCCCGAGGCGGCGCAGCGGGTCGAGACCGCGGTCGCTGCGGTGCCGACCGAGGCCAGCGCCCAGGCGCTCGCCTGCGCCCGCGGCGCCCATGGGACGGTCGAGATCCGAGGCGGGCGCCGAACGGTGCAGCGCACGCCGGTCGGCGCGCTGACCTTCTACCTCGACGCCGAGGCGGCGCTGCGCAGCGCCGCGCGGCTTGCCCGGGCGGTAGGCGGGGCGGCGTCGCTCGACGACGCCAACGCGAAGCTCGGGGCGCTCGGGGTGAGCACCGAGCTCGACTGGGAGCGGCGCGTAAGCGGCGCATCGCCGCCACCTGAACGCTAGCGGCCGCCCAGTGCCTCCTGGGTGAAGGCGGCGGTCTGCACGCGACCGGCGACGCGGAACTGGAGGAAGAGCCGGTACTTGCCCTCGGTCGGGAACGTCGCCGCAAACGCGATCGAGTCCCCGTTCGCTTGCTCGACGGGGTGGATGTGGAGGAAGGCGAGATCGCCCTCGCGCAGCGCGACGAGGTGCCCGCCCGCGCCGAGGTAGGGCTCGACATCGACCGGCCGGCCGCCCCTGGTGACGGTGAACCGCAGCATGGTCTCCCGGCCCGGTCGCGCAGCACCGGCGGCGAGGCGCACGTGGTAACCGCCGTCGCTGGTCGCGACCGGCTGGGGCGCAGGCAGGGCCTGCAGGTCGGCAGCGCCGTCGACCCGCAGATCACCGGCGAGCGTCGTCGGCCGGCCTTCGTGGGAGAAGTCGGCGAACACGCGGTACGAGCCGCCGTCGGGCAGGCGCAGGGGCGTGGACCAGGTTCCTTCGGGCCCCATCGCCGCATGCAGATGCTGGAACTCGGTCAGGTCCCGGCGTACGACGATCACATGCATGCGCTTCGTGTGCTCGACGTCGAAGTCGCGGACGGCGCGGCCCTCCCGGTCGACGATGCGGAAACGCAGCTCGCCGGCGGCGCCGCGGCGCACCTCCGGATCTTCGATCACCAGGCGAAGGCCGTTCTCGGCGACCGCCAGGCCGCGAACGTGCTCGCTGGTCATGTCCTCCATTTCCTTCGGGTGGCGGTTCGAGTGGTCGGCGGCAGCCTCCCCGTCGGGCGCGTGGGGATCGAGCAGGCGACCCCCGACCACCGCGAGGCCGAACAGCGCCACGAGGGCCACCGCGAAGATCCCGAGGTTCCGTACTGCAGGGCTCATGTGCGTCTCCTTATACCCCGGGGGAGTATTGATGGGACGCCGAGTATATACATCCCAGGGGTATGCGCAAACCCCGCTAGAGTTCATGCCATGGCAACCACCCAGACCCAAGCCACGGCGCAACGCGGCTACTCAGCGACGAAGGACCAGCTGCAGACGCGCCTGCGGCGCATCGAGGGGCAGGTACGCGGCCTGCAGGCCATGGTCGACGACGACCGCTGGTGCCCCGACATCCTGCAGCAGATCGCCGCGGTCCAGGCCGCGCTCAACAAGGTCGCCCTCGGCCTGGCCGAGGGCCACGTCCAGCACTGCATGGCGGCCGGAAGCGACGACCCGAAGCGGCGCGACGAGATGACCCGCGAGCTCATGCAGGCCCTGGGGCGCCTCGTCTGAGCCGATTGGATATCGCGCGATGGCCTGGACCGAGACGCGGTCGGACAGCTTTCGCGCGCGCCACGGCGAGCGCGACGCGCGCGATGCCGCCCGCGTTCTCGAGCAGCTCGAGGAGCTGCGCGACCGCCTGCGCGCGCTGCTCGGCGTCACCCCGGACGAGGTCACGGTCATCCTGCACGACTCGACGGTCGCCCTGGCCATCGCGCAGCCGTTCCTGCCGGTCATGCGGCTGGCCAGCGCCCCCGCGGCGCGGCGCTACCTCGCCGGCTGGTACTCGAGCCGTGAGGTCCACGTGCTCGCCCCGCGCCTCCTCGCTGCCCGCGCCTCGAGCGTCCCGGGCTCGCGCGAGATGCTCGCGCGCACGCCCGGTGCCCTATACGCCCGGCTCACGGTCGGAACGGCGAGCGGCGTCCTGCCGCCGCCGTTTTCGCCCCGGCGCACGCGCGCGCTGCTGCGCAACGCTTGGGTGGCCGAGGGCGCCGGCCAGTTCTTTGGCGGACAGACGCGGTACGCCCGGCCGGCGATCGCCCGCCGCCTGCGCGAGGGCGGGCGCCCCGCCTTCCCGCCCTCTCTGCGCGACGCCACCCTCCTCGGAGGCACGCTCGTCGACCTGCTGGCCCGCGCCGAGGGCGACGAGGCCGCCGCTCGTCTCGCCGTGCGCCCGCACCCGCAGGGGCCCGAGGTAGGCCTGCGTGAGGCCTTCGGCCTCCCGCACGCCGAGATCGACGCGGCGTGGCGCGCGCATCTCGCCCGGCTCGCCGAGGAACGGCCGCGCGGCGTCGCCCGGGCTTGACACGTGACCTTTTGGTCACCTATTGTCTCGCGTCATGAACGACGTGTTCAGGGCCCTGGCCGACCCCACGCGCCGCAGCCTCCTCGACGAGCTCTTCGGTAAGGACGGGCAGACGCTGAGCGCGCTCCAGGCGCGCGTGCCGATGACCCGATTCGGCGTCATGAAGCACCTCAAGGTGCTTGAGGAGGCCGGGCTGGTCGTGACCAGGCGGCGCGGGCGGGAGAAGCTGCATTTCCTGAACCCGGTCCCGATCCGTCTGGTCCACGACCGGTGGGTGAGCAAGTACGCCGAGCCGTGGGCGGCGACGCTCAGCGGCCTCAAGCGACGACTGGAGGACAGGACGATGGAGAAGGTGTTCGAGATCTACATCAAGACGACGCCCGACCGCCTGTGGGAGGCGATCACCGACCCCGAGCAGCGGCGGCGCTACAACTTCGGGGTCGGCGTCGAATCGGACTGGACGCCGGGCTCGCGCTACGTGGCCGGCCATCCCGCGGCCCCGGCGCCGATCGTGGAGGGGGAGAACCTCGAAGTCGAGGCCCCGCGCCGGCTCGTCCAGAGCTTCAACGCGCGCTGGGGTGAGGACGTCGAGGCTGAGGGCACGTCGCGGGTGACATGGGAGATCGAGCCGGTCGGCGACTCCTGCCGCCTGACCGTCGTCCACGACCAGCTGCGCGAGGGCGCGAACGACCAGCTCTACGGCGGGTGGCCGATGATCCTCTCCGGACTGAAGACGTGGCTCGAGACCGGCCGGGAGCTCACGACGCCAGGCTCGCTGCGCTATGCGCAAGCCTGAGGTCCTGCTCGAGGGGGTGGCGTTCGGCGAGTCCCCGCGCTGGCACGACGGGCGCCTGTGGCTGTGCGACTGGGGCGCCCAGGAGGTGCTCGCCGTCGACGGCGACGGGCGGCCGCAGGTGATGACCCGCGTGCCGGCCAGGCTCCCGTTCTCGATCGACTGGGACGCCGAGGACCGCCTGCTCGTCACCGCCGGCCCGGAGTCGCTGTTGCTGCGCCAGGAGCCCGGCGGGTCGCTGGCGACCCACGCCGACCTCGGGCACCTGCCCGCGGCGGGCCTGAACGAGATCGTGGTCGACGGCCGCGGCAACGCCTACGTCAACGGCGCGGGCTTCGACCTGATGGCCGGCGAAGAGCCGGCGCCGGGGATGGTGGCAGTGGTGGCGCCCGACGGGACGGCCCGCGCGGTCGCGGGCGACCTTGCCTTCCCCAACGGCATGGCGCTGACGCCCGGCGACCGCACCCTGATCGTCGCGGACTCCTACGCCAAGGCGCTCGTCGCGTTCGACGTGCAGGCCGACGGAAGCCTCGCCAACCGGCGCACGTGGGCCGACGTCGAGGGGCCGCCCGACGGCATCTGCTTCGACGCCGAAGGGGCGGTCTGGTACGGCTGCGTGCCCGACAAGACGTGCGTTCGCGTGGGCGAGGGGGGCGAAGTGCTCGAGCGGATCGAGCTCGACCGCGGCTGCTTCGCCTGCATGCTCGGTGGCCCCGACGGCCGCACGCTGTTCATGGTCGCCACCGAGTGGCGGGGCCCCGCGGGGATGCTCGACGGCCCCCGAACCGGCCAGGTGCTGACGATGCGGGCGCCGGCCGCGCGGGCCGGGCGGCCCTAGCCGACGACTTCCGTCCCCAGCCAGGCCACGACGGCAATGAGGACGACGAGCGCAAGCAGCGCGAGCGCGAGCCGCCCCGGCGCGACGGCGGGCCCAACCGGCTGGTTGGTGACGAGCTCGGCCTCCAGCAAGACCTCGCGCGCGGCGACCGCCCCCGACTCGGGCACGAGGACGTCGCGCGGCCCGGCCGCGAGAAAGTCCGGCACGTCGAACCCGCGCGAGCGCCGCTGCACGCTCGGCACGCCCTCCTCCAGCAGCATGCCCTGGATGAATTCGGCCTCGGCCTGGTTGTGTGCCCCGGCCACGCGCACGAGCTCGCCCTCGGCGTACTGCGGCTTGATCTTGCGCGCCCGCTCGCCCACGTCGGTCACCGGCTGGTCGACACCGGTGGCGCCGGAGTAGACCAGCGGCATCTTGCAGCTCGGGCAGAAGCGCTCGTCGAGCGGGAAGGTCCGCGCGCAGCTCGGGCAGACGAGCGGCTCGGAGGATGCGACCGGCCGGTTCACCGCACGTCCAGCGCCGCCTCGGACACCCGGCCGTCGACGATCCGGTACGCGCGCACGTCGGGATCGTCGCCTGCGACCCCGACGATCAGGTAGAGCGGATCGGGCCAGTTGCGGGCGAGGTTGATGTCGGTCTGCGACGGATACGGCTCGGTTCGCGTGTGCGAGTGGTAGATGGCGCCGAGGTCCCAGCCGTTGTCGTCGATGTCGTTCTGGATCCGGATCTGATCGCGCGGGTCGACCACGTACTTCACTGGGCTGCGCTCGGCATTGGCGGCGCGATAGACGCGCACCGCATCCCCGTCGGAGGCAGCCACGAGTCCGCAGCATTCGTTGGGCGCCTCCTCGCGGGCGTGGGCAACCATCTCGTCGAGCATCTGCCGGCCGATTCTCACGCGGCCGAGACTAGCGATGGCTACTCGGCCGTCGTCTTGGCCGGCGCGCGCTTCGGCGCGGGGGCCGGTACGGGCGCGGGCTCTACGTCCTCGTCCTCCTCGGCCTCGCGCGGGTCGACCTCGCTCAGCGACTCCTTGAACTCGCGCAGGCCGCGTCCGACAGAGCGGGCGGCGCTCGGAAGCCGCTTGGGACCGAGGACGATCAGGGCGATCGCGAGAACGAGGATGATCTCGCCGGGGCCGATCTGACTGAACACGCCTCCAAGGGTAACGGCTGCGGCGTCATCCCTGGCCGGTTTCGAATGCGTTGGGCACCGGCGCGCCGCCGAGCGCCTCGCGCAGCAGCGCCAGGTGCTGGCCCTCGTTGGCCATGATCGCCGCCGTCGTCTGAACGAACTCGTCGCGTTGCAGGGCCTGCTCGGCCTCGTAATAGGCGGCGATGGCGTTCTCCTCGAGCGCGCCGGCGAACGCAAGCAGGGCCGGCTGGCCGCGCACCCCGGTCAGGGCCTCGCGCCCGGCCTTGACGAGATCGGCGCCCGGCTCGGACGGCACCACGCCGCCGAGCGTCTGCAGCTCCTTGGAGACGACGTCGAGGTGCTGCTGCTCCTGGTCGCCGAAGTGTCGCGCGAGGGCGCGGGCGCGGGCGTCGAGATCGCCCGACGCCGCGAGCGTGTCGTACGTGACGGCGAGCCCCTGCTCGAGCCGGACGGCGCCGCGCAGGATCTCCTCGTCGCCGCCGGCCGCCGCGAAGGCGTCGCGCACCGCGACGAGCAGCGGCGCGGCCGAGGCGACGAGCGCGACGCCGCCGGCCCGCCGGAGGGCCTCGCGCCGCGTGGCGGGGGCGGCGATCACGTCGCCCGCCGCACGAACGCGTCCGGCACCGGCTCCTGTCCGGCCTCCGCGCGCAGCACCGCGAGGTGCTCGGCCTCGACGGCCAGGATCGAGGCGAACGTGCCGCGGAGGTTCTGGCTCGAGAGCTTGGGGATGAGGTCGAGGTACTGCGCGATGGCGATCTGCTCGACGCCCATGGCGAACCGCAGCACCGCGTCGGCGTCGTCCAGGGACGGGATCGCGTAGCGGTCGCGCGCGCTTGCCGGTGTGGCGCCCAGGGCCATCACCGCCTGGGCAAGGGCGTCGGCGTGCTCGCGCTCCTGGACCTCGAAGTGCTGCGCGGTGGCGCGGCGAGCGCCGGCGAGGTGCTCGGCGGCGGTGTGGTACGCGGCGACCGCCCGCTGCTCGACCCCGAGCGCCTGGTTGAGGATGGCGACGTCGGCCGAGGCGGCGGTGCTCTGCTCCGCACCGGTCTCGGTGGCGATGCCGGACGAATCGTCGTCGCTCGAGCCGCACGCGGCGACCACGCCGCCGGCCAGCGCGGTGCCGGCCACCGCCAGGAACGCCCTGCGCTCTACCACGAAGTGGTAGGCCGGCTGGCGCGGCCATCGGCGTCGCTGGCAAGGACGCAAGGAGCGTGGCCTGCTCTGCAGGCGAGCGACTGAGGACGCCGCCAGCGGCGGCGGGGGCCCGTCAGACGGCCTACCACCAGACGGTGGATTCCAGAGCTTCTATCTCGTCGACGGACTTCGAGTAGATGCCCGACGAGAGGTACTTCCAGCCATCATCGGCGACGAGGAAGACGACGTTGCCCTCGTCGAGCTCGCCCGCGATGCGCACGGCGATCGACGCAATCGCGCCCGACGAGACGCCGGCGAACACGCCCTCCTCCTCGAGCAGCCGGCGCGTCCACACGATCGCGTCGCGGTTGGTGACGAAGATTTTCCGGTCGAGCAGCGAGAGGTCGATGATCGGCGGGATGAACCCGTCGTCGAGCGAGCGCAGGCCCTGGACCGGCTCCCCCTGCATCGGCTCGGCGGCGACGATCTTGACGTCGTCGAGCTCCTCCTTGAGCCGCCGACCGTTGCCCATCAGCGTCCCCCCCGTCCCGAGGCCGGCGACGAACGCGGTCACCTCGCCGTCGAGCTCCTCGAGGATCTCGGGCGCGGTGCCGTGGTAGTGCGCGGCCGGGTTGGCCTGGTTCCCGTACTGGTAGGGCATGTAGTAGGAGGCGTCGGCCTCGGCCATCTGGAGCGCCTTCTCGACCGCGCCGTTCGAGCCCTTCGCGCCCTCCGAGTACACGATCTCGGCTCCGTACATGCGCAGCAGCTCCGTGCGCTCGGGGGTGACGTTCTCGGGCATGACGACCTTGAGCCGGTAGCCCTTGCGCGAGCAGATCATCGCCAGCGAGATGCCGGTGTTGCCCGACGTCGGCTCGAGGATCGTCTGGCCGGGCCCGATGAGGCCCTTGTCCTCGGCGTCCTCGATCATGGCCCGGGCGACGCGGTCCTTGACCGACCCCGTGGGGTTGTGGGACTCCAGCTTGGCCCAGATGCGCACGCCCGGCTTGGGCGAGAGGCGCTTGAGCTCGACGAGCGGCGTGTTCCCGATCGCCTGGATGATGTCGCCGTAGCGGCCGCCGCACGGGCGGTTCCTCAGTTCCTGCGCCATAGCTTCACGAAGTGTAGTTGCTTCACGGAATATCGCGGAGCGCCGGATAGAGGGCGCGGAAGCGCTCACGCAGCTCCCTGTAGGGCTCGACCCAGCCGGGGACGGGGTCTACCCGCCCCGTGGGGCGCACGCACGCGGCCACCGCCTCCGCCGGCGAGCCG
>JBJMKX010000037.1:0-19109 GCA_045805605.1 Solirubrobacteraceae bacterium
TTCTCGCCTGGACGGTGTGGGTGCCGCACTACCACGAGCGGGCCAAGCGAGCGCTCGCCGACGCGGGCCACGTGCTCGATGCCGATCCCGAGGCCATGATCGCCTCGCTCGACGACGTGGAGCCGCCGCGGCCGGACGACCCGGAGCCCGATCCCGAGCCCACCCGCGGCGACCTGGCGCGCGTGAACGACCTGGCTTACGGCACGGGTGACGCGTTCGCCCGCATGTTCGGCGACGGGCCGCCCACCGACGGCTTCACCTGGGTGGTGCGGGAGGAAGGCGAGGCCGTGGCCACCGCGGTCTCGGTCCACCACCGCGGCGACTGCTCGATCTGGTGGGTGGCCACGGTGCCGCGGGCCCGCGGCCGGGGGCTGGCGTCCGGCCTGATCCGCCGCGCCCTGGCCCACGGGCGCGAGCACGGCTGCGAGGTCACGACGCTCCAGGCCACCAAGCTGGGCCAGCCCGCCTACGAGCGCCTGGGCTACAGGGGGCTGGGCGCGATCGAGATGTGGGAGCGGCGGAAGCCGTCTCCAGGCGCCTAGACGAGCTCGACCTTCTCCTCGAACATGACCTCGCCCTCGAGCGTCCGGTGCACCGGGCACTTGGCTGCGATCTGCATCATCTTCTCGCGCTGCTCCTCCGGCAGCTCCTTGGGCAGCTTGACCGCCATCTGGAACTTGGTGGGCGAGCCCCTCTGCGCGGGCTCGTAGTTCACGTCCACCACCAGGTCGCCGATGTCCCAGCCCTTGCGCTGGGCGTACATCTCCATGGTGATCGCGGTGCAGGAGGCCAGGCTCGCGGCCAGGAGCTCCTGGGGGCTCGGGCCGGAGTCCTCGCCGCCGTTCTCCTCGGGCTCGTCGGAGACCACGTGGTGCTCGCGGATGTCGATCTCGTGCTTGTAGCTGCCGTTCTCCCGGCGCGCTGTGGCTTTCATGATCTCCCTTCGAACAGCTCTGGGTCGGGCTCGTCCGCAAAGCGCGCCATGGCGTACACGGCGTCCGAGGCTCTGTTCAGGTAGACGAGGACGGTGTCGTCGGCGAGCTCCCCCTCGTCCTTAAGGGCGCTCACCCTCCTCTCGGCGCGGCGGATCGCGGCCCGGGCCACGTCGAGCCGGGCCGACAGCTCGCTGCCGCCGGGGATCACGAACTTGGGCGGCAGATCCACCCGGTCCATGTAGCGGTCGATGTCGGACTCGAGGCGGTCGATCATCTCGGTGGTGACCTTGGAGACGCCGGGCTCGAGCCGCCCGGAAGCCTCCGGGGCGGTGGCCAGCTCGGCGCCCGCCACGAACAGCTCGTTTTGCACCCGCAGGATGTCCGGATACAGCTCTGAGTCGCGCTCGCAGGCGGCCCGGGCCAGGCCCAGGGCGGAGGCGGCCTCGTCCACCGACCCGTAGGCCTCCGGCCGCCCGGAGTACTTGGGCACCCGGCCCCCGTACCAGAGGGTGGTCCCGCCGTCGTCGCCCTTGCGCGTGTAGATCTTCATTCGAGGACGTTGAACACGAGGCCCGTCGGGATCTTGGGGAAGAAGTACGTGGACTTGGGCGGCATGGATTCTCCCGCCTCCGCAACCTCCCGCACCTGCTCGACCGGGGTAGGGGCCATGAAGAAGGCGGCGTCGGCGCGACCGCTCTCCACCGCCTGGCGGGCGTCGGCGAAGTCCTTCGAGTAGTCGAGGCCGTGCTTCTCGGCGATGTCCTCCTCGGACATGCCGAGCGCGCCCTGGAGGACCAGGGCCTCCAGCACGGCGGTGTCGAGGCGCCGGTAGGCGTCGGAGTGGCCCTTCAGAGTCTCGTCCGCGAGCAACTGGTCCTTCAGGGTGAGCATGAAGGGGCGCTTGAAGTGGGAGTCCATATAGCCGAAGCGCACCCGCCCGTCCGGGCCGCTCGGCTCGAGCCGGTCGGCGTCGATCTGCTCCACCTCGAAGTCGCCCTTCAGCGCCGCGGCGAGTGCCTCCTGCTTTTGCGAGTCGTCCTTGAGGCCGGTGAGCAGGCGGTGGGTGGGGAAGACGGTGAGGCCCGGGTCCGAAAGGGGGGTCAGGAGCATCAGCACGTAGCGGTGCTCGCCCTCGCCGCCGATCTCCTCCGCGTACACGCGGGCGGTCTCGTAGCGGTGGTGGCCATCGGCGATGAGCAGCTCGGTGCCGTCGAGGCGGGCCTCGACGATGTCCAGCGACTCGTCGTCGTCGATGCGCCAAAGGCGGTTCATGGTGCCGTCGTCGCTCGTGGCCTCGGCGAAGGGCGGGCCGGCGGTGTTGTCGGCCAGCTCGGACCACGCCAAGTGCCGCCGGTCGTCGTAGAGGGCGAAGATGGGGGAGAGGTTGGCCTCGGTGGCGCGCGTGAGGCGCAGGCGGTCCTCCTTGGGTCCGGGGTGCGTGCGCTCGTGCGGCCGGATGCGCCCGGCGCCGTAGGGCTCGACGCGCACGGCGCAGAGGAAGCCGCTGCGGGTGCGGCGGGCGCCGCCGGGATCGGTGAACTCCTGGGTCAGGGCCCACAGTGCGGGGGTGGTGTCGAGGACAACCGCGCCCTCGTCGCGCCAGCGCCCGAAAGTGCGGGCGGCGTTCTCGTAGGGGTCATCGCCGGTGGGGAGGTCGACGTGGACGACGTTGTAGGGCGAGCGCGCGGCGAGCGCTTCCCGCTGGTCGGCGTCGATGACGTCGTAGGGCGGCGCGATGAGGTCGCGCAGCGGGCCGGCATGCTCGAGGTCGTAGTGGAGGGCAGTCAGCGGGCGGATGGCGGCCATGGCGGCGCGCCACGCTATCTGACGGCGGCGGCGGTGGACTCGCGGTAGGCCGGCGCCGCCTCCTCCTCGCCCGCGGGCCGCTGGATCTGGACCCAGACGACGGCGCCGACCACGATCAGGCCGCCGACGATCTGGGCGACGTCGAGGTCCTGGCCGAGCACCGGCCAGGCGATGATCGCGGCGAGCACGGGCTCGAGCGTCGCAACGACGGCAGCGCGGCTGGCCGGGACGTGCCGCAGCGCCGCGACGATGCACACGAACGGCAGCAGCGTGCCGATGACCGCGACCCCGAGGCCGAGGGCGATGTTCTCGGCGCTGGTGAACTCGGCAAACGGAAAGCTCCAAGGCGGCTGAACCACGAGCCAGAACAGGCTGGCGAAGCCGAAGCCCCATACGAGAGTGGTGACCGGCTCGTAGCGGTGGCCCGCCTGCTCGGAGCTGTAGAGGTAGATCGCGAAGGTGACCGCCGCGCCGAAGGCGGCGAGCAGCCCGAGCCCGTCGATCGCCCCGGGGTTCCAGGCCTGGACGACGAGGAAGCAGCCGATCACGGACAGGACGGCGGCGCCCCAGAGGGAGCGCTGCAGCTGGCGGCGGTGGACCAGGCGCAGCCACAGGAGCAGGATGAGCGGCCCGAGGTACTGGATCACGAGGGCAACGCCGACGTCGAGGCGCGAGATCGCGAAGAAGTAGGTCGCGTGGACGCCGGCGAGTCCGACGATGCCGAGGAAGGCGAGCCGCGGGATGTCCTGGCGGCGGATGCGGAGCAGGCGGGGCCGGGCGATCGCGAGCGCCGCCGCCAGCATGACGAAGCTCAGGACCCCGCGCAGCTCGGCCAGGCGCAGCGCGCTGACCCCGTCGTCGAGCAGGAGCCGGGAGAGCGAGCCGTTGAGCGCCCACATGGTGGCGGCGCTTGCGGCCAGCGCATAGCCCAGGCGGGAATGGCGAGGCCGCATCGCGACAGTGTGGACGACAATCCCGCCCATGGACTTCGAGACGATCACCTCCGAGGTCGCCGACGGCGTCCTCACCATCACGCTCAACCGCCCCGACCGCCTGAACGCGTTCACCGCCGAGATGGGCCGCGAGCTCATCGAGGCGTTCGACGCCTCCGACGCCGATGACGACGTCCGCGCGGTCATCGTCACCGGAGCGGGCCGCGCGTTCTGCGCGGGCGCCGACCTCGGCGGCGGGGGCGAGACGTTCGACTGGCGCGAGGTGCAGACCGACGACGCGGTCCCGCGCGACACGGGCGGGACGGTGTCGCTGCGGATCTTCTCGTCGCTCAAGCCCGTCATCGCGGCGATCAACGGGCCCGCGGTGGGCGTCGGGGTGACGATGACCCTGCCGATGGACGTGCGGCTCGTGGCCGAGGACGCCAAGCTCGGGTTCGTGTTCGCTCGCCGGGGGATCGTGCCCGAGGCATGCTCGTCGTGGTTCCTGCCGCGCATCGTCGGCATCTCGCGGGCGATGGAATGGGTGACGACCGGGCGGGTGTTCACCGCGGCCGAGGCGCTGGAGGGCGGGCTCGTGCGGTCCGTGCACCCCGGCGACGAGCTGCTGGGAGCGGCGCGGGCGCTTGCCGATGAGATCGTGGGGAACGCGGCGCCCGTTTCGGTCGCGCTGGCGCGGCGGATGCTGTGGGACATGCTCGGCGCCGATCATCCGATGGAGGCCCACAAGGCCGACTCGCGGGCGATGTTCGCCCGCGGCCAATCCGCCGATGCGCGCGAGGGCGTGTCGTCGTTCCTCGAGAAGCGGCCGGCGGAGTTCACCGACCGGGTCAGCCACGGGCTGCCCGAGCTGTACCCCGGCCGGGTCGAACCGGCGTTCTCATGAGCTCGTTGGAGACCGTGCTGTACGAAATCGCCGGGCCGGTGGCGACGATCACGCTCAACCAGCCGGACGCGCTCAACACGATCGTGCCGCCGATGCCCGACGAGGTCGCCTCGTGCGTCGGGTCGGCGGTGCGCGATCCGGCGGTGAAGGTGATCGTCGTGCGGGGGGCGGGGCCGGCGTTCTGCGCCGGCTACGACTTCGGCGAGGGCTTCCACCACTGGGACGAGGGGATCACGACCGAGGGCGAGTGGGACCCGGGCAAGGACTTCGCGCTGTGCTCCGACCTGGTCGTGGCGTCCGAGGACGCGGTCATCGGCACGCCGAACTCCCGGGTGTGGGGCGCCTACCTGTCGGGCATGTGGATCTAGGCGACTACAGCCAGGCGCCCCCCGCGCGCCGGCCGGACCCGTCGCACGTGATCGAGCCGTGATCCGCGACGCGCGGCCGGACGAGGTCGCCGCGCTCGAGGCGCTGCAGCGACGGGCGTCGGACGTGTGGGAGGAGTACCGCGAGCAGCTGGCGCAGCACCCGGACGCGATCGCGCTCGACGTCGGCCTCGTGCGGGCCGGGCGGGTGCGAGTGCTCGAGAAGGACGGCCTACGGGTCGGCTTTTCGGTTCTGCTGCCGCCGCGAGAGGAGGCGTGCGAGCTCGACGGACTGTTCGTCGAGCCGGCCGCGATGCGCGGCGGGGTGGGAAGCGCGCTGGTGGCCGACGCGGCGGAGCGGGCGCGGGCGGAGGGCGCGTCACGGATCTCGGTGATCGCAAACCCGCGCGCGATGGAGTTCTACGAGCGCGTGGGCTTCGTGGCGGGCGAGCCGGCGGAGACCCGGTTCGGCCCGGCGGTGTGGATGCACCTGGGCCTGTAACAACTCTGCAAATTCTCCTGCAAACCCGCCCGTTCTTCCACATCATGGAGCCGTGACGTACCCGCCTTACCTCCGCGAAAAGGTCCGCCGATTGCGGGGTCGAGAAGCGTCTCACGATCGACGAGCTGGCGGAGTGCCTGGCGTTATCGCGGACGACGATCTACTACTGGGTCCGGGACCTGCCGATCGAGCGCTCTGGCCGCCAGAACCGCGGCCAGAGGCTGGGCAACGCGGCGATGCAGGCCAAGTACCGCGCGCTTCGCGAGGGGGCCTACCAGGAAGGCCGGCGCACCTTCGCGGCGCTCGCCGAGGACCCGCGGTTCCGAGACTTCGTGACGCTGTACATCGCCGAGGGCTACAAGCGCGACCGAAACAAGGTCGTTCTGGGCAACTCGGATCCCGCCGTCGTGGCGTTCACCGACGCATGGTTGGGAAGGCTCTCGACCGGCTCGCGGACCTACAGCCTGCAGTACCACGCGGACCAGGATCCGGCGGCCTGTGCACGCTTTGGGGACGCGTCCTCGGAGTCGAGGGTGAAGCGATCCGCATCCGACGCAAGTCCAACAGCAGACAGCTCGCCGGCCGGCGGTGGCGGTCGGTCCACGGCGTGTTGAGCGTTCGAGTGTGCGACACCGTTCTTCGCGCACGGCTACAGGCCTGGATGGATTGCATGCGCGGGCACTGGCTAAGCTGCCCTCCCACCGGGGTGTAGCTCAGTCTGGTCAGAGCGCCCGCTTTGGGGGCGGGAGGATTCGCCGGTTCAAATCCGGCCACCCCGACCTCTCTGGTTCAAGTTCGCGTCGGCGGCCGACTCCGTCTGGCCGGCTCCAGCGCGACGATGACCTGAGGGAGCCGGCGGCCAGAGGCGTCGACCCCTAGCTCGTCCGAGGGCCTCCGCAGGACGGGCGACACCGAACAGGTGCTTTGATCTCCTGGGGACACACCTCGTTGCCAACCCTTACGCCGAGAAGCTCTTGGCGGCCGTTCGAGGAGGAGCCATCGACCGCTGGGCCACGTTCGACTGCTACGGCACGCTGGTCGACTGGAACGCCGGCATCGGGGCCGAGCTCGGGCGGCTGTTCGGGGACGGGGAGCGGGAGCGGCTCTTGCTCCGCTATCACGAGATCGAGCCGCGGGTGCAGCGCGATCATCCGCAGGCGCGCTACCGGACGGTGATGGCGATGGTGCTCGCCGAGCTCGCCGAGCACCAGGGTGTTCGCCTACCGGAGGAGGAGCGCGACGCGCTCGGCCGCTCGCTTCCCCGGTGGCCGGTCTTCGAGGAGGTTCCGGCGGCGCTCGGCGAGGCGCACGACCGCGGTTGGAGGCTCGTCGCGCTGACCAACAGCGACCGCGACCTCATCGACGCCTCCATCGCCGCGATCGGCGTGCCGTTCGACGGCGCCGTCGTGGCCTCGGAGATCGGCTCGTACAAGCCGGCCCACGGCCACTGGGAGGCGTTCTACGCCACCACCCAGGCCGACCGCGCGCGGCACGTCCACATCGCCCAGAGCCACTTCCACGACGTCGTGCCGGCCAACGAGCTGGGCATCCCGTCGGTGTGGATCAACCGGCTGGGGGAGACGGGCGACCCACCGCCGACACGCGAGCTGCCCGACCTGCGCGGCCTCGCGGACGTGCTGGACGACCTGGTGCCGGCGCGCTAAGCGCCGCCCGCAGCGTGGCCTCGAGCTCGCGCCCGACATCGCCGAGCGGCCGCAGGTCGCGGTCAACCGGTTCACCGACGACGTGGTCGCCCTGTTCCAGACCAGGGACGGCGGCGAGGGCGTGCTGTCGTTCGTCGAGCGACGGCCGGCGAACTTCGTCGGCGCCTAGCGCCGCGGCCCGGCTTCGATCTCGGCCCGAACCTCGGCCTCCTTCGGGCTCGGCCCGAACTCGGTCAGGCACCACGTCGCGCCCGCCTCCTCCCACGGCGCCGGGTCGACGCCGGACGGGTTGGCCGCGACGAAGTCAAACGGGCCGTCCTCCCTGCGCAGCGTCCCCACCTCGGAGATCAGCTCGGCCAGCGCCTCGGGCCCGGGCAGGTCGATCGGGAACAGGCCGTCCCACCGCGCCGCTCGCCGCACCGGCCGGCGGGCCGGCCAGCGCCCCGCCACCCAGACCGGGATGCGTGGCTGCTGGACCGGCGGCGGGTCGAACTCGCCGCCCCAGTAGGCGGAGAGCCGGCGCAGGCCGGTGTCGAGCATCCGCGCGCGCTCGCGCGGGTCCTCGACCTCGCCGAAAGGCTCGAGCTCAGCGTGGTTGTCGCTGCCGAGGCCAACACCGAACACCAGCCGCCCGCCGCTGAGCGCATCGAGCGTCACCGTCTCGCGCGCGACCTTGTGCACCCGCCGGCGCGACAGCGGAGTCACGAGCGGGCCAAGCCTCAGTCGCTCGGTCGCGCTCGCGACGGCGGCGAGCGTCACCCACGGATCGGCCACCGCGCTCGCAGGCGCCGAGTAGCGGATGTGGTCCCACACGAAGAACCCGTCCCAGCCGCACTCCTCCGCTCGCGCCGCCAGCCGGGCGACGACGTTGGGGTCGAAGAGCTCGTCGAACGGGGCGACGAAGATGCCTCTCTTGGCGCCCATCCGGGGACCCTATAGGTGCCGCTGCATCCCGACTTCGTAGGCCTCGGCGAGCCAGCCGCTCACCTCGGCGTCGACCTCCTCCGGGTCGGTCAGCCGGAACGCGTGCAGGTGGTTGCGCGGCGAGAACGTCTCGATGCGGCGAAACCGGGGAGACTCGAGCCGCCGTGCGAGCACGACGTGACCGTCGAGCCACCGCCGCCTCGTGATGAGGGCCGCGAAGCTCATCCGCGCGTGCAGGGCCACGCGGGTCTTCTCCGGCACCACCTCGAGCGGGCCGCATGCGCGCGCCGCGTCGACCACCGCCCAGAACGTCTCGACCACCGCAGCGGGCCTGCCGGCGAGGTGGCGTTCGAGAGCGGTCGGGTCGCCGGCATGGCAGGCGTGCGTCTGGTTGCGGGCCGCGAACGAGCGGCCGCAGCGCCGACATGTCCAGCGCTCGCCGAATGGCTCGGTCGCCATCGGCGGCACGGTAGCCGGGCGAGTCGGCAAGGCGGCGCGCGCTAATCGGCGACCCCGTCGAGCCGCACCGGCTCCCTGCTCGGCGGGTATGCGCCGGTCAGCCGGGATGGCCCACCGCATACCGCAGCAACAGGGCGCCCTCACTCTCGGACACGCGCATGAGCGAGAGCGGCACCGGGCCGGGGGCGGTGTGCGCCTCGATCACGTTCTTCATCCCCTCCGCGCCCACCAAGAGCGGGGAGACGGTCAAGAACAACTCGTCGAGCAGGCCGTCGGCGATCAGCGCTCCGAGCACGCGCGGCCCGCCCTCGCAGAGCACCGTGCGCACGCCCCGGCGAGCGTGCAGGTCGCGCAGCGCGGCGCCGAACCCGGGCTGCTCGGCACGCGTGACGTCGACCCGCGCCCTCACGCCCTGCAGCGGAACGGGGGCGCCGCTGAAGAGCGCGATCTCCTGCTCGGGGTCCCCGAACAGCGGGATGTCGAGCGGAACGCGCCCGGTGCGCGTCACGACGCAGCACATCGGCTGCGGCGAGCGCCCCGCCCGCTCGCGCTCCTCGCGTACGGCTGGGTTGCGGACGATCGGGCCGTAGCGCTCGGTGGCAAGCGTCCCGGTGCCTACGAGCACGCAGTCCACCTGCGCCCGCAGCTCGGCGAACATCCTCCGGTCGGCCGCGTTTCCGAGACCGCCCGAGGTGTTGCCGACCGTCGCGCGCCCATCGGCGCTCGACGCCATGTTCGCCGCCACCCACGGTCGTCCGTAGCGCGACTGCCGATCGCCGAGTGCCGGCAGCCCGTCCGCCGCCAGCAGGCGGCGCAGCTCGGGATCGGTCACGCGGTCAGCGACCGCAGGCGGGTCGCGAAGAAGTCGAGCGCCATTGCGCGCTGATGGTCGGCGACCAGCAGGTCGGCATAGCGGAGCTCGGCGCCTACGAACCCCTCCGCACCCCACAGCTCGCCCTCGGGCTCCGCCGTCCAGGGCACGACGTAGAGGTAGGGCTCGTCATGCTCGTCGTCGCCGGGCGACCCGCCGTAGCCAGCGCGCGCGCCGGCCGCCTCGGCCCCGAGCTCCGTGGAGACGTCGAAGTGCTCGGGCCACAGCTGGACCCGCGACGCCTCGAGCTCCGGCGCCGCCTGCGCCCGCAGCTCCTCGAGCACCGAGGTCACGAAGCCGTACCAGTCCGCCAGCGCGGCGACCGCCTCGGCGCTGACACCGCCGATCGGTTCCCGCGAGGCCTCGTCGCCGCCTCTCACGCGGACGAGCTCTACGTCCTCGACCCGCAGCTGCTCGTCGGCGCCGTAGAACGGCGTGCCGAAGCCGCCGCGGGTATAACGCAGGCCGATCTTGCCGTTGGCGGCCTCGCGCCCGGGCTTGAGCGTGCCCTCGGCGTAGCCGTGGAGCACCTCGCGGCAGGCGACGAACCGGGCGGGGAGCGGCGCGAGCCGCCGCCACGCGCCCAGCCACCGGTCGGCGCACCAGGCGGCCAGGTCGGGGTCGTCGCGCGCGAGCTCGTCCCAGGTCAGGTCGCCGCTCGAGACCGGCGAGACGAGCGTGCGCCCGGCGGGGACCTCGCCACGCGCGGCGGGATCGTCCGCGAACCACGGCCCCTCGGCGACGGCGGGCGGCGAGGGCTCGAGCACACGCACGTCGTACCGGCCTCCGAGCCGCTCGAACGCCTCGGTGCGCGGGTCGTGTCGCATGCCGCGCGACTCTAGATTGTCGGCACCGGCCCCCGTAGCTCAGCTGGATCAGAGCAGCGGATTTCTACTCCGCAGGTCCCAGGTTCGAGTCCTGGCGGGGGCGCTAGAACGGCCCGTCCAGCACCCGGCGGCAGCGGCCGTCAACCGCTCTGGACCGGGAAGTCCGGGCGATCCGAACCCCAGCCGAGCAAGCATCGACCCGCGCGTCCGAGCGGCGTCGCGGCGACCGGACGGTGACACCCGCACCCTCGGCGAGGGTGACACGGTGACCACGCTGTGGCCAGCCGTGAGCGTGCCCCTCGTTGTGGTCCCGGCGGTGAGGGCGAACGGGCTTGGTATCGAACGACGACGGGTGGCGGATGCCGGCCTCGTTGTGGGGGCGGATCGAGCCGTTGATTCCCAAGCCGAAGGTCGCGGGTTCGAGACCCATTCGCTCGCTCGGACGGAGCAGCCGTGGTCACGCGCGCACCCGCTCGCACGGGCTCGCCGGAGAGTCGTGGTCGCATCTTGGTCGCATCCGTTGCGGGTGATCCAAGGACCGAAGCGGCGCGGCTCCAAGCGGCTCCGACGGGTTGTGGTCCCGGCGGTCGCGGGTTCGAATCCCGTCACTCACCCTCAGGAATTTGGCTCTAGGCCAGGAGGTCCGGCTCGCACGCTCGCCGGCGACGTCCGGGCGCGGGGACCATGTGGGGGAACATCTCACCCTCCGGAATGCCTCTTCTCGCGGCCTCCCGGAGGGCGTGAAGCCAGTTCCGGAGCGGCCGGCTGGCCCCGAATCGCCTACGCAGCGGCGGTCGAGCGTGGGGAGGAGCTCGACGCGGCGCAGCGGCTTGACCTGAGCGACCGGTGGGGACGATCCGGGTGCGATTGGCTGGGCCGAGCGGGCGCTGCGCCGCGAGCAGTCGGTGCCGGTGGTGATCGCCTTCACGGTCTGGGTCGGGCCATAACAGTCCATAAGGCCCTCAACCTTGGCCATCTAGGACTGATGGGTTGTGATCCCGCTTCCCAGGCGGCTTTTCGGTTCTGCGGTGACCCGTCACTTTCGCTCAGTTTGGAGCCCAACTTGGAGCCCCACCGGTGCCATCAGCGCCGACCGAGGGTTGCCGGCGGGATGGCGGCCAAGGAGCTCGCACCCTGTCGGGGCCGAGTTCCCGTCGCGGCGTCCAGACAGCTCCGGCGAAATCGTGGCCCGAAGATAGCCGCCCTCGCCAAATGACCCGCTCGGCGCCCGTCCATGAGACGGGGTCCGAGATCTTCGTTGTCGTCGTTTCCCACGCGTTCACGATTGACAGCGTTCGGGCCGAAGCGGCTCCCTATTCGAAGCAAGTCGAATAGAAGTTGGTCTCGGCTGTCGGGGACTGGTGCCTGCTCGCTCGCTCTCCGGGTGAGGGCCCAGGTGTCGGCACGCGAGCGACTGGCACGTGCTTGGCTTGCGAAGGCGGGAGCGCCGCAACCGTCCGCCGCCGTTGTCCTCGTCTCGAGGCTGTCGCTTCGTCCACCGGAAGCGCGCGTCCGCCGACGGCGCGCCGAGACGCTTGGTCTTCGTCGTGGGTGTCGCGCAAAGGTGCCGATGGGGGGCGCGGCGGGCGTCGCCGACGACCGCGGCGGTGAAGACGCGCCGATTGCCCGCTCGGACGCCTTCTCAGGCCGCTGCGGCGGCTACCTGGTGCTTGTGGAGCTTCATGAGGTTGTGGGTGGCGGTGATCAGCCGCCACTCCGACCGCGCGGCGGATCTGCCTCGTCGTTGGAAGCGGTCGATCCGCCGGTTGTGTTTGGTCTGTGCGAACACGGGCTCCACGATCGCCTTGCGTCTTCGGTAGAGCCCGGCGCCGTAGTCGGTCGCGAGCACGTTGCGCATCCAGGTGAAGCGTCCGCCCTGCCACCCGGGCCCGGGTGTGTCGCGTTTGACGGCGTCGGGCGGGATCAGCACCTGGGTGCAGCCCGTAACGACGTTGTCGATCTGGTCTTCGTGCCAGTAGCCCGCGTCGGCGACCGCGATTGCGGGGGTCTCGCTGACGCCGATCGCTTCCAGTTCCTTGTTGGTGGCTTCGACCATCGGCTCAAGGTGCCCGAAGTCCGGTGAGCTGACGGTCACCTCGGCGGCGAGCACGATCTGGTGCTCGTTGACGACGGCCTGTGCGTTGTAGCCCTGGGTGTAGCTGCGCGGCGTCTTGACGTTGCGGGAGTCCGGATCGGTGGTGTTGATCTTCCCCCGCGGCCGCTCGGGCAGCGGCTCGAGCTTCGGCTCGCGGCCTCCGAAGCGGCGCCCGTCGGCGCTGATCCCGCGCGCCCGCCACGCCTGATAGTCGGCGACCACGCGACGCTCGAGCTCGAGCTCCTGATCGAGGCGCTTCTTTGACTCCTTCAGGCGTTCCGGGCGCGAGCGCGGGACGGGCTTCTGCTCCGCGGCGCGCTTGGCGTCCAGGCGCTGCTTGGCCTCGCGCAAGCGCTTGCGCAGCTCGCCGGTTGAGCGAAACTCAGGCGGCAGCTCATCGCCGCGGGCATCGCCGAAGAGCTCGTCCTCGGCCGCGTCAACGTCGGCGGCCTCCTTGAGGATCTCCCGCACGAGCCGCTCGTAGTCGAGATTGCAGTGATGCGACGCGTTCGCGTGCACCTTGGTGCCATCGATCGCGATCACCCCGACCTTCACCAGGCCCGCCTCCTCGCAGAGCGAGAGGACCTCAGTGAACAGGGCGGCCAGCGACTCCTCGTGGCGGACACGGAAGCGTGCGATCGTCGCGTGATCCGGGGTCCGGTGAGCGGCTATCACCCGGTAGGCGACGTCCTCGATGCACTTGCGCTCGATCCCGCGCGAGGAGCGCTCACCCCGCGCATAGGCATAGAGCAAAAGGGCGATCATCATCCGCGGCTCAAACGCCGCCCGACCCCAACCGTCCTGGCGGTAAGAGGCGTAAAACGGCGCGAGATCTAGCTGCTCAACGGTCTCCAACATGAACCACGCGAGGTGGCCCTCGGGCAGCCAATCGCGCGGATCCGGAGGCATCAAGAACACCTGCTCCCGATCACTCTCGAGGAAGTTCTGGGGCATGCCCAAAGTGTCTTAACCACCACGGACGGACCGGGGGTTTGCGCGACACCCACCGTCCATTCCGGTCGTCTGCCCTCGACTCGCGAGACGGTCGCTACCAGGCGAAGGCGCAAGCGGTGGCGCACCGGCGGGGCCGCTTAGAGCGGCCCCGCCGGAGTACGTCGCTCAGCCGCGCGGCGTCAATAGGTAGGAGAGGAAAGTGCCGTTGGGGAAGGTGAGCGTGGACCACCCGCTGGGCGTGTCCACGCCGCTGAGGAGGTGAACGACAAAGACGTCGCTCATGCACACGCCCGCGCCGTCTACCGCTCCGTTGACGCCATTGGGCAAGAAGACCTTGTCGGTGGCGTTGGGACAGCGCACGAACGGCGCCTCCGCCGTGCCGTAGACCAGCCCCTCTTGGGCGAAGAGCCGCGGCCAGAATCCGAGTCCCGCGTGGTGGTCGCCGACCAGCGGGCCTCCGCCCGTTCCGTCATGGATGTGCCAGTTGGCTTCGTTGGGAACATCGTGCGCTAGAGCAGGGGCAGCAAACGCCGCAACGCAGCAGCTAAGCGCTAGGCAAGCAAGTCCGCCGACGGTCTTATTTAGCGGCTTGACAACAACATGGCGGTTCACGACCGCTCCTTCCAAGAGAGACCGCCCAGTGCGGCCTTGCGCCGGACAAGTTGGGTGCGGGCGGTAAAGGCGCGGTGGAGCGTCGGTTAAGGACCCGCCTGTCAAACGACAAACCCCCGCAAACGCAGGGATTGCGACCAAGCGGCTAATGGGACTCGAACCCACAACCGTCTAGCCCCAGGGTCTGCTTAGTCGCCCGGCGTAAGGCAACAGGCACGTCCCGCGCTCGCACCTCGTCCCGGGCTGAAGCGCGGGTAAGACAGTGAGCGCTGCTGCTCTTGAGGCAGATGCAATAGCAGGGTCGATGCGGAGCTCGCGATCGCATCGGACGAAGACCACGTGTGTTGCGACTTCGACCGCTCGCAACCCCAGCCGTGCGAGCAGGAGCAGGACCGCATGGTCGCGCGCGCCGGTCGCGTCCTGGCGGTCACACGAGGCGAGGAGCCGGTCGATGTCCGGTCGCGTCGGGAACTGCGGGATCGTCGCCTCGCGCCAGCGCGCGACCCGGGGAACCGCCTGCGCCAGCCCGGGATCGGCAACGCCTCGAACCGCGAGATAACGCAGCAGCGACCGCAGCCGATAGGCGCAGCACCCGGCCGATCCGCTGCTCACCCGCGCGCACTCGCGCACCAGGAATGCATTGACCTCGCCGGCCGTAATCCCCAGCACGCCGCACGGGTCCCCCGCGGAGACGCGTCCGGCGAGGAACCGCCGGGCGAACCGCTCGCTGGCGCGGACCGTGACCGGCGCCAACCCGCGCTCGCAGACCAGCCACTTGCGGTACTCGCCGACCAACTGCTCAACCGGCGCCACCACCGCGGGCGGCTCGGGCGGAACGGCGCTCTCGGCGCGCAGATACTCAAGCAGCGGCCAGACGCTCGCTCCCGGCAACCGCCCACGATCGACCCGATACTCGGCCAGGAAGCTGCTCGCCGCCTCGGCGGTGAGCTGATCGACCGCGAGCGCCGTTGAGCTCCAGCCAGCGTCCCAGGTGCCCCAGCGTGACCAGAGACCGGACGACCACCGATGGCGAGTAGCCGCGCCCGACCAGCCAGGCGCGGTAACCGTCCACGAACGGCCCGAGCGGCCCGGGCTTCCTGCGAGAACCCGACACGATCCGTACCTCCCGACGGAGCTGCAGCCCCAATCCTCAATGGACAAGTCGGGTGCTGAAGCTATGCCGACAGCATCGGGCCGGTGGTGCCGGCAGAGCGCGTGCTGCCGCCGGCCTCGACCGGCGAAGCGTCCCTGCGACGGCAACCGCGGTCACGTACCCATAGCCGATCATGCCGAGGCGCCCCTTCCGAGCGCCGTAGGTGGCTCAGCATGGTGACGAGATGCGCGGCGTGGCGGAAAGAGGCATGCTCGCTCATCAGCGCGCTCCTCCGCGCGCTCGTCTACATTCGCCCGGCGAGGGAAGCGTCTCTCGCCGCGCCGGTTGCTCATGCTGCTCGTTCGGAGCGAGCATGAACAGGGCGGGGGCCGAGATGCTCGCTTGTGACCTGAGCGAGCATCTCGGGCGAGATCCTTCCCGCTACTGCTTGCGATGGGACCTGGGCACGCTGATCGTCGCCCGTCCGTGCTCCGGGCGGCGTCAGCGAGAAACGGCCACCGACGCAGCACGGCTCCGTGACGGACGCTCGAGCGCGTCGCGTTCGTCGTCGCCGATGGAGTGCCGTCCCAGGAACTCTGCCATTCCCCGCGCGACGGGCTCGGGGCGCTGGATCGGCAGCAGGTGACCCGCGCCGTCGATCGTGCATTCGTCGACTTGCGGCAGCGCAGAGCGGAGGAAGTCGGCGACCTCCACCCACACGGGCTGTGTCTCACTGCCGAGCATGGACAGGACGGGCTGGTGGATGGCGGCTGCCTGCTCAGCGCCAAACACCCACTCGGTCAGTGCGGGCAGCTCGACGCCGAAGAAGGTGTCGGCGTCCCTAATGGTCTGCTCCAGCGCGCCGGGGACGCGCTGCTCGAGCAGGGCTCTGACCTTCGCCCACTCGAGGCCGCTCACGGCGCTCATGAAGATCGCCAGCGCACCGGGGTGGTCGCCGCTCGCGTACGCCGCGAACGCCGGCTCGGCCTGCGTGAAGAAGGCCTCGAGGCTGGGCACCGCGATCAGCGACGGCTCGAGCAGCACGAGCGTGTGCACGTACTCGGGGTGGTCGAGTGCCAGTTGCATGGCCACCGCCGCACCGGTGGAGTGGCCGGCGATGTGGGCGCGTGGCAGACCGAGACGGTCGAGCAACGCGGCGGCGTCGGCGGCGTGGTCCGCGACGCTCACCGGCGCCGGGGTGTGCGTGCTGCCGACCCACCCGCGCCTGTGATAGCGGATGAGCTGGTAGCGGTCGGCGAGCGCCGGTTCCGCGACCAGGGGCAGGAAGCCGTCCGCGATGACGGGGCTGATGAGCAGCACCGGCTCGCCCGCTCCGATGACCTCGTATTCCAGCTTTACGTCATTGACGTTTACGCTCTGCATGAGTCCTCCTCGTTTCACGCGGGGGGCTTGTGGTCCGCAATCCATATGCGTGAGCAAGCCCGTTACAGCGGTAACTCCCACGGTTACGGCCGGGGCCGGTTCGGCGGCGTGCGATGACCGACGCCGTCGACGAGACCGTCGTCCAGCGCGCGCATGACGCGGCATCGCGAGGAGATTGGGGGGCGGCGTTCGAGCTCTTCATGAGCGCGGATGCGGACGGCCTCGTAGGTCCCGACGATCTCCCGGTCCTCGGCGAGGTCGCGTACGCGGCGGGGCACCTCGACGTGACCATCGAGGTATGGGAGCGTGCGTTCGCGCTTTGCGTGGAGGCCGGCGACACGGACGCGGCGGCCGGTGCGGCGGTCCGCGTCGCGATGCACCTGCTCTTCGACACCGCCCTGATGGCGCCGGTGCGGGGCTGGTTGGCACGAGCCGAGCGGCTGCTCGAGCGTCGGGGTGAGACGCCGGCGAGCGCTTGGCTTGCGGTCGTTCGGACGTACGAGCGCATGTTGACCGGCGACCTACCCGGCGCTCGACCGTGGGCCCGGCGGGCGATTGAGCTGGGCTCGAAGCTCGACGCAGCGGCGTGCGCCCTCGGACGAGTGGCAGAAGCACGGCTGCTGATCCTGGAGGGTGATGTCGAGCAGGGCCTTGCGCTGCTCGACGAGGTTGGAGTGGCGACCGTCTCTGGAGACCTCGATCCGCTCTCGACCGGGGTCGTCTACTGCGAGCTTGTCTGCGCCCTGCAGGGACTCGCGCAGTACGACGTCGCCGAGGAATGGACCGAGGCCATGGAGCGGTGGTGCAAGACGAATGCGATCGGCAGCCTGCATGGGCGCTGCCGGGTCCACCGCGCGGAGATCCTCAGGCTGCGCGGGTCGTGCGGAGAGGCAGAGACAGAGGCCCTCGGCGCGTGCGAGGAACTGCGCCCTTACCTGAGACGCGAAATGGGCTGGCCGTTGAGCGAACTCGGGCGGATCAGACTTCGCAGGGGAGACATCGAAGGCGCCGAGGAAGTCCTCCTGGCTGCCCATCGCGCCGGCTGGGATCCACAGCCCGGTCTCGCGCTCGTGCGACTGGCCCAAGGAGATGTAGCCACGGCGGCCGCATCCATCCGAGACGCGCTCGAGCATCCGATGCGGGTGCCCTTCAAGGAGCGCCCGCCGGACACCGATCTGCAGCGCGCGCCACTGCTCGAGGCGCAGGTCGAGATCGAGATCGCCGCCGGCGACATCGCTCGAGCGCGCTCGGCCGCGGACGAGTTGACTCGGGTGGCCGCCCGGTTCGAAAGCAAGGCGATCGTCGCCGGCGCGACCCTCGCTCGTGGCCGGGTGCGGCTCGCGGAGGGCGATCCGGCGGACGCGGAGCGGCTCTGCGCCGAAGCCACGCGGCTTTGGACCGAGGTCCGGGCGCCCTACGAGGCGGCGCTCGCGCGAGTCGGTTTCTCCGACGCCCTGCGCACGAGCGGCAGTGAGCACCGAGCCGCTTTGGAGGTCGAAGCGGCTCGCACGGTTCTCGACCGGATCGAAGCCGAGCGGACAGCCGACGATGCGGGGTCGGTCGAGCGAGGCGGCGGAGCGGACGAGCCCCATGACAGCGACCTCGACACGTTTCGCCGCGAGGGCGACTACTGGTCTGTGATGTTCGAGGGGCGCATGGTGCGGGTGCGAGACCTCAAGGGCATCCGGTACCTCGCGCGGTTACTCGCCTACCCTGGCCGTGAGTTCCACGTGCTCGACCTCGTCGCCGCCGAAAGCGGCCGGGTCGCCGGGACCGAGGGCAGCCGTGCGACCGGCCTGTCGCGCACAGGTCTCGACGATGCCGGCGAGATGCTCGACGCGCGAGCCAAGGACGCCTACCGTCGGCGCCTCGCCGAGATCGAGGACGACATCGAACAGGCGCGCGCTCTCGACGACACCGAGCGAGAGGCGCAGGCAGACGCCGAACGCGACTTCCTCGTTCGGGAACTCTCGCGTGCGGTCGGCCTCGGTGGCCGCGACCGACCGGCCGCGTCGACGTCCGAGCGGGCTCGAGTCAGCGTGACCCGCGCGATCCGCCAGGCGATGGTCCGGGTTGCTGAGCACCATCCCGAGCTCGGCCAGCACCTCGACCGGACGATCCGCACCGGCACGTATTGCGCCTACGTTCCCGACCCCAGCGCCCCCGCCGCTCGGCAGCTCTGACATCGCGTCCGTGTGCGCCTGCATCGAAGGTTGCCGCGCGGAACTTCACGCAACGGCAGATCGATGGGAACCTCGAGGATCTGGCTCGGCGGTGGGGCTTCCGTATGGGGAGACGCTCAGCGGACCAGGGCGCTCGAGACGCCACGTCGACTTGGCGCGGGATGCTGGTGTCCCGTAAGACCCGTCCGGTGAAATGCCCGGCGGAGGGGCGCCAAACCGGACACCCTCCGCTCGCGCTCTCGTAGGCAAGTAGGACCTTGGTCGACAGCGACGACACGGGTGCTTGGACGAGACGCGGAAGCACGGAGTGCCGATGATCTGGCTCTTGCTTCGCGGCGATGCGGTAGCCGATGCCCGCCCCGAGGCGAACGGACGTCTCCGCGCACGATCCTCGCCGGGTCCCTGGTCCTCGCCACTACGCGATCGCGGGCTCCGACTGGCTCGCCTCTCCCCGCATGTGAAGCGGGCTCATCGGGGGCATAGCCACGCAGTCGGCATAGTTTGCCTATGGGCTGTTGGGCGCCGACAGCGACGGGTTCTACAGCTCCGACGACCTGCTCTGCCGGCGGCTGGCCGCGAACGGGATCCGGCTGGTGCTCG